>JBBSPE010000096.1:0-17363 GCA_038259155.1 Gemmatimonadales bacterium
CCCCCCCCCGGACTATCTTCATGGGTTACCTCCCACGCGCGACCCTCCCGTCGCCCCCTTTGTGACCATCCCCCGCTGTTCGGGGTTATCTCCTGCATGCCCCTCTCCGACGCCCTGATCGTCCGCGACGTCCTCGCTGGTAACACCGAGGCCTTTCGGACAATTGTGGACCGGTACCACGACGACGCCCTGCGCTTCGCGACCCACCTCCTCGGCGACCACGGCGAGGCCGAGGACGCCGTGCAGGACACGTTTTTGAGGGCCTACCGCTACCTCGGCAGCTATCGCGAGCAGGACCGGTTCCGCGCCTGGTTGTGGCGCATTCTCGTGAACCGCTGCCGCACCCACGCGGGCAACCGGCAGCGTCGGCCGGAGCCCGTGGACGCCGCGCTGATCACGCAGCTCGCGGACGTCCACGCCCTGCACCCCGACGACGCCCTGGACCGCCGCTTCCTGCGCGACGAGCTCGCGCAAGCCCTGCGCGAGCTGCCAGCGGAGCAGCGCGAGGCCGTGGTGCTGCACTTCACCGAAGGGCTGTCGTACCCCGAGATGGCCGCCATCACCGGCACCGGCGTGTCTGCGCTCAAGATGCGCGTGCACCGGGCCTGTGACCGCCTGCGTACCCTGTTGTCGGATGTGACCAATGGCTGACCGCCCGCGGGCTGATCGCCCCACGCTCCCTCCCGAGCTCGAGGACGCCCTGCGCGCTCCCGTGGCACTGCATACCGCCGAACGTGGTCGTCGTGTGGACGCCATCATGGGTGCCCTGCACGCCGAGCCTGCGCCGAAAGTGCAGACCTCGTCCGCCCCCAGCTGGTTGGACCGACTCCGCGTATCACGCCAGCACGACCTGCCGCCCACCGTGAGCCGCTGGCGCCGTCGTGGTGTGCTCGGCTCCGCCGGCGCGCTGGCCGTTGCCGCCGTGCTCACGCTGTGGGTGGGCGTCACGTCGCTCAGCGATGTGTTCTCGCACAGCGCCACCGTGCTCGCGCGTGCCGAAGTGATCGGCGACACCGTGATTCCGCGCTTGGTGCCGCGCGTGGAGTCTGCGCTGGCTCCGTCCCGCGTGGACGTGTCCACATCGCGCGTGGACCTCGGCGCGACCACCGGTGCACGCAGCCACGCACTTGGCGACACGCTCTACCAGACCGTGTACGACACGCTGTACGACACCATTTACGACACCATGCGGATCGTCCGCTTTGCGTTGCGGGCACCGTCGGCCAATCACGTCGCGCTCGTGCGCAACCTGACGATCAGTGCGATCGCGAGCACGACGTCAGCGACGGATGTCAACGGCACACATGCCGAGCAGCGCTTCCGCGTGGCGCGCGACCTTGCCAGCGGGTTGTGGGAGCTCCGCACCGTGGTCCCACGCGATGCCGTCGCGCAGTCGTACGCCTTCGTGGTGAACGAGACGGACCGCGTGCCCGTGCGCGCCACGAGCTGGACGACGCGCCCGCCAGCCGCAGCGCGCACGTCGTCCGAGCGCCCGTTGTCCGACACTTCGTTCTGATCGACTCTCCTCGTCCTTCCGACCAACCTCATGTCCGTTTCTGAAACGTCCGCACGCGGACGCGCGCCGCTCTATGCCGCACTCGCCGCGGTTGTGCTCGTCATCGGCTATGCCGACCTCTGGCGCGGTGGCACCACCGTCTCGGCGCTGTGCCTGGCCATCGGCTACGCCGGACTGATTCCCGCAGCGCTGATGACGTGGGGCAAGGGCAGCGGCACGGAGCCCGCGCCCAAGGATGCACGGTTCAGCGACGCGCCGTGGATCCCCGCCGGTGTGGTCGCACTCGCGCTGCTCACGCTGTACGTGTTCACGCTCGCGCCCAGCACGGCCATGTGGGACACCAGCGAATTCATCACCGCCGCCAAGGTGTTCGGCGTGCCGCATCCGCCGGGCAATCCGGTGTTCGTGATCTTCGCACACGCATTTGGCCTGATTCCCTTCCCCATCGAATACGGCGCGCGCATCAACCTGCTGTCCGCCGTCACCAGCGCGCTGTCGTCCGGCATCTGGTTCCTGGTGGGCTACGGTGTCCTGCGCACGTTCATCACCGTGAAGTGGGCGCGTGTTGCGGCCGCGGCCACGTGCGCCATCATCGGCGGCACGGCGTTCACCGTGTGGAACCAGAGCGTGGTGAACGAGAAGGTCTACTCCCTGGCCCTGCTCGGCCTGGCCGTGGTGAGCTGGCTCATGCTGCGCTGGAGTGACGCCCCAGATCGCCCGAGCTCCGACCGCTTCCTGCTTACCGCCGCGTACCTCGTCGGACTCGGCTACGCGAATCACCCGGCCGGATTCCTGCCGCTGCCGGCCATCGGACTCGTGGTGCTCATGCGCCAGCCGTCCGTGCTGCTGCGCTGGCGCCTGCTGCTCGGCACACTCGGCGTCGCCGTGGTCGGGCTCACGCCGTTTGCGGCCATGCCCATCCGCGCGGCGCATCAACCGTACCTCAACAGTGGCGCCACCTCTGCGTGCACCGACGGCATTGCCGTGTCGTGCACGTTCAGCGCCGAGACGTGGCGTCGGCTCAAGTCGCACATTGATCGTGAGCAGTACTCCGGACACAACGTCGCCGATCGCAAGGCACCCATCACCGCGCAGTACGGCATGTTCTGGCTGTACTTCAAGTGGCAGTGGTTCCGCGATGCGTTCAACCAGGCGCCGGGTGCGCAGTCGGCGCTCGCGTTCCTGTTCTTCGCGCTTGGCATCACCGGTGGCATCGTGCACTTCAGGCGCGACCGACGAACATTCTGGTACGTAGGCGGACTCGTATTCACGCTCACCGTCGCGCTGGTGGTGTACCTCAACTTCAAGTACGGCTTCTCGCAGGCGCCCGAACTGGGCAGCAGCGTGGACCGCGAGGTGCGTGATCGCGACTACTTCTATCTCTGGAGCTTCTCGCTCTGGGGGTTGTGGGCCGGGCTTGGACTGAGTGCCGTGTGGTCGTTCCTGGCCACCAAGCTGGGCAACACGGAAGCGCCCACTGATCGCGGCTACCGCCTCGCGGCTCCGGTGCTGGCGTTCGCGCTCATCCCGCTCATCACCAACGCCATTGACGCGCCGCGCAACAAGCATACGTTCACGCGCGAGTGGGCGCGCGACCTGCTCAACTCCGTGGAGCCGTACGGCATTCTCGTTACCAACGGCGACAACGACTCGTTCCCGCTGTGGTACGCGCAGGCCGTTGAGGGCATCCGGCTGGACGTGACCGTGGCCGTGGTGCCGTACCTCGGCACCGACTGGTACACCAACCAGTTGCAGGCCCGCAAGCTCGAGCCCTACGACGCCGAAGCCGGTCCGGCGCTGTATCGCGACAAGCAGTGGACCATGCCCACCAAGCCGTTGCTGGCGCTCACGCGCGCCGAGATTGACGCCGTACCGCCCATTGTCGGCCTGCCGGCACCGCAGCGGTTTGTACACGCCGGTTTGGACATCACCATTTCCAACCAGACCCTCACGCGCGACGAGCAGTTCCTGCTCTACATGATCAAGCAGGGCTTTCCCGAACGCGGTGTGTTCTTCTCCTACGGCGGCTACGCCACCACGCTCGGCTTCGGTGACCACCTGATCAATCGTGGCCTGTCGCAGATGCTGGTGGCGCAGCGTCCGGAGCCGTCGCTGTCGTTCATTCCCCTGCGCGGCAACGACATGCTGGACGTGGCCGGCAGCCGCTCGCTGTGGGGTGAATACGGCGGCATGCAGGCGCTCATCAACGAGGGCGGCTGGGTGGACGACGCGTCCGCTGGCATTCCGATCATGTATGCCATCACCGGGCAGTATCTCTCCGGCTCGCTGGAGGCGGCAGGAGACACTGCGCAAGCCACCGCGGTGCTCGACACGGTGCAACGGCTGGTGGATCGGGCGAAGTTGCGGTAGGGCGACGCCGACCAGGCGATCACGTCGCGCCGAGGCCGTCGAACGCGGTCACGGCGCGGCTTGCTTCGCAGCGCGCGTGAAGCCGAGACGGTTCCGAACGTAGTACGGAATCGCCTCGTCGTCCTCCACCACGCCGCCCACCTGATCGTCGCCGAGAAACTGTCGCAGATAGTACGGCAGCCGAACGCTCGCGAGCAGCTCGCCGGTGGTGTCATCCAGCACCTCCACTACACTGTCGTAGTAGCCCTGCTCATCGCTCACGGACACGTAGCCGTGGCCCTCGCGCGGCCCGATCACCTGCTCCCACAAGGGGTCGGCGACTCTGAGCAGTACCCAGAGCGCGCGGTTTGCCGCGTCGTGGCGAAGGCCGCTCACGAAGGGCTGCGGTTCCGCGGGAGGGATTGCGTCTCGCGGAACCACCGTCATGCGCGGAGGAAACCAGTCCACTTCGCGCTTGAGGCGTCGCAAGAGCACGCCGGTATCCGGATTCCAGAGCTCCATCACGTACTGCGTATTGTACGCGGTCCAGACGGGGCCGTCTGCGGTGGCCGCCAGCGCGCGCCCCGTTCCGTTCGGCACGCCCCGGAGTGACTCGGGGTCCTCGCTACCGAAACTCCGCAGCAGGCGTCCGTCGCGCCCCACCAAGTGCAGGGGTTGTCCGGACGCGCCCGCACCTCCAAGCGCCAGGTTGAAGACAAACTGTCCGTCTGGCAGGACGACAGTTCCCATCTGCGGCTGAAAGGGTAACGGTCCTGAAGCGATAAACTCGTACTGCGGCGAGAAGACGGAATAGCGAACGTTTCCCCACTCGAACACGAACAGCGAGTCGTTCGCGCCAAACGCTACCGAGCCCACCTCGCGCAGGTCACCAGGGCCGCTTCCGAGTTGGCCGAGTGTACGCCGGAGGCCACCCTGCCGATCCAGCACCGGCAGCATGCTCGCATAGATGCCGTACAGCACGACATCGCCGGCGCTGTTCTCGGCAGAGCGGCTCTCGAGAGTGGCAATCGCCAACGGGCCGTCGCGCTCACCGAGCGGGGGAAGCTCCGTCACCACGATCCCGCAGGTCGCGCAATCGTCGCCGGTGGGGTCCGCCGTCGCACAGCCAAACAGCACCGCCAGTGTACCTGCGGCACGCATCGCCGCCCGTTGCTGCCTGTGCATCGTTCTCCTCAGGAAACGGGTAGGTCGGCCGATGATTCGACGCGACCCGCAACGCAGACTCGCGCCAACCGCTGGAACACGCCATACTCGCAGGGACGCGACAGCCACCAACGTCGTGTCGTCACTGCCTTCCGCGATGTACCGTCGACACAATCCCACCGCAAGAGGAACGATCGTCATGCCGCGAGTCCTGCCTGCTGTCTACATGCTCGCCATCGCGCTGCTCGCCGCCGCGACTCCGTTCGCCGATCCCGGCGTCGACCCGGTCATGGTCGCCAAGATCCGCACCGAGGGACTGCAGCAGTCGCAGGTCATGGAGTACGAGAGCTACATCGCCGACGTACTCGGCGCCCGGCTCACCAACTCGCGCGACATGCAGCGGGCGCAGGAATGGATGCTCGCGGAGATGACCCGCATGGGCCTCGTGAACGTGGCCGCTGAGCCGTACATGGACTACGGCGTCACGTGGGACAATGAGTACGTGTCCATTCACATGCTCGCGCCGGACTATTCGCCCATGGTGGGCTATCCCATCGCGCACACGCCGGGCACCAATGGCAAGCAGGTGGCGGACGCAGTGATTGTGGACCTCAGGTCGCGTGCCGACCTGGACAAGGTGCGCGGCACGTTGCGCGGAAAGATGGTGCTGGCCACGCCGCCCGCTGTGGTGGACCTGGCGCGCATGACCAACGGCGTGCCGCGCCTCACGGACGAACAGCTGTCGGCACTGGAGCACACGGTGATCGTGCCGGAGCGTGCACCCGCTGCACGTGCAGTCCCGAATCCCAACACCATTTCGGCTGCCGAGCGCTTTGCGTTTCTCAAGGCGGAGGGTGTGGTCGCGGTGCTGCAGAGTGAGAGTGGGTGGTTGGGTGCCGTGCGCGGCTATTCGCGGCCCGGATCACAGCAGGACCGCTGGTCGCGTGCGGCTGATCTCGCGTCGCCCGTGATCGTGGCCGTGACGCCCGAGCACTACAACCGCATGTATCGCATCGCGCAGCGCGGTATTCCCGTGCGCGTGGAGCTCGAGGTGCGGAATGCGATCGGCGATACCGTGGTGAAGGCGTCCAACCTCGTGGGCGAGATTCGCGGCTCCGATCTTGCAGACGAAGTCGTGATGCTGGGCGCGCACTTTGACACGTGGCACGCAAGCCCCAACTCGAGTGACAACACGTCGGGCGTGGCAGTGGCGCTCGAGGCCATGCGCATTCTGCACGCCATCGGTGCCAAGCCGCGTCGTACCATTCGCGTGGCGCTCTGGAGCGGTGAGGAGCAGGGACTGTTCGGGTCACGCGCGTACGTGCGCGATCATTTTGGCAATGCGAACGATCCGAGCGTCGGCACCAAGCCCGCGTTCAGCAAGCTGTCGGCCTACTTCAATCAGGACTACGGTTCAGGGCAGTACCGCGGCATCTATTTGCAGGCCAATGAGGGCGCGCGCGCCATGCTCACCGCGTGGATGCAGCCGTTCGGTGATCTTGGCATGACCGTGGTGTCCAACCAGAGTGTGGGCAGCACGGATCACATCGCGTTCGACGAGGCTGGTCTGCCGGGCTTCCAGTTTCTGCAGGACCCCACGCCGGGTCAGGGTGGGCACAGCAACCTTGATCCGTTGGAGATCATCCAGCCCGAAGACCTGATGAAGAACGCGACGATCATGGCGTCGTACGTGTACCACGCGGCCATGGCGGACGAGCTGATTCCGCGGAAGGGGGGCAAGCGGTAGCCGAGCACCCGCCCACCCACGCAACATTCGGCTGCGCACCTCCACTACTACATCGCCTCACGCTGGAGAAAGACAATGACTGACCGCGGAACCCTGTCCTGCCTGCGCTGCCTCACGCCGCTCCAGTTCCTAGGCACCAAGAAGTTTCATGAGGGCACGCGCTGGAGTGTGTTCGGGGATCTGGCAGAGCTCTTCGAGAATCGGGAGCACTTTGACGTCTACATGTGTCCACGGTGCGGGAAGGTTGAGCTGTTTGTGGACGGGGTGGGCGAGGAACTCCGGGACGAGTAGACTACCGCCGCTGAACCCGGAAGCCTTCGAGCGAGATGTCGCCGTGCTCGTTGTGAAAGCAGTGATACTCCAGTGCCTCCGGACTGCCCACGCCGTACACATCGCGAAGGGTTGCCACCAGCAGCGCGGCGGCAACGTGCAGGTCGGCCAGCGCGCCAACCGTATCGAGATGGAAGTTGGGACTGCCGCCGGGCATGGGGGGCGTCACAGCCAGCTCCGGCGGTCCGTGTGTGGCCGCGTTCCAGCCCAGCGCGAGCATCCGGTTGTACTGCTCCACGGTGAGCAACGCAGACGGCGGTTCGATGTAGGTGTTGTTCGCGGCCTCCAGGCGGAGCGGTCCGTGGCTCGAACCGGCGATCTGGACGTAGTAGTTCACGTCGCGGTGCGAGAGGATGAAGAGGTGATCATCCTTGAGCTGACGCAGGCAGAGGGCCAGATCATCGGTGAGCGTGTGCCAGCGGGTGTCGGTGTCGCAGCGGGGCATGCAAAGCCTCCTGGAGCGGGTGCGGTGACAGCGGGGGCACCCACAAGATCGCCGGGGGGTCTGACAGTCAGCGGAGACGACGCCCTTCCTGCGATCCCCAGGAACGAGAGCGCAGGGACTGATCTGTGAGTATTTTTCGTGAAACAGACAGCTGGTGGCCTTTTTTCGTGAATCGTGAGCCGTTTTCGTGAACTGACCCCTCCGAATGGTGCAACACCAGCCGGCTACGCGTGGCTCATGGCCACGTACGGGCTCCGCGTGCCCGTCCCCCCCGCCCTGGCCGCGATCGCTGGCAGGAATCGCCCTCGCGAAGAGGGCGTCTGGACCATCAAACCCGATCGATACGCACCCGCCGATTCGTTCAGCGATCAGGTGAGCTTTGCGCTCAAATGGGAGGGCGTGAACCTCGCCGTGCTCGCCGCGCTCTTCCGCGTGGTGCCCGCAGCCGAGGTTGCAGACGCAGTCCGCGCTGTGCCGAACGGCACGCAGCTTCGGCGCCTGTGGTTCCTGTACGAGTGGCTCACCGGCCACTTGCTCGACCTCCCGAATGCGGGAAAGATCACGGCGGTGAACGCCGTGAACCCGCGACAGCAGTTCGCCCTGTCTCGTGGCACCCTGTCGAGGCGCCATCGCGTCCGCAACAACCTGCCCGGCACGCGCGAGTTCTGCCCACTGGTTCGGCGCACGGCAACCCTCGATGCGCTTTCCGCGAGTGCGCTGGGCTCGCACGCCGGGTCCGTGATCGGAGCGGTGCATCCGGATGTGATGGCGCGGGCTGCCGCCTTTCTCCTGCTGAGCGACAGCCGCGCCTCCTTTCAGATCGAAGGTGAAGCGCCGGCGCCCGACAGAACGAATCGGTGGGCGCAGTCCATCGCGTCGGCCGGCTCGACTCCGCTGTCCATCGAGACACTTGAGGCGCTTCAACGACAGGTGATCGGCGACCATCGTTTTGTGGCCCTTGGCCTGCGACAGCACGGCGGATTTGTGGGCGCGCACGATCGGGTTACAGAGGAACCGATTCCCGAGCACATCTCCGCCCGTGCGGAAGACCTGCGCTCGCTCGTGAACGGGATTGTACGCTTTGATGAGCGCGCGGGCCATGGCGACATCGATGCCGTGGTCGCGGCTGCTTCTCTGGGATTCGGCTTCGTGTATGTGCATCCATTCGAAGATGGCAACGGCCGCGTGCATCGCTGGTTGCTGCACCACGTGCTGGCCGCGGCAGGCTTTGCCCCGGCCGGCATGGTGTTCCCGGTCAGCGCGGTGATGCTGCGGGAGATCACCGCCTACCGGAAGGTGCTGGAGAGCTACTCGCGACCGCTGCTGTCGTACATCCAATGGCGGTCCACGTCCCGCGGAAACGTGGAGGTGCTCAATGAAACCGCCGATTGGTATCGCTACTTCGATGCAACGGCGCACACCGAGTTTCTGTACCATTGTGTGCGCAGCACAATCGAAAGCGACCTGCCGTACGAGATTTCGTACCTGAAGGCCTACGATGCGTTCATCGCGTCCATCTCCTCGCTCGTCGACATGCCCGAACGCACGCTCGACCTCCTGCATCGCTTCCTGAGACAGAACGATGGCACACTGTCAAGGCGCGCCCGCAGCGAGGAGTTCGCCAGCCTCACCGAACAGGAAGTGGCTCAGGTTGAGGCATATTACGCGGCGAGCGTGGCTCATCTGACACCGGCCCCAGGATCCAGCGGGCCACGAGAATGAAGCTCAGCAGCACGAGCACGCCAATGCCCTGACCGCGCGCCGGCGACATGCCCAGTTGGTCGATGCACAGCCACGCCACCGCCGCCCATACCAAAGGCCCGGTGATGGCGCTGAAGCGGCCCACCATGCCGTACAGGCCGTAGAACTCGCCAATGCGCTCCGGGGGCGTCAACCGCAGCATGAGCGGACGGTCGGCGCTCCAGATGCCGCCAAGCGCCACGCCGGCCATCGAGGCCACCACGAAGAGCGTCTGCCAGGGCAACCCGAAAAGTCCCACGGACGCCGCGCCAATGAACGTCGCCATCCACAGGTAGAGCACGTAGTTGAGCGTGCGCTTGGGACCGATCTTGTCCACCATCGAGCCCCACACAAAACCGCCGATCACCGCGAACGAGATAGCCGCGAGCATGATCAGGCGCGCCTTGCCCTCACCGTCCGTCGTGGAGAGTCCGGACGCCACGGCCACGTTCACCGTGTACAGCGTCATGATGCTGATCACCGTGTTGATGGCGTCGGTATAGAACACGCGCCCCAACAGGAAGCGCAGGAGTCCGGGATACTCACTGCCGCTTCGCAGCGTGCGGAGCGTGTCGCGTGTGCTCTCCTTGATCATCGCGAGGCCGAACACCGGCCGCGGATTGGGATTCCCGCGCTCGCCCACGAACAGGAAGCAGGGAATGCTCAGCACGAGAAACGCCACGGCGATGGCGGTGAACAGGAACGGCTTGCTTTCTGACTGCGGCAAGAAGCCGATGCCCACGGCAAAGTAGGAGCCGAGATAGCCGATGCCCACGCCGATGCCCGAAATGCGCCCGCGATTGTGTTCGGTGGTCACCTCGGGCAGCAGCGCGTCGTAGAACTGCAGCCCCGCCTGGTATGCGGCGTTCGCGAAGATGAACGCGAGCATCGTGATCCAATAGCCACCACGCGCGATCACCACTGTGAAGCTCACACACAGCAGCGTACTCACCACCAGAAACGGCATGCGCCGCCGCGCGCGGTCCGTCATCGCACCCAACAACGGCGAGATGACGAAGATGATGCCCATGGACACCGCCGTGATGATGCCGTACACGGTGTCCGCGCGGTCTGCCCCCACCTGGTCGCGCACCCAGAGCGAGAAGTAGAGCGACACCACGCCCATCGAGAAGATGGTGTTGGCGAGGTCGTAGAGGATCCAGCTCCAGACGGCGCGCCTGGGGATCGGGTGTTCGGCGACCGCGCCAGTGGTGGTGGGCATCCGCTGTGTCCGCGGCTACTGCTGGCGCTGCTGCCGCGCCCGCGTGAGGTGCGGCACGATGTTGAGCATGCGTTCCAGCACCATGAGCTGCGCGCGGTGGTGCATTTCGTGTTCCTTCACGCCGAGCAGCATCTCCATGCGACCTTTTTCGCCGCCGGGCAGCGTCACGCCCTCCGCCAACTGTTCGTCGGACATGTCGTCGAGCATGGCCGCGAACGAGTCACCGTGCGTGCGCAGTGCTTCGAGGATTGTGTCCTTGCTGGTGAGCGTCGCGGCGAGCTGCCCACTCTCGGCCATGAAGCGCCCAAAGTCCTCGCCGGTGACCGCGTGCATGCGGTTGGCGCCGTGCACCGTCTCCGTCCACGGTGAGTAGCTCGCCAGGTGGGCGAGGATCGCGCCCACGGTCTGGGTCTCAGGCGTGGCCTGGTATCCGTAATGGTCCGCCGGAATGTCCTCGGCGATCTGGATCGTGTTCTTTCGCACGGTCCGCCAGCTGGCGGCCATGTCCTTCGCGCCGTACGTGGGCATAGATAGGGGAGCGGGTGGTCTGCCTGCTTCGGAGCGGTGAGCTGGATATCCGACCTGGCGGGCGGCGATCCGGTCGATTTCGTGGGCAATCGGTGGATCAACAGATTCGTACCTGAGCTCGACCGCCAAGTTTGATTCACATCCGCGCCCAGCGCAACGCCACGCTCAGACTCTGGTGACCGCCTGCACCTACCTCTTGGCGTGGCGCGGCGTCGACAACGTGCTATCCACCACGATGCAGTGGCTGGCGCAGTTCTGCACGCGACTCCTGCACGAACTGCCGGTGACCGTCAGACGGCGGGGCTTGAGGCGCGGAATCTCAGCATCCAAGCGGCGCAGGCAGAATGCCTGGCCGGAGCTCGAGCGCGCCGATAGTCTCGCTACCGGCGTTCCGAATCGGTAAGCTCGCGCAAGCGCGCTTGCGCGCTGCGAACCGCCGGCTGAAACTCCGGATCAGCATCTTTCCAGAGCTCCACAAACGCACCGAGATATTGTGCGGCTTTCTCTCGGTTGCCTTGGGCGTCATACAACTCGCCCAGCCGCCTGGTGGCCCACGCACGTTTCTCATATTCGACGTCGAGCATTGCATATCCGTTGACGAACGACTCCAAGGCGACAATCGCCGAGTCGGGCATATTGGCACGGTCGAACGCAAGGCCCACCTCCGCGTCGAGGCAGGTCATGCATCGGTTTACAGGGCCATCTGGCAGCATCATGGACGCGCGGAACGTGGCCACGGCGTCAAGCGGGCGTCCCTCAGCGAGCTCGATCCAGGCGTCGGCGATTTGACGGAGCGGGCGTCGCAGGCGAAGCACGACGGTATCGGTGATCTCGATCTCGTAGCGAGTGAGTACTTCTCGGGCAAGCGCTGGCTGGGCGGCTTTTGCATAGATCATCGCCAGCATCTCGTACGGTCGATCCTGCATCGGAATGGAATCAAGGGGCACCGTCTGCAGGGCGCCCTGTACGATCGCCAGCGCCATCGTGGGGTTGTCGAGATTTGTCAACACGAAGGACGCCCAAAGCAGCGCTCCCGGCAACGACGTCACTGACCGTACACCACGAGCCGCAGAAGCCGCCTGACTCGCGGCCAGTTGGCGCAGCGCGAGCTCCACCTGTCCTCGCAGCGCGTAGATCGCCGCAACCGAGCGTAGCCCGTTCTCAAGCATCTGGTCGTTGCCGCTTTCCTGAAACCTTTCGAAGACAGCGGCCGCCGAATCGAGTTTGCCCTCGGCGTACAGCAATACGCCTTCGTTCCAATCGAGCACTGGTTCGCCGGGAAACACCGTTCGAGCAGCTACAAAGAGCCGGCGTGCCTCGGCTAACTCTCCCTGAAACAGCTGCGAGTGCATTGGGTTGGTCCAGTTGTACAGCGTGGTATCCCCCAGCGCGCGGGCCTCGGCCCATAGGGAGTCTGCACGCGCGAACTGCTGGCGATCGATGTAGTGCAGTGCGAGCGCGTTTCGATGACCCTTGATCTCGGGATACCGCTCGTGCAGACGTTCGTAGGCGGCAATCTGTCGAGGGCGATCCGGATGTGATCCCAGCGGGCCAAGCAAGTACGCCTCGAGGACAAGCCGTTCAACCTCGGTGAGACGGTCGCGATACTCGTACGCCTTGTCCAGCGCCATCGTACTCTCGCCGGGTGCTCCCGTACCGGAAGCAGCGAGCGCACGTGCGAGCGAGACGTAGGCCATCGCGAAGGTGCTGTCTGCGGCGACCGCTTCGCGTGAGAGCCGGATCGCCTCGGCGTAGTCGGCGTGCACATTGAGTTCACGAGTCGCCGCTGCATATTTTCGCAGTGCGTCGAGCGATGCCGTCGTCACTTGCTCCAGCGGGCGCGTAGCCTGAACGCCCCGGATCGACTCGCCAATGCGCTCACGCAGTCTTCGGGAGAGCCAGTCCACCGCTGGGATCAGCCCCTGCGCGTCCGGTGCAGACCTCTCCCTACTCGCGAGAACGTCTCCCGTACTGGCATCCACCAATCGTATCGACAGCAAGTAGCCGCCGCTGGCCACCGGTGCGATCACCGCTGCGACCACCGCCTTTATACCCTCGCGCTGCGCGATTTCGCGCGCGAGTCTGACGTCCATTGGTGCGTCCGGTGATCGCTGCATTCGCTGCAGTGCGCTGGCCACAGCGCTCACGGGTACAATCGAAATCGCGCGAGACTCGCCAAGGCCGGTGCGCAGCGCCTCGGTCAGCACCAGGCTCAGCGCTGAATCCGGGCCCGCAACCTCGAAGTCGGCCACGAGAAGCGGCTCGCGGTCGCTGAGCGTTCCAGAGGCAAGCAGCGAGCCCGCCGGACCAATGCCCAACGCGCGAAGCGACATGAAGACGACCACCACGGCCACGTAGCCGCCAACACCGAGAGCCGCGGCCCGCCAGGCGCGCGTCCAGCTGACATGCGGGCTCGCTCTCAATGCCAGGGTCGCGACGGTCCCTCGCGGTACCGGCACTCGCGAACCACCGGGTGTCACGGTCGGTGTTGCGGTATTGGCATGCTGCGCGATGCGCTGCACGTATCCGGTGAAGAGCAGCGCCGGAAGCACGAGCCCCATGACCACTAGCGCCCCGGGAGATACCCAATCGGGGAGACCGATAACGGCAGCGGCCACCCTTGCCAGCACGGCGACTGCCATGAAGGTCACTGCATACACGAGCAGCGCGCGCCACAGGGCGCCCGGAGCCGCAGTCGGAATCGGGGGGGTACTGTGGTGGTCGCCGCCGCGCGTGGCCTGTTCGAGAGCGTGGGCGACCGCTTCGGCCGAGTCCGGCCGGTCTT
Organism: Gemmatimonadales bacterium; assembly: GCA_038259155.1. Classification (GTDB taxonomy): domain Bacteria; phylum Gemmatimonadota; class Gemmatimonadetes; order Gemmatimonadales; family Gemmatimonadaceae; genus JAABRT01. Next base: position 13,827 of record JBBSPE010000096.1, read on the forward strand.
CCGGACGTTTCTCCAGGCACTGCATCACCATTCCGGCGAGCGCTGGCGGCGTGTCGCGGCGACGGGTGGCGATGTCATCGGCGGCCCGGGCCATGTGTGCCGCCAGCAGCCGCTGTGGCGACGGTTCCACGAACGGTGGCGTGCCAGCGAGCAGTTCAAACGCCATGCACCCGAAGGCGTAGAGATCGGCCCGGTGATCAGTGGCCGGATCACCTGCCGCCTGCTCCGGCGCCATGTACGCCGGCGTACCAATCGACATCCCCACCTGGGTAATGCCGGCGCTGTCGTCCTGCGTGCGCGATGCGCTGATGGCCTTGGCGATGCCGAAGTCTGTCACCACCGCGCTGCGGCCGGAGAGCATCACATTGTCCGGTTTGATATCGCGGTGCACCACGCCGCGCTCATGGGCGTACGACAACGCTCTCGCCACGTCGCGCAGAATGCTCACCACATCAGCGATCGGCAGCGCGCCACCCTGCTCGAGTCGGTGCCGCAGCGATTCGCCTTCCACGAACGGCATGGTGTAGAAGGGCAGTCCGTTTGCGTCTCCCGCGGTGAGCACCGGCACGATATGCGCGTGCTGCAGTCGCGCCGCAACCTGGATCTCCCGCTGGAATCGCTCAGTGTTCACGCCGCTGGACAGCAGCGGTGGCAGCACCTTCACCGCCACTTTGCGCCCGAGCGCCCGTTCCTCGGCCACAAACACGCGCGACATGCCGCCTCCACCGAGCTCCCGCTCGAGGGCGTATGCATCACCGAGTGCACCTTGGAGTTGGTCGCGCAGGTTCATGATGCTGGCGGGTGGGACGACATGTGGCTGAGACAGCCTGTCGTTATTGGTACGATCACAACGACGAGCGCGCGAGGACACCGAGGAGACGCACACTGAGAAGCATGCCGCGCAGCTGCGAGCTTCGCAAACCAGTGCAGCGCTGTCCGCTCACCGAGCGGTGCCTGTCGGCATCAGTTCGGCACGCGTGCACGCAGCTCCTCGAACCAGTTGAGAATGATGTGCACTTCATTGACTTTCTCCGCTTCTCTCGCCGGTCGCGTGCTGGTGAGGGTACCGATCCCACTGACAGTCGCCTCTTTCAGGAGCGCCACGAATGAGCCATCGGCGAACACATCGTGGCTCCTGCCGGGAAAAGCAGTGCTGTAAGGCCACGGATCAATGAGCGGCACAGCCGCGCTGGCGCGGAAATCGGCCTCGCCGAATACGTCAGCCGCCATCATCACCACGCGCCTCTCGATCGGCTGCAGGAAGAACAGCTGTCTCCCGTTCCGCGACCAGACGGGGTCAGAGCCACCGGCACTCGAGATCAGCGTGGCCGGCCCAGGGCCAGGGTACGGCCTCACATACACTTCAGGGCGCCCCGTCTGGTTTGACACGTACGCGAGCCAGCGGCCGTCGGGCGAAAAGGTGGCATAGGACTCGATCGCATCCGAGGTGAAGAACGGTGCAGGTTGTCCATTGGGAGGCAGCATCCAGATGTCATTCGCTTGCACAAACGCGATGACCCCAAGTGATGACCAGGACATCATACTCTGAAGTTCAGTGGACGGAGCCAAACGCTCCGGCACGCCGGCCTCGCTTACGGACATCCGCGACACGTTTGGTGCGCCCTCCTCTCCAGTGAGGGTGAACGCGAGCGAGCCACCGTCGGGGCTCCACTCCGGAAGCGCACCGGAAACTCCTCCTCCACTGCGCAGTGGTTCCGTGACGCGACGCGCAAGATCACGAACAGACAGACGATACGAGTTGCTGGCGCCGCGCTGTGACAGTGCCAGCCGATCCCCTTGGGGGGAGATTCGAACCCATTGGTACAGGTTTGGCTCGGCATCCAGTGGTTGGGCGGCGCCTTCAGGCGATACCCGAACAAGCCGCATGGGCCGTGGCGGAAACACGCTACCTCGAGCGTACACGAGGTCGCCCGAGTCTGAAATGGCGACCTGTGCGTTCCCCGAGTTGTAGACACTGGCCGGCATGCCGATGGCATGCATGACATCATCCACCACAATTACGGGGTCGCCGGACACCACGAGGCGGTCGGGGTCAAAGCGCACAGCCATGAGTGTTCCCTCCCGCATGAAGAGCAAGTGCCCGGTTCGCACGTATCGGGGATCCGTGGCATTCGCCACCACGAGCTGGCGTTCTCCCGTCGCGACGTCGAGTGCAAATACGCTGGCTTGGGCGACATCAACAAAAAATGGCGCGCCGGGCGCGCCGGTGAACAGCAGTACGCGACTCCCCGGAAGCATGTGTGGCTGTCGAAAGTTGAAGCCAGCCAACGCCGTGTCTCGCGCCGCCAACAGCGTCCGCGGCCCACCGGTTGCAGAGACGCGATACAGGTTCTCTTCGGCTGTCCACCACACAATGGTGTCGTCGTCTCCCCAGGTTGCGCCACCGATGGGAAACCCCGGGTTGGCAACGATTGTCTCCACGATGCCCTCTGGGACGGACGCACGCTGCAATCCGGCTTCCGAAAAAAAGCCGATCCACTTGCCGTCCGGTGAGAAGAAGGGGATACCGCTCGTCTCGGCGCCGTCGATCGGTGTGATCCGCTCCTGATCGAGCCGTCGCTGATACAAGCGCGAACGCAGGGTGCCATCTTCCGACTGCTGCCACGCGGTGTACACCAGCAGATCACCTTGCGGGGAGAGCGCCAGCGAGGTGACCGCTGGGCGCCCGTACGTCGTGGAAAGCGTGTCACCAAGGTACAGGTTGCCCTCTTCGCCAAGCGGCAGCGCGAAGCGCATCACCCGGTTTGGCGCGGCGTCACCGCCTGCGGGGCGCGGCGGGCCACCGGGCCAGACGGCAACGCCAGCCGCGATGCATGCGACTACCGTCATGCCGAGTGCCAACCGTTTCCACGGCCAAGCCGATTCCACCGGACTCACGCCAGTGACTTCCCCATGCCGAAAGCCCGGATCGTCCAGCGCCGTTGCCAAGTCGGCTGCGCCCGCAAACCGATCGGCGGGCACCTTCTCCAGCGCGCGCCGGACCACCGCGTCTACGTGCGGAGGCACCGCCTTGCGATGCGACGTCACCGCGTCCGGCTCCGCCAGAATGATCTTGCCGAGGATCGCCTGCGCGGTGCTGCCCGTGTGCGGGGGTTCGCCTACCAGCATTTCGTACAACACACAGCCGAGTGCGTAGACATCCGTTGGCGCGCCGGTGTGCTGGTCGCCCGTTGCCTGCTCCGGCGACATGTAGTGCGGCGTGCCCAAACTCAATCCCGTTTCCGTCAGGCGTCCGGCACCGGCCGCCCCCACCGCGAGCGCAATACCGAAATCTGCAATCACCGGCTTGCCGTCCTGCAGCAGAATGTTCGCCGGCTTGATGTCGCGGTGCACCACACCGTGCCGGTGCGCGTAGTCCAGCCCCTCAGCTACGTTTTGCGCGATCTGCACCGCGTCAGACACCGAGAGTTGCCGCTCGCGCGCGAGTCGGTCGGCCAGCGTCTCGCCCTCCACGTACGGCATCACGTAGAACAGCAGGCCGTCCAACTCCCCCGAATCGAACAACGGCAGAATACG
>JBBSPE010000097.1:0-17280 GCA_038259155.1 Gemmatimonadales bacterium
CCTCACACACAAAATCGGGCTTGGACTTTCGGCCAAACCCGCCGCCGAGCAGCGTCACGTTCACGGTGACCTGCGCGGCGTCCACTTTGAGAAAGCCGGCTACCGCATCACGCGCTCCCTGCGGCGACTGCGTGGGCGCCCACGCGTCCACCACGCCGTCGTGCACGTGCGCCAATGCGACCAACGGCTCCATTTGCGCATGCGACAGGTGCGGCACGTAATACTCGGCTGACACACGACGCGTGGCGCTGGTGAGTGCGGCGTCTGCATCACCAACCGTACGACCGGCCGCGCCAGGCTCGCGCACACGGGCCTGCAGTTCGGCTTTGAACGCCACCGAGTCGTAACTCGCATTGGGCCCGTTGTCCCACGTGATGCGCAGTGCATCGCGCCCTTCCATGGCGGCCCACGTGTTCCGCGCGATCACGGCCACACCACCAAGCGGCTGGTACCCGCCCGGTATGGGTACCTCGGGCAACTGCACCACGCGCTCCACGCCGGGCACGCGCAGTGCCGCCGTGTCGTCCACACGCACCACCTTGCCACCCCACACGAACGGCCGCGCAATCACCGCGTACTTCATGCCGGGCAGCACCACGTCGGCGCCGTACGTCGCCTTGCCCGTGGTCATATCGGTGAGATCGATGGACGGCATGCGCTTGCCCTGCCACCGACGCTCTGCCGGGCGCTTGATGCGCACGCGCTCCTTGGCGGGCATGGGCAACGCGCGTGCCGTCGCGATGAGCGACGCGAAGGGCAGTGAACGGCCGCTCGCTGCGTGCTTCACCACGTGCTGCTCGGCGCGCACCTCGCTGGTGGGGACACTCCACTGCTGCGCTGCCGCGTCTTCGAGCAGCGCGCGCATGGTGGCTCCCGCCTCACGATAAATCGACAGGAAGTTGCGGATGCTGGTGGAGCCGTCGGTGTTCTGCGAGCCGTACTTCTTCTCGTTGCCCTGGGCCTGCTCCACACGACAGCGCGCCCAGTCGGCCTCCATCTCGTCGGCAATGATCATGGGCATGGTGGTGCGAATGCCCTGCCCCATTTCCGAGCGGTGGCAAACGAGCGTGACCGTCCCGTCGTCCTGCAGCGACACATACGCCACCGGCGACCACGGCTCGGCCCACGTGAGCAGACGCCGACCGGCGGCGTCCAGGCGTGTCACGCCGCCCGGGCCGGCCACCAGCACGAGGCCACCGACGCCCAGCAGTTTGAGAAAATGCCGGCGCGAGGTCTCCGTAGCGCGTGCGTTCGACTGTTCGATTGACTCGTCGACAGACGGTTCCCGCGTCTGGTCGCCGCTCATGATCCCTGCTCCGCCGCCGCTTTGATCGCGGCGCGAATGCGTGGATACGTACCGCAGCGACAGATGTGCCCGTCCATGGCCTCGTCAATGTCGTCGTCGGTGGGCTTGGGCGTGTTCTTCAGCAGCGCCGCCGCCTGCATGATCTGGCCACTCTGGCAGAACCCGCACTGCGGGACATCCAGTGCGCGCCACGCCACCTGCGCCGGATGCGCACCGTCCGGGTGCAGCCCCTCAATGGTGGTGACGGCACCTCCCTCGAGCGAAGACATCTTGCGCTGGCAGGACCGCACCGGCTCACCGTCCACGTGCACCGTGCAGGCACCGCATGACGAAACGCCGCATCCGTACTTGGTGCCGGTCAGCGCGAGGTCGTCGCGCAGAAACCACAGCAGAGGCATCGCGTCGTCGCCCTCGTAGGTGCGACGCACGCCGTTCACGGTGAGTGTTATCATGGGGCTCTGCGGGTGGGAGGGTTCATCGCTTCCTCTATGGTGCGTCCGGCGCCGCGGAACGGCAAGCGTGCGTCGGAGACCGACCAGACTTGCAGGAGCCTAACGAAACCGGTCGGCGAACCGTCATCCACATGGAAGTTTCGCATCATCACCGCCTCCAGTTGGTGCTCGCCCCCGAACCTGTGCCATGTCTGACCCTCTACGCCGCCCCGACACGCCAGACCAGCCGGTAAAATCGCCCGCGAGGTCGCCCCGGACGCCGGCCCCCGCCCGCATCCCGGGCTCGTTGCTGGTGCTCGGCGCCGCCGCCGTGCTCACCGTGTACGGCGCCGGATTCGAGCGCACGCGGCTGGCGGCGCAGCAGTTTGCCGACGAAAGCGCGGCCGGCCGGCGGCCGCTGCCGCCGTCGGGGGTGAGCGAGGCCGCAGCCACCGAGGTGTCGCCGGCCGCACCGATGGCGGAGCCGGCGATGACGGAGCCGGATGCTGCAGTCGCGTCTAATACGTCAGCCGGTGCCGCCGAGCGCTCAACGGATGTGACGCCGAGTGCGGCCGCTGTGGCGCCAGCGCCGATATCCGCACCGGCGAGCGCGTCGGCAGCCAGCTCGGGGGCGGAGCAGGCCACGAGCGAACCGGCCCCGTCCACGGCGGTCGTCACGAAGCCGGCAGCAGCGCAGTCGAAGACGAATGCTGAGGCACCGGTCGCGGCGAAGCCGACGTCCACCGCCACCGCCAAGTCCACCGCGTCCGACGCTACGACGCCCGCAGCGGCCATCGCCGTAGCCACAACGCCCGTCGCGGATACCGCGGTAGCTTCCTCGACCGTCGCCGACAGCGCCGCCGCCGCCGCCACCGCACCGCCCGCGCCCGTGTGGAAAGACGGTACCTACACCGGCTGGGGTACCTCGCGGCACGGCGACATTCAGGTCACGCTGGTCATCACCAGTGGACGCATCGAGTCCGCCGACATCAGCCGCTGCGAAACGCGCTACTCCTGCTCGTGGATCAACCACCTGCAGCCGCAGGTGGTCAAGCGCCAGAGCGCAGACGTGGACTACGTGTCGGGCGCGACCCAAAGCGCCAACGCGTTCTACTACGCCGTGCTGGAAGCGTTGGGGAAGGCCAAGTAAGTGTCGCGTGCGCACGACCGGAGCGCGGAGTGAGTGCGACGCACGAGCTCTCCTCGGCCGCCATGGGCACCGTGGTGTCCATCCAGGTGGTGGGCGGCGCTCAGCGGGCGATCGCCGCGCGCATTCGCGGTGCTCTGGAGTGGTTTCCGCGTGTTGAGGCGGCGTGCAGTCGGTTCCGCGACGATAGCGAACTGCGCGCGCTCTGCCGGCACGTTGGCGAGCCGGTGCGAGTGAGCCCGCTCCTCTTTGAGGTCCTGGCATTTGCGCTCGCCGTCGCCGAGTCGAGCGATGGGGCCTTTGATCCCACTGTTGGCGCACATATGGAGCATCGGGGCTTCACGAGCGCGTGGCACCCCGGCGCGCGAGTGCACTCGGGCATAGCACCGGACGAGTGTGCGTCGTGGCGTGATGTACAGCTGAGCGCAGATAATCAGACCGTGCTGTTGGCGCGGCCCCTACTGCTCGATCTGGGCGCCGTGGCCAAGGGCATGGCGGTGGATCTCGCCGCGCGCGATCTGCATGATCTGGAGCACTACGCCGTGTACGCCGGTGGCGACATGTATCTGTCGGGACGCAACGTCGACGGTGAGACTTGGCGTGTGGGTATTCGCCATCCCGTGCAGCACGATGAACTCGTGCACACAGTGCACGTAAGTGACCGTGCGGTGTGTACAAGCGGCAACTATGAAAAGCGCACAACCACGGGTGCGGAGCACCTTGTGAACACGCACGCGCAACCGCATACCGCAGCACTCGCGAGCGTCACCGTGATGGCGCCCACCGCGATGGTCGCCGACGCCCTCGCCACCGCCGCCTTCGTGCTTGGCGAACAGCGTGGCCTCGCGTTTTTGCAAGAGCAGGACGTGGACGCCATCGTGGTCACGCACGACCTTCGCGTGCTGGTCACCGACGCCGTGCGTCACAGCATGCGTCCCGCGCGAGAGCACGTGGCATGACCATGCGACCCGAATGGACAGCACTGCGCCGGTACCTTCGAACACCCAAGGGACTGTTCGCGCTTGTGCTGCTGTTGCTCACCGCCGCCGCCGGCACGTTTGCAGGTTGGTCGTTGGTGGTACCGGGTCTCGCCGGCGCCATGCTCGCGGCGCTGCTCGTGGACGCGCCCATCGCGCGCCTGCGCACCGGCGCATGGGTGAATCCCGACGGCGCGCTGCTCACCGGCTGGATCGTGGCGCTGGTGTTGAGTCCACACGAACCGTGGCGCATTGCCGCCGCGACCGCCGCCGTGGCCGTGCTCGGCAAACACGCGTTCCGCGTTGGTCGGGCCAACGTGTTCAACCCAGCCGCGTTCGGCCTGGTGGCCACGTTCTACGTGTTCGACACCGGCCAGAGCTGGTGGGGCGCGTTGCCCGAACTCGCACTGCCGTGGGTGATACTGTTGCTCGCCACCGGACTCTACACCGCGATGCGCGTGAACAAAGTGCCGTTGGTGCTCGCGTTCCTCGGCACCTACTACACGCTGATCACGCTCGCCGCATTTGTCGGCGATCCTGCGGGGGTGGCCGAACTGTACCGGGCACCCGACCTGCACGCCGCGCTGTTCTTTGCCGCGTTCATGCTCACCGATCCGCCCACGTCGCCACCCAAACATCGTGACCAGCTCACGTACGGCGTAGTTGCCGCGGTCGTTGGATTTGCCGTCTTCGAGCTGATTGGTGCCGCATACTTCTTGTTGGCCGGCCTGCTCGCCGCCAATCTGTGGGAAGGGTGGCGCAAACGGCGGGTGGTGCGGGCAAAGGCGCGGGTTGCGGTGGCGACGTGATGTGCGTGGCATGCTGGCGTGATGCGCAGAACCGCGGGCGCGCCGAGTGACAAGTTGGCTCGCCGATGGGCACGGTCGTGCTTGCTTGCAGCACGCTCCAGCCTCCCGCTATTGTTCGACGGCAAGTTCGAACCGCTGGCGAGAGCGGCCGCTACGTTGCGGGAGTTCCAGTTCATTGAGGAAGACATGCGATCCTTCACGACGTGCACCGTTGCACTCGCAATAGCGGTTTCGTTGACCGCTTGCGGCAGTGATGCACCCAGCGGCGTGCTACCCGACCGACTGGCGTGCCCACCATCGCCCGACCTCGCCGGTTGTGCCAGAGTCCCTTTTCTCCTCCTGCAGCCCGACGGGACGCCGGCGCAGAACGTCTATCTCAGCTCAACGGCACTCGACGGATCCGAACCCTCGCTGACCATGGCGTCCGGCGCCCTTCCCTCCAGTACGGATGGACGCACCGAGTTGAGGCTCGATTGGCTGGCTGGACCGCTTCCCTCAGTGGCTCAGCGACGCGTCATCGCGTTCAGACTCGCACCGAATGAAAGTCAGGTGCGGTACCTTGATACCATGGATGTGGTGGCGCCGACGGCACGTGCGGGTGAGCGCCCCATGAGAGACAGCATTGTGTGGACACTGAAGCAGTGGTAGTGGAGGCCGCCTGAGCACTCGTGTCTTCGTCGCCTCGGCGCTGCTGTTTGTACTCGCCGGCACCGCCTGCGACGCAGCGCCTGATCCCAGCACGCCACAATTGGTTCAAGCAGACACGCTGACCGCGCTGTGGAGCGTGGACGTGGTGCAGCAACCGTCCGCACTGGAGCTCGATGATGGCAACATCGTCGTCATTGGTCAGAGTCGCGCGCAGCTGTTCGTTTTGCGCAGCGACGGTACTGACTCGGCCGAAATCGGACGCGCTGGCGGCGACATCGGCGAGTTCCGCATTCCAGTGACGCTGGCTGCCCTGCGCGATGGGCAGTTTGGCGTTGTGGATGTCGGCCTGCAACGCTTCACGGTGTTCGACGGCGATCTCAGCGCGCTCGCGATGTACGCCGTCCCGATCACACACGCCGCCGAATCCGCCACGCGGTTGGCCGACGGCCGGTGGCTCTCGCTCAAACTCTCCGCGCGCGTTGGCGACAGCGTGCCGTTGATGCTCTCTGACACCGATTCGTCGCCGCCCCGTGCCATCGCGTTGCTCAACAGCCCGCCTACGGTGTTCATCGAACGTGGTGACATGGGCTTCAACGTGCCTGTCGAGTACGGCGCTCGGGACGTGTGGGGGGCGCTGCCGAGTGGTTCGATCTGGATAGCACGAGCCGGGGACAACAGTGTGGAGTGGGTGCTACCGGACGGATCGATCTCGAAGCGTCAAGGCCTACCGGTGGAAGCAATCAAGACGAAACGTGGCGACCTGCGCCGATGGCACGGACAGCCGGCGCCCGCGTCGTGGCTCGACCTGGAACGACCCATGGCGCAGATCAAGTCGCCGTTTCAGCAGGTCGTGGCCACACCGTCCGGCTCGCTGTGGTACTGGATGAACCAGCCGGACGGCTACACGTCGGAGCGCTACCAATGCCGAACGCGCGACGATGCGTGGGGCGCGGCAGTGCAGGTTGCCTACGGTTCACGCCTGCTCAGCATCGGCGCGAACGCCGCGTACTTTCACGAATTCGGCGAGAGTGGCGAGGAACGCCTGGTTGCGTACAAACTGCCGGCGTGCGGCAGCTGAGCGAAGCGCACGGCCCTCGCCTATTCTTCCACCGGCTTGCCGGATAAGACTGGGCAAGCAAGACTCCCCTTATGCGAATCAATCTCGCGGGCGTGGGGGAGCTGTGCATGCGGCATCATATCGGGCGCCTCCGCGTCTTCGGTTCGTTCGCGCGCGGCGACGACTCCGAAACGAGCGATGTCGACCTGCTGGTGGACTTCACGCGGCGCACAAGTCTGATGGAACTTGTCCGGATCGAGCGCGATTTCTCGGAGCATTTCGGGCGCCCGGTCGATCTCCTTACCGAAGGAGCCCTCAGCCCGTATCTCCGAGACCGTATACTGGCCGAGTCCAGAGTGGTGTATGAGCGCGCCGCGTGAGGACGCCGTATTTCCGCAGCATATGCTGGACGCGACGGCGCGAGTTCAGTCGTACGTGGCCGGCATCGACGAAGGCGAGTTTCTGAATACGCCGCTGATTCAGGATGGCGTGCTGCACCAGATTCAGATTCTCGGAGAGGCGGCCAAGCGCCTGTCCCGCAGTTTGCGAGCCGAATCGCCGGATATTCCATGGACTGACATCACCGGGATGCGCGACAAACTCGTGCACGACTACATGGGCATCGATCTGGAAATGGTGTGGGAAACGGTGACGCGAGATGTTCCCGGACTGCATGCAAGGCTCATCGCGCTTACCGCAGGCTGAGTTGTCCGTCCCAACTCCCATCTACGCGCTGCCAGCGCAACCTGGCCGGAGCTGCAGCGATGGCGGAACGTGATGAAGGATGGGAATGCCACTTCGCCACCATCCGGCAGCACACGCTGCGTCTCGAGCGTGCGGCGTTCGCCGCCGCCGTCGGAACGAAGTTCGATGGTATCTGCCAGCACCCGTACTTCTGCCGAATCACGAAGGAAGCCACCCGACGTTCTGTAGGTGAATGGCAGCGGCTGACCCGCGATGGACTCAAGCACGAACACGCCGTCCACGCGCTCATCTGGATCCGTGCAGGCCGTCATCGCGAGCGAACAGCTGGAGAAGAGCGCGATCATGCGGAGGGTGCGCGTGATGGATGAGACGCGAACAGGGTTCATGGCGGTCCTCGTAGAGAGTCTGGTCTGCCTCACGGCCGCAACCCCGCTTTGGTCCAAAAAATCGCCACCGCACAATCGTCCGCCATCACGCGAATAGACCGCGCCGGCGCCAGCGACACCGACCGGTACACCTCCACGTAGGCGAGCGAGGACGGCGGCAGGACGTTGGCCGTCTCGATGTCGGAAAGCACGCCGTCAAGATAGATGTGCGCCCGACAGCCGCCGCGGCCGCGGATATCGAATTCGCTCGTGGCACGGTTGCCCATTGGTCGGATGTCCACGTTGGGCACCTGCTGCAGCGCCCCACGCATTGTCGCCGATTTCATAATCACCGTGGAATCGATGTAGCGCGCGATGCCCGCACGGCGGCGCAGCTCGAACTCACTGCGTTCTCGGCGGAGCAGAAACCGCTCGGTCACCACGACGCCCTCCAGCTCCACCGTCTCGTTTGCGGGAATCGTAAGTGGCGAAATCTCGTCCTCCACCACCTCCACGATCTGGCCAACGGGCGTGAAGCCGATTGCCCGCACGTAAAGCATGCGCGATCCGTACGGTACCTTGTCCAGCAGGAACCGTCCGTCCGGATCGGTGACCGCGATCCCCTCGCGGCCGTTGACCGACACCGCGAAGTCGCGCATGGGCCCGCCCTGCGAGTTCACCACACGCCCGCGCACCACAGCCGGCGCGCTGTCGGCATCAAGGCGGCCGAGCACGATATCCATGCGACGGACAGGGCGTACGTCCGACGCCATGCTGGTCACGCCCGACTGCAGCTCCGGCGCGAGCGCGATGAGAGAGGGCTCCACGAACTCCTCGATGTCGCACGCCACGTAGTTACCGATCGAGTCCGTGATCGCCTCGACGCTCCGGAACTGGTTGTCCGGACCATCGGCCACCAGCGGCAACCACTGCACGATGACCTTTGCGCCGGCCACGCGCGTTTCATTGTCGCTCAGCCGCACTGTGCCGGTAAGAATGACGGAGCGTGTGCCGCGTGGACGCGCGCTACTGCACAGTTGCGGCCACAATGTTGCGAGCGATGGTGTGGCCAGAAACAAGTTGTCCCAGCGTTGTTCGCCGGATGGTCGCGTGGCGCCAAGTGCGCCGAGTCCGATGCGATCAAGCGCCTCATGATACACGAGCACGTCCGTGACCTCACCCTCGGCCAGCAGCGTGAAGCGTCCGAGCGAGTCGGTGGTGGTGGAGCTGCCCGACGGTCGCGCGATCACGAACGCGCCGGCCAGTGGCTCGAACGCGAGACTGTCGAACACGACGCCGCGAATAGTCTGCGGCGTGACAGGCGGTGTGCTGTCGCTGCCGGCCTGAGCCGTGATGTCGCGCGAGGGCACAACGAAGGCAAGGAGCGCGAGCAACACTGCCGGGGCGCAGGACCGCATGGGGCCCAGGGAGGGAGGTGGGGCGAGACCGGAGGGACCACACACCGGGCCCGGGTCGTGCTACTCGTGACGGGGGTCACGGGTTCCGAGAGCTGCATCCTCGGCGAATGTTCGCCCCTTGCGCAAAACCCCTCGCCGAGCCGACCGTATGGCCATGCCGGATACGCGACCGTATCGCTCGCCCAGTCCCGAACGCACCATCTGGACCGTGGACGATCTCGAAGCCATTCCCGACGACGGGTACCGCTACGAGATCCTGCACGGCGAGTTGCTGGTGACGTCGCTGCCGTCAACCGGGCATCAGCGTATCGCCATGCGACTGTCGATCCTGACGGTGTTGTGGTGCCGCGCGCACACCGGCTGGACCGTACTCGCGCCCGGTGGGGTGCACATCAGCGAGACCACGTGGCTGGAGCCGGATCTCGCGCTGTACGCCGCGCCGGAGTCAGACAACCTGTCGTGGCGGGAAATGCCGCCGCCGCTGTTGGTCGTGGAGATTCTCAGCCCGTCCACGCGTCGTCGCGATCGCCATCGCAAACGTCCCACCTACCTGTCGCATGGTGTGGGCGAGCGGTGGCTCGTGGATCAGGACACGCGCACCATTGAACGGTGGACGTCGGCGTCGGAGTTTCCCGAGACGTTTCGCGATGGGATCACGTGGACGCCGGGCGGTGCGCTGCCGCCGTTGGCGGTGAGTGACGAAGCACTGTTTGGCGCGCGGGAGTGAGGGGCGGTGAGCCGATCCCGATAGCCAACCGCCACGCTACTTCCCTTTCTTGTCCTGCGCGACGAGTGTCTCGAGCGCCGCCACGTCGGCCAGATCCTGTGGCCGAGCGGTCGCGCGTTTGTTGCGAATCAGGTCGTCGCGCGAAAGCATGGCCACGCGAATGCCGTCCAGCTCGCCGGCGACACGTTTCGCCCACGCTTCGTCGAACTCCACACACCACAATCGCGTGAGCAAGTCAACTCGGTTGGGCGCTCTCCCCAACTGAATGACGCGATCGTCGGCGACGAAATCATCGGTGGTCAGCCCGATATCACCGAACCCGAAGGCCTCAAGCGCACCGATCACTCGCCTTGCATTCCGCTGATCAGCACGCACGAGCAAGTCAAGGTCATCGGTGAACCGCGGATACCCGTGGAACGCGACGGCGTGTCCCCCGACCACCAGAAACTCAACGTGATGGGCGATCAATAATGCGAGCAACTCTCGCAAGTCCGCGTCCAGCATCTCCGAGTCGCTCCCGGTGGGTTTGTTGCAGGCGCAACAGGCGGTTCAGCCGCTCCTGAGGCGCCAGGGCGCGCAGTTCGTCACGATCAGCGGCGGCCGCGTCGGCATGTGAGCAGTGGATGACGACATGAAGTTCCATACGAGTAAATCTAGCGGTTCCCTCCGCTCGGCGGGCGCCCCCACCGCTCCGCCGCCCGCAACACGTCCGTCGCCTTCGGCTTCTGCACGAACCACACGATGCGTTCACCGGCTGCGTCTACCAGCCCCGCGCTCGCGCGTCCCACCGCCAGCCCGCGATACACCACCAGGATGAGGTGATCCAGCCCCGCCGCCGCCACCTTGCGGGCCTTCGCCTCCAGATACTCCGGCGTCCAGAACCCCACCACTTCAACCAGCGCCTCGCGCCCGTCGGCATGACGCAGCGTGAAGTCCGGCAGCATCAACTCGTCACCCGCCGGCACCGGGGTGGTCTCGCGCGACAGGGTCCACTCGCCGCCAGCAGCCTTGATGCGCGCGCGCAACTCCGCGTCGAGCGACCGCTCCCACTTGGAATCGAAGCCCGTGCGCTGCGCGCGCTGGCCGACCGGTGCACGCTCCTTCGCGTCAACCGACGCGCCGCGACGCGCCCCCGTGCTCCCGCGCACAGCAAAGCGCACCTGCTCCTCGCCGTGTCGCAACTCGGCGTCGAGCCGCCACCCGCGGGCCCTCGCCAACGCCGGCACCACGCGTGCGAGTCGCGCACCGTAGCGCTGCGGCCGCGCCACAAACGCCGCGGCGGGGCCGGTGAGCTCCAGGCGGTAGCCCCTGCCTGCTCGCTCAAGCGTGTGCATGACGCGCGCCACCTTCACCGCGCGAAAGATGCCGCGCCAGCCGCCGCGCGCAGTCACGCGCACGCGCTCCGCATCGAGCAGCACTGCGCGCGCGAGCTCCAGGTTGTAGCGTGACAGCAAGCCGCGCCCGTTGAATGCGGGAGCCTTCACGAGCACGCGCGCGCCGGGCTGGTCGGCGTACAGCAGCTGTTCCACCTCGTGCGCCGACAGGCCAAGTTGCTGCGCCACGTCCTCGTAGGGCACATGATCATCGCCGGGAACTGGCGGCCAGCGTCGCGCACGCGACGCGAAGACAGCACTGCGCACCGCAGCCGCACGCTCAGCGCCGAGCGGTGGCTGAAATACACACGCATCGAGCAGCGCCTTGGAAATGCCGGCCAGCCGACTCACGTCGCGCACCCGCCGTTCCTGTCGACGGAGCGCCTCCGCCACAGTGGAGCGCGGCGCGCCCTCCAGGCGTCGCAACAGTCGACACAGGCGGTCGAGAAACTCCACCACACGAGGATTCCCGGGCGTCAGGAACTCCAGGCGCACGCGCCCGTGCTCCACACGCATGAAGGGCGCGACGTGCGTACGGTTGAGCACTACCAGCCCCAGCCAAGTTGGTCCGTGCGTTCGGCAACACGCCGTACGCCCGTCCCCCGCTTCTGCGACGCGAAGAACTCGTAGGTGCCGGCCGCCACGATTTCGTAGAGCGTCGCCACCTGCTCTCCCTGCCGTCGCAGCAAACGTCCGAGCCGCTGGGCGTGCTGTCGTGCACCACCGCGTGTGGAGTCGCCAAGCACGATCCCCACCTTGGCAGTGGGCACGTCCCACCCCTCGTCGAGCACGCGCACGCTCGCGACTGCACGCACGTCACCGCGCGACATGGCTCCGAGCAGTGCATGCCGTTCCGACGCCGGCGTGGACGCCGTGATGATCGGGATCGCGAGCGCACGCGACACACGCAGCGCTGCGTCCGTGCCACCGCAGAAGATGATGGCCTGTTCCGCCGAGTGCGCGCCAAGGATGCGTCGCGTCTCGTCGAGCTTCGCATCGGCCAGGCGCACGAGCCGTTCGCGTTCGTGAAACGCGCGCAACGCACGCCGCGCGGCGGGGTCGCGCCGCGCCGAGCCCGCGAACATGCGCCACGCATCAGCCGGCGTGGCGGCGAGTTGCTGAAAGCGGGCGATGTGCGTGTCATACAGATCGGACATCCGCGCGTACTGCGCCTCCTCGGTGGCCGAGAGGCGCACATAGCGGCGTTCCGTGGCGAAGCGCGCGAGTTCGCCGTCGGTCATCTCGCCGATGGTGCGTCGGTAGACAACGGCGCCCACGAGTCGTCGCAGCTCGGCGTCGCGCGCTTCGGGATACGTGGCGGTGAGGCCGAGCCGGTAGGGTGCGGGCGCGATGCGCAGGTGATCGTGCCAGGCGCGGGCTTCTCCGTCTACCGTATCGGCAAGATGATGCACCTCATCGAGTACGAGCAGGTCGAACTGCGCTCCCCAGCGTTCGAGCAGCGAGAAGGCCGAGTGGTAGGTGGTGACGGTGATGGGGCGAATGTCCTTCTCGTCGCCGTACCACGCACCTACCCGCTCGGCCCCGAACGCGTCGGCGAGTTGCGCGAACCACTGGGCCACGAGTGCTCGCGTGGGTGCGACGATGCAGGCGCTACGCCCTGCTTCGTGAAGCGCGAGCAGTGCCACGAGCGTCTTGCCGGCGCCGGTGGGCAGCACCACCGTGCCGCGCCGGCCGGCTGCGTGCCATCGCGCCACCGCTTCGCGCTGGTAGTCGCGCGGCGACCGCGGGTCGAGCAGCGCGGCGTCGAGTGATGCGGCCGGGGTCTCGTCTTCGGCGACGCCGTGGGCGGCCGCCCAGTCGCGGAGCTCCGGGTAGCGGTGTCCCGGCGCCACGAGCGCATGCAGGCGCGGGTCCGGCACGAGCCAGGGCGGCGCGTGTTCAGCCGAGACACCGCGCAGGATGGCGAGGCCGAGGCGCCAGGCGAGGCGCGGAGTGGGGGGCGGTGACGTCGGAGACACGCCTGTAAGGTCGGGGGCGTGTGGGGGGTGGGGCAAGCGGTTCGCTGGGCCCACTCCCCGCGGTATCCGAGCAGACCGCGGCCTAAGCTGCTTCCTCACCACCAGAAGTGCAGTCCTGCTGCACCATGAGATGGCAGGATCATCCTCACGCTCGCGGGGAACGCGATGCGCGTCACACTGGTCTCGACGACACGCGTGATCTGCCCGGTCGCGATCCAATGATGGACGGTCCGCCGACTCACGCGCAACTGCGTGGCGATCGCTCGTTTCCCGAGCCCCTGCCCCAATAAAAGCTGTAGCAACAACGGATAGTCACCCCACTCCGATTGAAACTCCTTCTGTGAAGCGCGGGCCCGCGTCAAGCCCCCACGTGCTGTTGCTGGGCTCGCCGTGGCAACTTTTCTTCGATTGTCCGAGCGATTCTCGAGGTGCGGCTCAGCCTTCTGTTCGCGCTCTGCAGTGGGACGCGGTGGTCCCGGCGCATGAGGGTGGTACGAAAGAGCGGACGGCGCCAACTATCCCACGACGTCGATGTGCTGCGTGCTGCGTCAAGGAGTTTCCCGCGCTTGCCGCGTCGCCGCGCGATCTGCACGGTCCACGCACGCAGCGCGGCGGTCTCGGCGGATTTCGATCGCAGGATTTGCCACGACGCCTCGACCAACAGCCAGCGCATGCGCCAATTGCCGGCTTTCGTGATCCGTCCGAGTTGGCGCTTCTCCCCCGAACTCCGCTGGCTGGGAATCACGCCGAGGTACGCTTCCAGTTCGTGCCCCGTGCGAAACCGCGTGATGTCGTCGATGGTGGCCACGAACGCGCTCGCCGTCACCGGCCCGACCCCAGGTGCCGTGGTCAGCCGCGTCGCGATGGGATCCTCCTTCGCGAACGCCGCGATGCGCGCATCGGCCACGGCGATCTGCGCATTGAGCGGCGCGAATACCGCGAAGAGCGGCGCCAACTCCGCCGTCAACGTCGGCGAAAAGTCGAGTTCGGCGATTGGCGTACATCAGCCCGTAGTTCGGATCGACGACGATTACCTCGTGGCCGAGCGACTCCAAGTGGCGCGCGACCCACTCGCTCTCCGTACTCGCCTCGAGAAGGATGTGGGCCGGCGACCGGTCGCCCAGCACGGCGGTGAACCGCTCCCGGCTGGTCGCGATCCGGCGGTCCGTGATCGTGCCGTCGTCGGCTTTGATGGACAGCTGGCTCGCGCGCTTGTGCAGGTCCAGGCCTGTGATCTCCATGGCGGTTGGCCTCCCGATATGCGCCCCGTCGTCGGACGGTAAGCGCGTGGATAGTGGTGGAACAGCGGGTAGCTCCACGTTACCGTGGAGGTCCAGCCGCCGCTTCATACCAACTATCCCCCGTCAGAGCACGTGCCTTGTGCGACGACGCCGGCCTATGAAGGCGAGGCTCGCGAGTCCTGTTCCCAGCAACAGCATGGTGCCTGGCTCGGGCACCACCGACGCATTCTCGAATGTGGTCTGGAAGATCACCGTTTCATCGGCAAACGTCTTGTTGCTCTGCCCAGTGCTCAACATGACCCATGCGGACGTACCGCCTGACACGAGCACGCTGAACGTCTGTGGACCGGACACGGGAGAGTTGAAGCTGAAGCCAGCGTCGCCGAGATAACCAGCCGCCTGGTCATCGGGGTTGAAACCACCCGAATACACCGAAAAGAACGAGTTGAGGGCCGTCGATTGCAGAATATCGACGAAGAACGGAGTGTCGATTCCTGTCGGGTTGGCGAACTCGAACGCGACCCAGCTGAAGGTCCCGGCAGCCGTCCCGGGAAATGCTTTGGGATTCTGCCAATTGCTGAGTTCGCCGTCCCGAAACAGGCGCTCGTCCATCGTCGCTTCCAATCCGGTCCACGTGTATTCGGTGACGAGCTGTGCCTTGGCGGGCGCCGCCATCGCGCCGAGAAACACCAGACCGGCAACCACTCGTTTGAGAGCTGGCGTGAAAACGACAGAGACGAGCGGGCCGGGGGTGAGCAGCTGTGCGATGATGCGCATGTGTTTGCGGTCCTGTGAAGTGTGCGAGTGTGCAATGAACGATAGGGAAGGTTCCGAAAAGACATACGAAAAGCGTGGACAAGCTCGGACACGCTGGGTGGGCCGACGACTGGCAGCGTCGAACTCCAGGCGGCGAGGACACACTCGGCCTCCCCGTACTCGAGAGGCCCGTAGGCGCGAACTAGCTCGGACAGGCGAGCGCCGGGGTCAATACGCTCGGCGGTTTGGGCGGACTCGCTCGAGGTCGGACTCCGATCAACGGGGGCGGTCGCAGAGTCCCCGTTTCCGAAGATCGTGAGAGGGTCGCCGCTGACAGCGACCGTAAGAACGGGTGACGTGACCAGTTGCCGCAGCGCCGGGTCGCCACCGCGCATCATCATGAGAAAATCGGCTTATCCTACAGCCTCAACGAGGCTGTAGAAAAAGACCCGGCTCGCGTCGATGTGGAAACGGAACTCTTGGCGCGCTCCCGAATTGGTCTTGGAGAATCTGCGATCGATTGCCCGCCCTGTCGAGAGTCCGCCATGGCCCGGTACAAATACATCGACACCCAGCCCAAGTTGCTGCCCGTCGATCTCGCCCGCCAGCTGCTGCCCGGTACGTTCGAGCACGCGCTGAATCACCTACTGGACCACGCGGTGGACCTGTCGCATTTCGATGCGCGGTTCCGGAATGACGAGACCGGTGCGCCCGCGTATCCGCCGGCGCTGCTCCTCAAGGTGGTGCTCTTCGCGTACGCACAGGGCATCGTCAGCAGCCGACAGATCGCCCGGGTCTGCCAGGAGCACGTGACGTTCATCGCGTTGTGCGGGGACCAGCCCCCGCACTTCACCACCATCGCCAAGTTCATCAGTACGCTGCGCGACGACATCGCGCGGGTCTTCGCGGCGGTGCTCGCCGTCTGCGACCAGCAGGGACTCATCGGCCGTGAAATGTTCGCGATCGACGGCGTGAAGCTGCCGAGCAACGCGTCGAAGCATCGGAGCGGGACGCGTGCGGACTTCGAGCGGCAGGCGGCCAAGCTCGAGGCGGCGGCCACCACCATGCTGCAACGGCATCACGCAGCGGATGCGGCGCCAACGGAACCCGATCCCACGACCAAAGCGGCCGCGCGCGTCGCCCGCTTGGAGCGCGATGCGGCGCAGATCCGCGACTGGCTGACGCGCCATCCCGACGACCGGCGTGGCGCGACCGGCGGCATCCGCAAGAGCAATCGCACCGACAATGAGAGTGCGAAGATGGCGACCAGCAAGGGCGTCATTCAAGGATACACGGGCGTCGCCGCGGTCGATCAGGCGCACCAGATCATCGTCGAGGCGCAGGCGCACGGGACGGGCTCGGAACACGCGCTGCTCGTGCCGGTCGTAGCGGCGACCGACCCGTGGCGCACGGCCGATACGTTGATCACCGCCGATGCGGGCTACCACAGCGCCGCGAATCTGGAGGCACTCGCGACGAGGCAGGTGCCGGCCGTGATTGCGGATGCGGAGATGCGCCGCCGTGATGAACGCTTCGCGTCACAGGATCGCTACACGGTGCTCCCCAATCCCCTGCATGACAAGTCGCGCACGGCCTCGACGAAGACGCCAACGGTGTTCACGCCGAACGATTTCACGTATGATGCCGACGCCCGGACGTGCACCTGTCCCGCCGGCAAGTCGCTCTACCGAAAAGGCGCGCGCAATGTCACCGGCGGTTTCATCGGCGAGCATTTCCGCGGCGCGAAACGCGACTGCGTCCCGTGTGCGCTGCGCACCCGATGCCTGCGGACCCCGGACACGACCACCGTACGCAATGTCGCGTTCTTTCGCGGGCGCGTGGAGGCGCCAGTGCGCGACCTCGTCGCCGAGATGAAGGCGCGCCTCGATTCGGCGGCGGGACGACAACAGTACGGCGCGCGCTTCGCGACCGTGGAGCCGGTCTTCGGCAATCTGCGCGCGAACAAGCGCCTTGATCGGTTCACCCTGCGCGGCCGCACCAAGGTCGACGCGCAGTGGAAGCTGTACTGTCTGGTGCACAACATCGAGAAACTGGCGAACGCGGGCGACGCGGCATAGCGGACGGGGCGGGAAACAGGTGTGCGTGCTCGAAAACGGCCGCCCGAATGCCCCGAAACCACCATGCACTCCAACATTCTTGCACACCAAGCCATCGCGCTGTGATCCGCGTCAAGAAACCAGCGCGAAATCGGCTTATCCTACAGCCTCAACGTTTGCGTTCAGCTGCAGCCGCGTCAAATAGGAGCGCGCGCAGCGCGTCATCAATAGAGCGGCTGACAGACTGCAATGCATTGTTAGACAACATGCGCATCAACGCTTGC
>JBBSPE010000098.1:0-17214 GCA_038259155.1 Gemmatimonadales bacterium
ATCCCGAAATCTACACGTTTGGGCGTTGCGCGATGTCCACGTCCTGCCCTGCCGTCCACGCGGGCAAAGCCGAAACGCTACATTGATACTGCAGCGCGCAAGGGTACCGCGCGCGTTCCCACACACCTTCTGGAGTCCCTCATGACCCCGACGAAAGCCTACGCCGCACACAGCGCCACGGCGCCGCTCTCCCCCTGGACCTTCGAGCGACGGGCACCGGGCCCGCGCGATGTGCAAATCGACATTCTGTTCTGCGGCGTGTGCCATTCCGACCTGCACACGGTTCGGGGCGAGTGGGGCGACATCGCCTACCCGCAGGTACCCGGTCACGAAATCATTGGCCGCGTTGCGGCCACGGGCGCAGACGTCACGAAGTTCAAGCTCGGCGACTTGGTGGGTGTGGGCTGTCTGGTGGACAGCTGCCAGCACTGTGCCTCCTGCAGCGAGGGCCTCGAGAACTACTGCGAGAATGGCTTTGTAGGCACCTACGGCGGCGTGGAAAAGCAGTCGGGTCTTCCCACGCAGGGCGGCTACGCCAGCGGCATCGTGGTGGATGAAGGCTTTGTGCTGCGCATTCCGGACGGGCTCGACCCGGCGGCCGCAGCGCCCCTGCTGTGCGCGGGTATCACCACCTACTCGCCGTTGCGCGAGTGGGGCGCCGGTTCCGGCAAAAAAGTGGGTGTGGTCGGACTTGGCGGCCTCGGGCACATGGCGCTCAAGCTGGCGCGCGCCATGGGCAGCGAGGTCACGCTCTTCACCCGCTCGCTCGACAAAGTTGAGGACGCGAAGCGCCTTGGCGCGCACCACGTAGTGATTTCCACAGACGAGGCGCAGATGGCGGCCGTGGCCAACACGCTCGATCTCATTCTCGATACGGTCAGCGCGCCGCATGATCTGTCGCCGGAAATGGACGCGCTCCGCCGCGACGGCACGCTTGTGCTGCTCGGTGGCAACGTGGTGCCGCACACGGTACCACCGGCGATGGCGTTCATCTTCAGCCGCAAGCGCATGGCCGGCTCGCTCATTGGCGGCATTCGCGAGACGCAGGAAATGCTCGACTTCTGTGGTGAGCACGGCATCACGTCGGACATCGAACTCATCGCGGCGAAGGACATCAACACCGCCTACGAGCGCATGATCAATTCGGACGTGAAGTATCGGTTCGTCATCGACATCGCGACCATCGGCGACTGACCGTCACAACACGAACGCCCCGGTGACCTCGCGAGCTGCGACGTCACCGGGGCGTTTGCGTTTGTGAACGCGGCGCTGTCGATCGTTACATCACGACCGACTGCAGGCTGCGCACGGCGTCGCGCAGCTTGTTGACCTTGTCCGGGTCACAAGAACTGCGTGCGTCCGCCTCAAGCGCGGTGACCAGCGTGTTCAGCGCGGTGCTGCGCTGCGCGCCGTTGGCCTTCTCGGCCGTATTCAGCGACTCACGGATGGACGCGACCCGCGCGTCGGAGAAGCAATCCTTGCGGTCGAGCTGATCGGTGAAGGCACGCGCCAGCGCAAAGCTGGGCGGCCACACGATCTTGGGCTGACCCTGGGCATTGAGATAGTCCCACTTCACCGTCTTGGCCGCGTCGATTTCGTTCTGCGAGATGTACGGGCTGGGCACGAGCTCCGCGACGTCGAGACCGCGGGCGATCTCCGAGCTCACCATCTTGCCGTTGTACCAGTACACCGACCACGAACCACCGCTCACCATGCGCGTGGAGTCGATGGGGCCACGGTCGAAGTAGGCGATCTCCTTGACGGCCGTGGGGTCGGTCCAGTCAAACACCGAGATGCCGCCCTGATACCACGCCTGCACCATCACGTCGCGACCCGGGATCGGAATGAGCGACCCGTTGTGCGCAACGCAGTTCTCCTCGGAGGACTGGTACGAGGGGATCTTGTAGTAGCTCTGGAACTTGAGCTTGCGATTCTCGATGGTGAAGATCGCGTCGGCGCCCCACTCGGGGCGATCGCCTTCACGGCACTTGGGCGCGCCACCACCGCCCCACTCGTCGGAGAAGAGCAGCTTGGTGCCATCGTTGTTGAACGTGGCCGAGTGCCAGTACGAGAAGTTCGAGTCGGCCACCGCGTCAATGCGGATGGGATTGACCGGGTTTCTGATGTCGAGCAGCAGGCCATGGCCGCCGCACGCACCGCCGGCGAGACCCAGCGCCGGATAGACGGTGATGTCGTGGCACTGCGCGCGCTCGGAGATCGCGCCACCCTCAGGCGTCGGGGCTGCGGAGAACGTGCGATTCATGATTCCCTGCAGCGAGCCACGCAGGGCGGCCGAGTCGGCGGCCGACGGCGCGGTGGCGCCACGGGCCTTCGCCATGCTGTCCAGCATCGGGCGGATCATGCGCGCCGGCGCCTCGGCCTCACGGCCGGACTGCGGATTTTTGTAGATGAACCCGCCAGCCGAGCGCGCGGCAGCGAGTGACTTCTCGGCAGCAGCGAGATCGGCGTCAGAGAGGCCGTGGCTCTCGGGGGCCTGCAGGCCGGCGAAAATGTTCGCCTTGCCCACGACCGCCGACTTGGACGGATCGGCGAGCGGTACCTTGATGATCTCGATGCGCAGGCGCGACGAGTTCGGGTCGGACGACTCCAGGTCACCGGCGCAGCCAGCCAGCTCTTCGGCCGAGCGAATGCCAGATGAGCCGGACACGTAGATGTAGACGTTGTCGGTGTCCTTGGGGTCGTCGAGCACGGTGTGGGTGTGCGAACCACGGCAGGTCTGCACATTGGCGACGAGCTTGGGCTTGGTGATGTCCGTGATGTCGAACACGCGCACGCCGCGGAAACGCTCCTTGCTGATCGGATCGGGCACGCCACCCGGCTTGCAGTCCACGCGGCCGTTGTTCGCTTCGGCGGAGATGAACATCAAGTTCTTGAAGACCGAGACGTCATTCTGCGAGGCGGGGCATTCGAAGGCCGTGACCAACTTCGGGTTGTTCGGATCCTCGACGTCCCATACCACCGGCCCGTTGTAGTTGCCCTGAATGGCATACTTGCCGGTAAAGGCGAGGTCGGAGTTCGTGATGCCGAGGAAGCCCGGCGGCGAGACGGCCTTGGCGGTGACCTTGAGGTACTGCGTGGCCTCTTCCGCGTCCATCAGGCCCGCCTTGAGGCCGACGCGCGCGTCGTTGGCCGGATCGGTGGCGGGTGCCGTATTCGGCTTGGCTCCGGCACACCCGACGAGGGTGCCCAGCAGCGCGACGGTCGCGAAGCGACCGAAGGTGGAACGCGCGTCGAGCGAGCGCGGGTGGAGTTTCAACATCAGATGTCCTCAAAGGTGGCAAACGTGGTCCTGCAGAGTCCTGCACGATCGGCCCCGGCTCACTCGCGTGGCGGCGGCGCTCCCATGTCGAGCAACATCGTGAGCATGCGACGAATTTCCGTGGACTGATCCACCTCGACATCGGCCGCAAACTTGAAGATCGTTTCGTCCTGACCGGCCCCGTATGACGAAAACAGTGTCCGCACCATGGTCACGGCGCCTTTGTGATGCTGTATCATGTCATATAGAAAAAGCTCGTCGAACGCCGCGCCGCGGGCCGCCTCGAGCTTGGCGAGCTGGTCATCGTTGAGCATGCCCGGCATGTCCGCCATCCCGGCCATCCCTCCCATGTCCATCCCCGCCATGTTTCCCATGTCGTGCCCGGCGTGCGCGCTCTGGCCCATGGTGACCTTGCCGGACGAGTCCACCTGCATGGGATCCTGGTTGCGGTCCATGAGCCAGGTCTGCATGAGCCGGATCTCGTCACTCTGCGCGTTGATGATGCGCGCGGTGAGCCGCTGCACCGCCGGACTGGCACCGTGCGTTTCCGCCCATCGGGAGATCTTGATGGCCTGGGCATGATGGTGAATCATGCCGCTCATGAAGTCGATGTCGGCCTTTGTGTAGGGATACCGGAGGCTGTCGGCGCGGGCCCGCTCCATGGCGGCTTCCGGCCCCATCTCGAAGGGCGTGGACGCTGGGCGGGTACTGGCGCAGGCACCGAGCACGAGCGAGGCGCCAACGACGCACGTGACAAAACGGACGGCAGAGCGCATCAGCGACGTCATTCGGAAGGGTGTGGGTGACAGATCACCCCTGAATCATGTCGATTTGGCGCCGTTCGCGCTACCTGTGACGAGTTGCGGCCACGTCCAAGGTGGGTGGGATTTGGGGCGATGGAAGTCGCCAAGTTCGAACGGATGAGTCCGGTAGCAGCTGGAAACGAGCGCTGAAGCGTTGGAACAGGCGCGGCGTCCCATAGGCGTTTGGGAGCGAACTGCGCGCTTCCTCGTTTGCGCAGATTCAGGGGCCTGACACGGCGCACGAGACCGCGCTCAATGTCCAGAAGGCTGAGGCGCAGAGCGATCGGGCGGCACGCCGCGGACGTCCAGCTCACACGCCACGATCCGTCAACCGACTATCGCAGTCGCTCGCGGAAATACGTGATCGTGCGCTCCACGCCCTCGCGCAGCGGCACCTTGGGCGTCCATCCGAGCATGGTGCGCGCTCGTGTGATGTCGGGCTGCCTCACCTTGGGATCATCGACTGGAAGCTCCCGGAACTCAATGGGCGAGTTCGACTGCGTGAGTTCCACCACCAACTCGGCCAGCTGCCGCACGGTGAACTCGTCGGGATTTCCAATGTTGGTGGGATCGGAGTCGCCGTGCAGGAACAGTCGATAGATGCCGTCGATCTCGTCGTCCACGAAGCAGAAGCTTCGGGACTGCGAGCCATCGCCATAGATCGTGATCGGGTCGCCACGCAGCGCCTGTACAATGAAGTTCGAGACGACGCGTCCGTCGTGCGGACGCATGCGCGGACCGTAGGTGTTGAAGATGCGCACGATGCGCGTGTCCACGTCGTGAAAGCGGTGGTACGCCATGGTCATGGCTTCGGCGAAGCGTTTTGCCTCGTCGTACACGCCGCGCGGCCCGACCGGATTCACGTGCCCCCAGTAGGTTTCAGGCTGCGGGTGCACCAGCGGATCGCCATACACCTCGGACGTGGACGCAAGAAAGAAGCGCGCCCCCTTGGCCTTGGCGAGGCCGAGTGCGTTGTGCGTGCCAAGGGCGCCGACCTTGAGCGTGGGGATGGGATGCTCGAGGTAGTCCACCGGACTCGCGGGCGAGGCGAGGTGCAGCACGCCATCGACCGGCCCGTCCACGAATATGAAGTTCGAGACGTCGTGGCGGACGAAGCGATAGCCGGCGTGGCCTGCAAGGTGCGCAATGTTGTCCACGGACCCCGTCAGCAGGTTGTCGAGGCCAACCACCAAGTGTCCGTCTTTGAGAAAACGATCGGTGAGGTGCGAACCCAGAAAGCCCGCGCCTCCGGTGATGACGATTCTCATGGCGCGTGCCGTCCGATGGAGACATAGGCGAAGCCGAGGGCGGACATCCGTACGGGATTGTACAGGTTTCGACCGTCCACCACGATGGGTCGCGCCATTGCTGCGTGCATGCGGGTAAAATCGGGGTGCCGATACTCGTTCCAGTCGGTGACCACGGCGAGTGCATCTGCTCCAGGAAGGGCGTCGTAGCTCGTTTCCGCGAACTCCACGCGATTCCCGAACGCCTGCCGCGCGTGGGGCATGGCGACGGGATCATGCGCCACGACCGCTGCGCCGGCGTCCAGAAGCTGCTGCAGCAGGTGCATGGCCGGCGACTCCCGAATGTCGTCCGTCTGCGGTTTGAACGCGATTCCCCACACGGCAATCCGCGCACCGCGCACGTTCCCGTCAAGGGCGCGCGACACCCGTTCGAAGAGCACAGACTTTTGCCGCTCGTTGGCCTCCTCGACCGCCTGGATCACCGACAGCGGTACCGCCTGATCAGCGGCGGTGCGAAGCAGCGCCTTCACGTCTTTCGGGAAGCAGGAGCCGCCGTAGCCCGGTCCGGGAAAGAGGAACGATGCACCGATGCGCGAGTCGCTGCCGATCCCGCGCCGCACATTGTCCACGTTCGCACCCACCTGCTCACACAGAGCGGCCATCTCATTCATGAAAGAGATGCGCGTTGCGAGCATGGCGTTGGCTGCATACTTCGTCAGTTCCGCAGACGGAATGTCCATGAAGAGGATCGGCTTGCCCGTGCGAACAAACGGTGCGTACAGTTCAGCGAGAACACTCCGTGCGTGATCGCTGTCAACGCCGAGCACCACGCGATCGGGACGGAGGAAATCCTCTACCGCATCGCCTTCCTTGAGAAACTCGGGGTTGCTGCACACATGAAAGGGAACGGTCGCGTGGCGCCCCACGACCTCTGCCACCTTCGCCGCCGTGCCGACCGGGACCGTGGACTTGGTGATGAGCACGGTCTCGCGTTGCAGGTGCGGCGCGAGCTGTTCGGCAGCCGCCAACACGTGACGCAGGTCGGCCGAGCCATCTTCTCCGGGCGGGGTGCCCACGGCCAGAAACACGACCTCCGCTCGCTCGGCAGCGGGCCCCGTGTCCACCGTGAAATGCAGCCGGCCCTGCGCCTGATTGCGACGCACGAGCTCCTCGAGTCCCGGCTCATAGATTGGGAGCACGTTGCGCTGGAGCCCGTCGATCTTGGCCGCATCGAGGTCTACGCAGACTACATCATTGCCAGTCTCGGCCAAGCACGCGCCCACCACCAGTCCGACGTACCCCGTGCCGACGACGAGAATCTGCATTCAATATTCTTCCGGTGCGCGTAAACGATTTCGGCCGGCAGCGGGGCGCCATAGGCGCGTTGCGCGCTGGCAACTGCGGCAAACCAGTTGGCTGGAACTCCCCGACGCCATAGGTGTGACCACCTTGGCACAAGACGCTCGATCTCTCACGGCGCAACCGGTGCCACCTGGGGAATGGCGGTGTCGGAGACACCACCCTCCGGCAGTTTCGTGATCGTAAAACCGGTGAAGCCATAAATGGCGGAGATCACCGGGTTCAACAGGTTGAAGAACGCAAACGGCGCATAGACCAAGGTTGGAACGCCCAGCGTACCGGCCATGAAAGCGCCGCACGTGTTCCACGGCACGAGGGCCGACGTCAGCGTGCCGGAATCCTCAAGCGCGCGCGAGAGATTCTCCGGACGCAAACCGCGCCGCTCGAACTCAGCGCGGAACATGCGACCCGGCAGCACAATGGCGATGTACTGGTCGCTCGCGATGATGTTCATGCCGATCGCCGTCGCCAGCGTGGCCGCAATGAGGCTGCCCGTGCCGCGTACCGCGCCGAGAATTGCTGCGGCAATTCGCTGCAGCATCTGCGTGGTCTCCATGACGGCACCAAACGTCATGGCGGACAAAATGAGCCACACGGTATTGAGCATGCTCGACATGCCACCGCGGCTGAGCAGTTCATCAAGCGCGGCGTTTCCCGACGACAGGGAGAAGCCGTCAAACAGTGCCGACCAGGCTCCTTTCAGCAGCGCCAGCCCGGTGCCGAGCTCGGTGTCGCCCACAAAGCGCAGCACGGCCGCCTGCTGAAAAATCACGGCGAACACGCAGCCAACCAGCGCGCCAATCAGGAGTGCCGGGAACGCCGCGACTTTGCGGATCACCAGCACAATCACCAGCGCCGCCGGCAGCAACATCGGCCACCCCACGTTGAACTGCTCGGCGATCTGTCCCTGAATCTCCTGCACTACCGCCGCGTCGGACGCTCCGCCAAGCCGGAGTCCGATCACCGCGAACAACACGAGCGCAATCAGAATACTCGGCGTCGTGGTCCACATCATGTGGCGGATGTGCGTGAACAGATCCGTGCCAGCCATCGCCGGCGCCAGATTGGTGGTATCCGACAGCGGAGACATTTTGTCCCCGAAGTAGGCGCCCGAAATGATCGCGCCCGCTGCGAGGCCGAGGTGCAGATTCTGCACGGTGGCGATACCGATCAGCGCCACTCCGATAGTGCCGGCCGTGGTCCACGAACTACCCGTCGCAAGCGCCACGATGGCGCAGATCACCAGCGAGGCGGCGTAGAACCAGGACGGGCTCAACAGCGCCATCCCATAGTAGATCATGGTGGGCACGGTACCGGACAGTATCCACGACCCGATCACCGACCCCACCATGAGGAGGATCAGGATCGCGCCCGTGGAGAGCGAGATGCCGTGCACGATTCCCTTTTGCAACTCATCCCAGCTGTAGCCGAGCCGGCCACCGATGGCGGCGGCGGCCATGGCGGCGAGGATGAGCGCGATCTGGTTTGGTCCCGACGAGGAGGAGTCGCCGAAGAGCAGCACGGATAGCGAGAGCAACCCAACGAGGACGAGAATCGGCACCAGAGATAGCGCCAAGCCGGGTTGGCGAGCGGGAGAAGTTGTCATGGCAGCGAGTAAAGTGGTCCCGCGCCCACAGCGATGGAAGGGCTGCCGGCGCGAGCTCGCCTCGCGTTCCGACCCGCACCCGCAGCCGCGAGCACCCCGGGCCTACGGCTGAATGCGCGCCCGCTGCCGCATGATCGCCTCGATCTCGTCCATCTCCCGAGGGATGAGGCTGATCCGCTCAAGGCCGTTCTCCGTGATGATGTAGTCATCCTCCACACGCACGCCGGTGTTTTCGTACTTGCGCACCGTGGCCTTCACCGCGGCGATGAACTTGCGGTTCCGCGGCGTGTCCGGCAGCGCATCGAGCGAGCGGGTGCTCACGTAGATTCCCGGCTCGATCGTGAACGCGTCGCCCTCGTGAAACCGTCCGTCGCCCGGCGAGCCCTGGATGGGATCGTGCACGGCGAGCCCGATGCCGTGCGTGATGCCGTGGATCATCCACAGGTTGGACTGGCGACATGACGCGGGGCTGCTCTCGCAGTTCACCGACCACGGCGGATCGTACATGGCGTCCACACTCTCCACCAAGCCGAGCGCAGCCAGACCACGTTCGCGCACGGCTACCGACGAGTCCGCGGCCGCGCGAATGCTCAGTCCGGGCTTGGAGAGGCGTTCGGCCGCGTCCTGCGCATCTCGCACCAACTGATAGAGCTGTCGCTGCTCCGGCGTATACGTGCCGCTCACCGGAATTGTGCGGGTGATGTCCGCCGCGTAGCCACGATACTCCGCCCCGGCGTCCATGACCACGAGATCACCAGGCGCGACCGGATCGGTGTCCCGCATGTAGTGGAGCGTGGTCCCATTCGCGCCGGACCCCACAATGGAGCCGTACGCTGGCCGCTCGGCGCCACGCCGCGTGAACTCGTACTCGAGCGCGGCGCGCAGTTCGTATTCGTGCATCGGGTTGGCCGTCAGCATCGCCGCTCGGTGTCCCTCGCTGCTGATCTCGGCCGCCTTGCGGATGAGAGCCAGTTCTGTCGCGCTCTTGCGTGCGCGAACCGCGAGCACGAGCGGCATGGCGTTGCGGATTGTGAGCGCGGGATGCTTTCGCCCCAGCGACTTCACCGTCTCCTGTCCGCGCGTGAGCGAATCGAGGCGGGAAAAATCGGTTGTCTCCACATCCGGGATGTGGAAGAAAGGCAGCCCCGCCCCTGCGAGCGAGTCGAGCAGACCCGGGAGCGCGTCAAAACCGCGAGCCGGCAGGCCCAGCTGCGCTACGCTCGCGGCAGAATCGGTTCGCTGGCCATAATAGAACGCCGTGCGTGGATCGAGCGGGGTGACAAAAAGCGTGCCCTCGCCCCGTCCGTCCCGAACCACCATCACAAACGCGCCGTCGGGCTCGTTGTAGTTGGTGAGGTAGCGGAACGCCGGTAACTGGTAGAACGTGCTGAAATCATGCACGAGCGTGCGTCCGCCGTAGGCGAGCACCACGCCGTTCTGCACTCGCTCGGCCAAGGCGGCTCTCCGCGTCGCAAACTCCGCGGGCGCGATGTCGGGGACGGGCGCCTGGGCCCGGGCCATGGAGCCCGTGAGCGCGACGAGAGTGGTGACGAGAGTGGTGACGAGAGTGGTGACGAGCGGGAGGGCGCGAACGCGCGATCGGCGATTGGGCATGGCGGCTGGGTGAAAGTCTCTGGCAAATTAGTCGCTGAACCGTGCAAACGAGGTGTCAAAGGAGCAACCCCCGTGGTCAGGACACCTTCGCAGGCTCTTCCACGTACGATGCAACGAGCGCCGGTTCTGCCGTCGGGCCGGCTCGCACCGTGTCGTCCGTCCCGCTCCTCTCGCCCCCAGCCTCTTTCGCCATGATCACCCTGCGCGACGTTGAGAAGTCCTACCCCATTTCCGGTGGCCGTCACTACGTCCTGCGCCGCATCTCGCTGGAGATCGGCAGGGGCGAGTTCGTCACGATCATGGGCCCCTCCGGTGCCGGCAAGACCACGCTGCTCTCGATCATGGGCATGCTCGACGGCGACTGGACGGGTGAGTACATGCTGGGCGAGCATGCCGTGCACCGTCTCGACCAGCGCAAGCGCGTCGCGCTCCACAAGGAGCGTGTCGGCTTCGTGTTTCAGCAGTATCACCTGCTCGACGACCTCACGGTGGCCGAGAATCTGGACATGCCTCTCTCGTACCGGGACATCAAACGCTCAGAGCGCCAGTCGCTCGTGGCGGACTCGCTCGACCGATTCGGCATCGTGGCCAAAAAGGATCTCTATCCCAGCCAGCTGTCCGGCGGCCAGCAGCAGCTCGTGGCGGTGGCGCGTTCCATCATTCACTCCCCTTCCCTGCTGCTCGCCGACGAGCCCACCGGCAATCTGCATTCGGAACAGGGGCGCGAGATCATGCGGCTCTTCTCGCAGATCAACGCCACCGGGACCACGATCGTGCAGGTCACCCACTCTGAGGAGAACGCGACGTACGGGAATCGTATCATTCGCGTGAAGGACGGCTGGCTGGAGCCGGCAGAGTCGGTCGCGCGGTAGGCCGCGCCCTCCTGCTCTGGCGCTCACGGGCACGACGCGAGATACTGTGGCTGGAGCTCCGCACGGTGTGGGGCGCCTGTCCGCTCCCCGAATCCCCCGACCCGTCATGACCAATCGTCGCGACTTTCTTGCGCACCTCGGCGTCGTTGGCGGCGCGGCCGCACTCGGCGTGGGCGACGCGTCGGCGCTGTCGGCGACGTCCGCGCCCGAGGCCACTCCGGCACGCCGCCCCGTAGCGCCGGCCCCGCGCAAGATCCGGCTGCTCATTCTTGGCGGCACGGGGTTCATTGGCCCGCATCAGGTGCGTTACGCCGTGGAGCGCGGCCATGAGGTCACGATTTTCAATCGCGGACGCTCGGCGCCGGGTGTTTTTCCGGGCGTTGAGGAGCTGACCGGGGATCGCGCGAACGGTACGCTGGACTCGCTCAAGGGACGCACGTGGGACGCCGTCATCGACAACTCGGCCTCGCGGGCCGACGCGCCCATGTGGGTGAAGGACTCGGCGGCGCTGCTTCGCGATGCGGCCGCCCAGTACCTGTTCATCTCGACGCGCTCGGTGTACGCGGATCTCAGTCAGGTACCGGGTACCGTGAACGCGCCCCTCCTGACCAAGGCGACCACTTCGAATTGGAAAGAGGGCCAGCCGTTCCCGTACGGGCTCGCGAAGGCGCTCGCGGAAGCGGAGGCGCGCGCTGCATTCGGCGACCGCACCACGATCGTGCGGCCCGGGCTCATCGTGGGCCCCGGCGACGACACCGATCGCTTCACCTACTGGCCGGTGCGGATCGAGCGCGGCGGCGAGATCCTGGCGCCAGGCAATCCTGAGCAGGATCGGGTGCAGGTGATCGACGTGCGTGACCTGTGTGAATGGTGCGTTCGCCTGTGCGAGACGCGCACCTACGGCACGTTCATGGGCATTGGTCCGCAGAATGGGCGCTCCATGGCGGAGTTCCTGTACGGGATCGCTGCGGTCATCACGGCGCCGGTGCGGTGGACGTGGGTGCCGCGTGAGTTTCTCGCGGAACACGGGATGCGGGCATATGCGGAGATGCCCGTGTGGCGTCCGCCCACGCCCGGGTTCGAGGGCTTCGCGCGTTTTGACCTCTCTCGAGAAGTCGCGGCGGACCTCACGTTTCGCTCGTTGGCAGACACCGCCTCGGCGACCCTCGCGTTTCACCACTCGCGCGAGCCAGCGCGTCAGGCCACGCTCAAATCCGGCACCACCGCCGCGAAGGAAGCGGAAGTGCTGCAGGCGTGGCACGCGCGCTCGCGATGAGCGTGCTCCGCGCGCCGCAGGTGCTCACGCTGCTGCTGCTGGTCGCGGTGGGAACGCCTGTGCTCGCGCAGCCCACCGGCGCTGTGCGCGACTCCAGCGCAGGCGCCGAGCCGCTGCATGTGATCATCACCACCGAGCTGGGCGAGATTGAGGCAACGCTCGACAGCGCGCGGGCGCCGGTGACCGTGACGAATTTTTTGCGCTACGTGGACGGCGGGCGGTACAGCAACGGACGCTTTCACCGCACGGTGACGAGAAACAATCAGCCGTCGGACTCTGTGCGCATCGAGGTGATTCAGGGCGGCACCAGCAGTCCGCCTTCGCAGCCGGCCTTCGCGCCGATTGCGATCGAACGCACGGGCACCACCGGACTGAGACACCGGGACGGCGCGCTGTCCATGGCGCGCGGTGGGCCCAATACCGCCACGTCTGACTTCTTCATCGTGATCGGTGACCAGCCTTCGCTTGACGAAGGCGGTCACCGAAATCTCGATGGGCAGGGTTTTGCCGCGTTCGGCCAGGTGGTGAAGGGGATGGCGGTGGTGCGGGCTATTCAGGCGTCGGCGCACACCGCGCAGGCGCTGTCACCACCGGTACGCATCGTGGGCATTCGCCGCGGAGTTTCGGTGCCGTAGCAGCGACGCCGCGAGCACTCGGGCGACGAGGCCCGGTTCCGCGAGGCGCGCTGCGCGGGCGGGCACGACGCGCGGTCCGTGTGGCGAGGGCGGCCAACCTTCCTGCACGAAGTAGCGATAGACAAGGTCGAGGTCGAGACGAGAGCGGGGTGCCATGTGTACCTCCTGCGCGCGAGACGAACGGGTGGATCGAGCGAAGCCGATCAGGGGTTGCGCGGTGCCGCACGCGCCGTGAGTGCCCACATGGCACGACCGTCCGGCAGCGATTGCACGGTCGGGGCGCCCAGCAGTTCGTCAAAGCGAACCGTGCATCGCGCGCGGATTTGTGGCGCGGCGCCACGTTCGTCGATCACCGTGAGCTGCACGCGAAGTGTATCGGCGCCACCATACGACAAGCGCCGGTTTTCCGGGCATCCGGTTGGGCCGGCGGTGTTGCTCGGGAAGAAAAAATACGGGTCTTCCCCAAACTGGCGACGAGAAAACCAGTCGCGCCACTGCTCGGTGGCGGATTCCGGGCTTCGGTCCGAGAAGCCGCAGCTCGCGACGAGGAATGCGAGCGTCCAAGCGGTCCTGGTCGCGGTGTGCATGGGCATTGTCGATCCTGAAGAAGTGGTTGTCCTTCAGGATGTGCGGTCGAGGTGCGCCGGCCAATCGGATAAATGCCCTATGGACGCACAGGTGCTGGCCGACTATGATCGCCAGTTGATGAGGCTGCCACCGGGCTGCCCACTGGCCAGCCACGCCCTCCCGAACCCGAGACGACGCCATGACGAACGACCAGTCCTCCATCCCCGGCAACGAGCTGCTCCGCCTTGCCGAAAAGGCCGATGGACGCCGAGGGATCGCGCAGACCATGGTGCGCGTGCAAGACGCACAAGGCACGCGGTACGACGTGCTGACGGACGCGGAACTGGACGCGCTGCGCGAGACGGGCGCAAAGATCGAAGCTCTGGTCACGGTCAACGCCGTGGCCGTGCAGCCGGAGCGCGCGGCGCGCGCCAAGGAGACGGTGGTGACCATCAAGGTGCCGGGCGCGAAGGTGCGCACATACAATGCGAGCGAAGTCGACGCGCTCTTTCTCACCGAGTCGGCGGTGCAGAAGTTCGTGCTGCCCTACTACGCACGCACGCTGACGCTCTCCGGCTACGAGACGCTGCTCAAGCGCTACTTCGGCGGCGAAACGCCAGCATGGGCCCTGATCCACTTCCCCACGTCCCAATACGACGTGCTCGACGGCGAAGTGTAGCCAGCGGGTTTCTCACGGAACGGGCACGCGAGTCGCGCGCCTGGTGTCGGCGAGCGCCTCTTCGGTGAGGGTGCGGAGAATCGGATCCTGTCGCGCGACTCCCTCCAGCAGCGGGCGTCGTTCCACCGCCCAGCGCAAACGCCGCACCGCCGCTTCGCGATCGCCGAACTGCAGCAGCAGCGTGATCTCGTCGGGCGCGAGGTCGAGAGCCAGCATCGAATCGTTCTCGGCCGCAGCGCGCTGTCGATCCAGCTCCGCACGTGCGCGCGTGAGGTCCCCTGCACGCGCGCTCACCGCTGCGGCCACCATCCGTCGATAGATCGGCGAATAGCCGTGGCCTGCTGCCGCGGCACGCGCTGGCGGGTCGAGCGAGTCGGTCTCGGCGACGATACGCCACGCGCGGTCTGCGTCCGGGCGGGCGTGCGTGTCGTATTTCATCACCGTGAGCTGGCATTCGCGGAACCACCAGTCTGCGGCATACTCCCTCCGCCCACGCTCGCACCACGCCGACGCACTGTCCAGAGTGCTTTGATAGAGCGACGTCGCGAAGAGCATGCGGTAGATCGTTGGCGCGTCTTCGATATAAGCGTCGGCGGCTAGCGCGCGGCGTCCGGCCTGTTCGGCACGCTCCACGTCGCCGCGTATCCAGTAGATGTTGCTGAGGGACGCCCAGGCGCGCGCCAACTCTGGCTCCGCGTCCACCGCCCGCTCGAGGTCTGCGATCGTCCGCTTCAGCTCGGCCGAGTCCAACGGCGGCGGCATCCATTTGACGCGCAACCATCGCACGGCGCTTGCCACCTCGAGCACAGACGCCCGTTCACGCTGTTGCTCGGGGAGCGAGTCCACACGCGCGAGCGCCTGATCAAGGGCGACGATCTGCTGAGGACGCTCCATCCACCGGATCGCCTCAAGGGTGGTCCACGCGCGCTCGACAACCGGACGCACCCAATTCGGGTCTTCGATCGCTGCTTGGCGAAAGAGTGAGTCGGCCCGCTGCAGGCCGCGCTCAGCAGCCGCTGAGTCGGACTCGAGTCCGCGGTCCGCGAGCTTGGTGGCATCCTCCCGCTCACGGCTTCCACGCGCCACCAACCGCCACGCGCGCACATTGGACGATTCTCGCTGCAACTCGGTGAGCCGCACCTCACGTCCAAGGCGCTGTCGTACGCCGATGGCGATTTCCCTCGCCACCTCCTCCTCAAGCGCGAACAACTCATACACGCTGCGTTCCAGTCCGCTCGACCAAACTACCGCTCCCGACTTGGAGTCAATCAGCCGAACGCGCACCACCAGATTTTCGCCGCGGCGATGCACGGCGCCGTCCACCACACTGGCCACACGGAACCGACGCGCCACGCTGTCCACCCCGATCGACCCGTCCCGCACCTGCCGCACGCCGCTCACCGGGATCACCTCAAAGGCCGGTGAGCCCGCCAGCTGCTCGATCACGGACTCGGTGAGCAGGTCCGCAATGGAGCCCAAGTCGCCCTCGGTACTGCCGTCGCGAAAGTAGAGCACCGCGAGCCGACGCGATTCGAACACCGAGTCGCTGTCCGGACGGGCCTGGTACCACAGCACGCTGGCGGCGAGGGCTACCACTACGCCCAGTACACCGAGGAAGAGCGGCCATCGCGCGGCGCGAGATGTTGAGAGGATGGGCGCGCCGGCTCCCATGGGAGGAGCCGGCAGCTCCACACTCGGCGTCGGTATCTTGCCGATGACTGGTCTCACGTCCGGGAGTATTGCGCTCACCGGTCGCGTCGGCGAAGCCGTTCGGTGACGAACGATATTCGGCGCTCGCTCCGCGCGCAGCCGCTCCGCGAGCTCCACGACCTCAGGCTCGGGCGCCACTTCGAGCTCGCGCTGCAGCCGCTCCTCAAAGGTGGTGAGCAGCTGCAACGCCGCTGGTCGCTCGCCGGCTTCCGCCAGCGCGTTGGCGGCGCCGAGCACGAAGCGACCACTGTAGGGATCGTCGTGGAGCAGCTGCTGCCACGCGCGGGATGCATCGAGCCAACGGTCGTCCCGCTCAGCAGAGCTCGCCAGTGACAACAGGGCACGCTCGCGTTCCTGCGCAATCCGGCGACGCTCCCCTTCGAGCCACCGGTCGAACTCCTCGGCCTCGTCCAGGTACACGCCGTCGAGAAATGGCGCCTCGCTCAGATCGACGGCGACGGAAAGCGCTCCGCGTTCCAGCGCAGCGGCGAACGCCCAGAGGTCACAGTCCATGGCCTCTGCACTCAGCGTGACCTGATCGCCATTGCTGGTGTCCACCACCTCCTCACCCAGCTCGCGCCTCACCACATAGAGCGCTTCGGAAAGCAGCTTTCGGGCTTGCGTGGAGTCGCGTTCCGGCCAGATCAGCCCGACCAACCGGTCTCTGGACAGGGTCCGGCTAGGTGACGCGGCCAGCAGTGCCAGCAGCGCCACGCGTCTGCGCTGGGTCGCCTTCCCGTGCAACGAAACGCCATCCCGCAGGACTCGGGGCGCACCGAAGAGCTGAAATGACAGAGACTTGAGAGACACGCGCTTCGGTTGACGCCGGAGTTGAGAGCAGAGAGAAAGCGAGTTGATGGTGCTGGATTACGGTAGGGGCACGAACGCTGCGCCGCCAGCAACGATTGTCGATTTGTTGCCCGCAGCTCGCTCTCCGCACCAACCCGCTACATCCCGCCAAGAGGTGTACAATGTCAGGTTCCCGCTTCGAGTCTCTCGCCGTCAAGCCTGCCGCCGATGTTGAAACGTGGCATCCGGATCTTGAGATCTTGGTTCGCTACGACCTCCCATTCATCTGCTTCGACACAGCGGGTTCTGCGGTGCACATCTCGCACAGCGCCACGCTCTTGCTGGCCCGGCATCGCCACGTCGACGCCGTGTTCCTCGCGCTGCGCGACGCCGCCAAGGACCTCCTCGATGCCGAGCAGGTGATCGGGGCTACCCCACAACCCAGAGTACGCGCCAAGGTCACCGACCCGGGAGATGGCGGCTGTTGGTCGGTCCACCTGCTCCGCACCCGGCACGACTGGCCGATCGCGGTGGCCGTGAGCGACGGCGCCCGAAGCGCCCACGCCGATTCCAACATCCGCGAGCGCCTCACGCGACGTGAACTCGAAGTCGCCTCGCTGGTGGCCGACGGCGCGCCGGCAAAGAATGTGGCCGCGGCGCTTTCCATCAGTGTGCACACGGCTCGCCGTCACACAGAGCAGGTGTTCCGGAAGCTGGGCGTGCATTCACGCTCGGAACTAACGGTTGTGGTGATGCGCGGCGGCGACATGCGCCTGC
>JBBSPE010000099.1:0-16814 GCA_038259155.1 Gemmatimonadales bacterium
CGGAGAACGCCACCCCCGACGGCAAGGCACGCATGGATTCCGTGCTGCGCGCCGTGCGTTCCGAATGGGGTGGTCAGGACGTTCGCGGCACCGGTTTGTCGCTCGCGCTGGGTACGGGATCGCTCGGCGTGCGACTGGAAGAGGCCGGCGTTGCCGGTGTGATCACGTCGCGCCCCAAGGACGCCTGGGGCACCATTGACGTGTTCGAGACCTACAACACCAAGGCACCCGCCATTGCGCTTTCCTGTGAAGACTACGGTTTGGTGTTTCGCCTGGCGGACAACAATCAGCATCCCACGGTGCGCCTCGACCTGGACGCACAACTCCTCGGCGAGACGCCGATTTTCAACACCGTGGGCATGATTCGAGGCAGCGAAAAGCCCGACGAGTACGTGGTACTCTCCGCGCACTTTGATTCGTGGGACGGCGGTTCGGGCGCCACGGACAATGGGACCGGCACGCTCACCATGCTCGAGGCCATGCGCATTCTGAAGACCGCGTATCCCAAGCCCAAGCGTACCATTCTTGTGGGCCACTGGACGGCCGAGGAGAATGGACTCGTGGGTTCGCGTGCGTTCAGCGAGGATCATCCCGAAGTCGTGAGCGGTGCGCAGGCCGTGTTCAATCAGGACAACGGCACCGGACGCATTGTGCGCATTGGCGGCGGTGGCATGGTGAACTCGCCCAAGTACATCGAGGCGTGGATGGGCAAGCTGCCCACGGAGTTCAGCACGCAGGTGAACTTTGGCGGGCCGGGTTCGCCGAGTGGCGGTGGTAGCGATGACGCGTCATTCGCGTGCCATGGCGTGCCAGCGTTTGGCCTCGGTGCGGCCGGTTGGAATTACGGCCAGTACACATGGCACACGCAGCGCGACACGTACGACAAGATCGTGTTCGACGAACTCAAGGGCAACGCGACCATTGCGGCCATGTTCGCGTATCTGGCCAGCGAGGAGCCCGAGAAGGTATCCCGTGAGCGCGTGGACATTGCGGCGCGTGCCGCGGCGGGCGGTGGTGGACGGAATCCTGGCGCGATGGCGTGGCCCGCGTGCCAGACCGCGGCGCGCAAGACGAATCCGCGCATGCGGTAGCTGCAGCAGGCAACGTACGGATGTGCCAGCAGGCCGTGAGATCGCGTGCTTGCCACTCGCTACAGCACAAAACGACCCGCCGAGAGCATTGGCGGGTCGTTTTGTGTGGAGGCATTTACGCCGAGCGGTCGAACCTCTTGCGCTGTGCGCCAACAAAGGCGAGTCCGGCCAGGCCGAAGGCCAGCAACATCCATGCACTGGGTTCGGGTACGTCGACAGCGGCCGCGGTGAACGTGGACACGAAGCCGCTGTTGGGCGAGCCGTTGGTTCTGCCAAGCACGTCACGGTCGGATGCCGTGCCAACGAGCATGCGCGCCGCATCGTCCGTCTGTACGCGATCAAGGAACGCCGGATTTGTGTTGAAGCCATTTGGTGTGAACTGCACCTCGAAGAGCAAGTTGCCATCGGCGGGATTGTACGAATACGGTGTGCCCATGAACGTTGCGATCGTTGGCACTGGCGTGTTTGCCGCGTACGTCACGGACGCGAACGCTTGCAGCGGCCCGGTGCGATTGCTGGCCGGGTTTCCGTTGGTGACCGCTGATGACGCAACCGTCGTGGTCGACAGGAAGAGATTGAAGGTACCGACCTGGAAGTTGCCCGTCCCCCGCGTGTTGTAGAGCGAGATGGCGGCGATGTTGATCGGGCCCGAGAACAGGCTTGCGCTGTAGACCTGCTGGAAGTTGGTGAAGAGGGTCGACGAACCAAACGGATAGCTGTTGGGCTGGACGGTGTTGGGTGTACCCACCTGCACGTTGCCCTGTGCGGATGCGGCGGGAGCCAAGGCGAGCGAGGAGAGCGCTGTGACGGCGATGATGCGGGAGACGAGCTTCATTTCGGTGCGGGGCTGGGGGAAGGTGCTGCAGATTGTTCCCCTTGCGTACGCGCGCGTGTGTGCCGGTGGATCTCTTGTGCCGCGAATTCGCTGTCAGTCGCGCCGAACACGAAAAAGCGCCCGTGAGACACGAAGTCTCACGGGCGCTTTGTTTTCGTTTTGTACAGCGGACTGTTTCAATGCACCGCAGCAACGCTGCGGTGCATTAAAGGCGTTTAGCTCAGGCGGTTGCGGCGGCGGGCGGCGAGGCCCATGCCGATCAGGCCGAACGAAAGGAGCGCGAGCGAAGCCGGCTCCGGCACGGGCACGGTGGAGAGGCGACCGAAAAGGTACGCCTTGTTTTCCTGGCCTTCAGTGGTCCAGAACTGGTTCGTGCCATCGAACTCGTTGACGTCGCTCGAGAAGCCCTCGAGGGTGAGCCGGTACGCCACGCCGTCGAGCACGATGTTGGATGCACTGCCCGAGCCATCAAATGTCACGAGATCGGCGCAACCGTTGATGTTGTCGCCAGCGCGATTCGGCAAACCGTCGGCGCAGGGATTGGCGTTGTTCGGCGTCTCGAAGTGCGTGATGTTGAAGAACTGCGAGAACGTGGTGGCCGTACCGTCGAAGTCGAGGTCCATGTTGAGCTCGACGCCGGTGATGCCGCCGCCAGGCGGGATCACGAAGTTCTGATGCACGAACGTACCGAGGTTGAACAGCGCAAAACCAGGCGTCAGATCAAGCTCGATCGGCGTGCCCGAATTGGTGAAGTCGTAGCCGCTGCGCGACGTGGTCGCGCCCCACC
Source organism: Gemmatimonadales bacterium (assembly GCA_038259155.1). Lineage (GTDB taxonomy): Bacteria > Gemmatimonadota > Gemmatimonadetes > Gemmatimonadales > Gemmatimonadaceae > JAABRT01. The sequence continues at coordinate 2,714 of JBBSPE010000099.1, forward strand.
GAATCGTGATGGGCGAGCCAACGTTGTTGATGTTCACATTCGTGCCGCCCGTCGCGCCCGACCAGGAAGACCCGATATCGGTCAGCGTGACGGTCTGGGCACTGAGGGATGGAGCGACGGTCGCCGTGACCGCCAACGCGAGTGCCGCATGCACAGCCAACTTGAGTGTTCCGACCATTGGGTACGCCTGGGTAGAAAATGAAAGATCGATCGCGCGAGTCATCACCGACTCCCTTGGTACTTCCTAACTCCTACTCACCGCATGGAACGTGCCAGAACCACTGGCAATCTGTATCTATATAACACGACCGATGATCGCTCCGGAACCACGCCACATAACGCTACATAAATAACTGCAAATAAAGAACTTAGGTCAAGAAATACGCGTTGCCCGCGCCATCAGACTCCACACACGCCCGCAACCACAAAAAACCGCCGGTGTTGCGTGCGCGCAGCATAATGTTGCGACAGCGCAATTCAGATACATCCAACCGTGCGATTCAGCGCACAGTCCCAGCGCCCCGACTACCTGGTCGCGTTCGCCAAGTCGCGGATGGCAGCGGCCATGGTTCGCACCTTCGCGCCATCCTTCGCGCCGGCTACATCCTTGTCCACCTGTGCCGCCAGGTTCGTCAACGCCGTGCGGCGCGCGGAGCCAGTCTGACCCTCGGCCGCGTCGAGCGCCGTGGCAATGGACGTGGTGCGCGCCGTGGCCAGGCCGCCGTCACGCACGAGCTGGTCGAGATACGACCGCACCACCGGGAACGCTGCCGGCCACGTCACCCGCGGCTGGCTCTGCGGATTGAACTCGTCATACATCACCAGCTTGGCGGCCGCGATTTCGTTGGCCGACAACTGCGCGGTCGGCACGAGCTCGAGGATGTCCATGCCGCGCGCCATCTCCGACGAATAGATGCGCCCATTGAACCAGTAGGCGCCCCAGGAACCGGCGATCGTGCCGCGGCCGCGGCTCGCGTCGGCCATGCGTCCGTCGGCTGGCGGGCCGTCCACAGGACCGCGGTCGAAGTACCCCAACTCCACCGGCTTGTCGGGGTTGGTGAAGTCAAAAATGTCGACGCCGCCCTGATACCAGCCCTGCACCATGATGTTGCGACCCGGTACAGGAATGAGCGAGCCATTGTGCGAGACGCAGTTTTCCTGCGCGCTCTGCGCCGACGGAATCTTGAAGTACGCGTGCTGCTTGAACTTCTTGTCCGGGCCGATCGTGAGCATGGTGTTGCCACCCATCTCCAGCGGATGCATGGACTGGCAGTTGGGCGACGTACCACCGCCCCACTCGTCGGTGAACACGACCATCTTGCCGTCGTTGCTGAACACGGCCGTGTGCCACAGCGAGAACATGGTATCGGCGATGGCGTCGAGACGGCGCGGCTTCTCGGGGTTGGACACGTCCACCAGAATGCCATAGCTGCCGCACGCACCGGCGAGCAGGCCGAGTTCCGGATACGACGTCACATCGTGGCAATTGCGCGGGCCCGTGGGCGCCGGCACGTTGCCGCTCGCGTCGGGACGGCCAGCACGCGGGCGACCACCCCGTGCCGGCGCCGGTCCCAGACCCGTGAAGATGCGGGCACCGGTCACCACCGACGCGTCCTGCGGGCGTGCGATGGGCACCTTGATCACGTCGAGGCGGAACAGCGAGTTGGACTCGTCAGCGGGATCGTCACCGCTCTTGCAGCCGGCCAGTTCCGTTTCCGGACGCGCGCCCTGACTGCCCGACACATAGATGTAGATGTTCGTCTTGTCGGACGGCTTGGACACCACCGTGTGCGTGTGCGAACCCTTGCAGGTTTGCACGTTCTTCACCAGGCGCGGTGCGGCGGGATTGCTTACGTCATAGATGCGCACGCCGGCCATGTGGTCGGCCGGATCAGTAACGCCACCCTTCCCGCAATCATTGCGGTTGCCACCCCCCTCGGCGGAGATGAACAACAGGTTGCCAATGATGGACGGATCGCCTTGCGACGTCACGCACGGCACCTGCGACACCATCTTGGGCGCAGCGGGATTGCTCACGTCCCAGATGGAGAAGCCGGAGAAGTTGCCCTGATAGACGTAGTTGCCCTTGAACGCCATGTCCGAGTTCACGAACGTGAGCCCGCTCATGGAATCGAAGGCCGGCGGCTTGGGCGCGGTACCCAGCAGGCGCATGCCTTCAATCGCCTCACCGGCATTGTTGAGGCCGAACTTGAGATTGTTGCGCGGGTCGGTGGGGGACGGCATCGTCTGCGCATCGAGCGACGCGACCAGCGGCGTGAATGCGACCGACGCGACGAGCGTGAGCGCAGGGGCCAGTTGACGAAGAACGGGGAGAAATCCCGGACGGGTGGATCGCATGAGGCGCGACTCCGAATGAAGGGCGGAACTACGAGGCGGGTGAACTGCGGACCGGATGAGTGTGCTACTCCGGAATGTCTTCGAGCATCTGGTGCATGAGGCCGATCTCGGCCGTCTGCGTGGTGTGCACGTCGTTGGCGAAGACCGAGATGTCGATCTCCTGCCCAGCGCGCGGGGCGGCGAACAGATCGTCCACCATGCTCAGGGCACCTTCGTGATGCTGAATCATGAACGTAAGGAACAGTCGATCGAAATTGGCACCGCGGGCTTCGGCGAGCCGCGACAGCTGCTCCACGGTGAGCATGCCGGGCATGCTCATGGTGCGCCACGAAGACGTGTCCGGCACCGACTGCTTGTAGTCACCAAGCCAGCCCTGCATGAGCCGGATTTCGCCGGCCTGCGACAGGTCGATCTTGCTGGCGAGTTTGAGTACGCGAGGGCTTGCACCCGCCGATTCGGCCATGCGCGTCATGTAAATGGCCTGGGCGTGGTGCGCAATCATGCCCTGCATGAAGTGCACGTCCGCCTCGGTGATGAGCGCGCCCGGCGGAATGGTGATGGGCGCCATCCCGGGCATCTGGTGGCCGTGATCCATGCCGGCCATGGCCATGGGGGCGCTGCCGCTCGCATCCGACTGCGGGGTGGCCGAGGCAGGGGTGGCCGCAGGCGAGGGCGTGGCGGACTGACCGGCGCATCCGCCAACGAGTATGCCGGCGGCCAGCAGCCAACCCACGGGTGGGAACAGGCGAGAAACCGAAGTCACGGTAGGAGCAGGAAACGGGGGCGAGCGATCATACCAGGGAGATATGGAGCCTATCAAGAGAACGAATCCTGCGCCAGTTGCGTTGGCTCGAGATGCCTGATGCTCCAGATTGCCCGGACGCACGCGCCTGCTGCCCTCCCCGTTGCTCCCGAGTGAACGCATGCAACTTGCCGCTCAAGGCGTGACGCTGCTGGTGGCCGTCCTCCACCTCTGGATTTTGGTGCTGGAGATGTTTCTCTGGGAGCGGCCGGCGGGTAGGCGCGCGTTTGGGACCACCGCTGAGTTCGCCAAGGCGTCCAAGGTGCTGGCGGCCAACCAAGGGCTGTACAACGGGTTTCTGGCCGCGGGCCTGTTCTGGGGACTCGCGCGTGGCGCGGACGGCGGCGACATCACCCGGTTTTTCCTGAGCTGCGTGCTGGTGGCGGGACTCTACGGTGGCGCCACCGCCAGTCGCCGGATTCTGCTCATCCAGGCGGCGCCGGCAGTCCTCGCATTGGTGTTGCAGCTGCTGGGGTAAGCGGCACCCCCGCACGACGCGGTCGTCGGCGTGGGACACCGGTCACCGCTGTGTCAGACCGCGCTTGCAGCTTGGGGCGTCGTCATTCGACGGCCACCCTTCCGGAGGTTGACCTTGCTGACTGCAGAGATTGGCACCCCACCCGACGGCCTGACCGTCCGTCTCATGGCATGGCGGCGGAGATTGCGTCGGGCGGGGCGTACGGCCCACGTCTTGCGCTGCACGCGGGCGCTCGTGCATTTCGGGCCATGGCGCCACGTCGCGCGTGCTATCGTTCGACAGCTGCGACCGCCGCGTGGCGCGGGAGGCACGTCGGTCGAGACGGTTCTGCCGGCGCACGAGCCACGCCGGGTCGCGCGTGCCCTGCATCAGGACGGCCTCTCCGTCGTTGGCACGCTGTCCGCCGCCACGCTTGAACCGCTCCGCGCGGTCACGGATGCCTTGCCGGCCGGAGAGTTCGGTCAGTTCCACCTTCACGATCGCCACGTGGCGGCGCTGGTCTCCGACGCGGGCGTCCTCGCGGTGCTCCGCGAACATCTGGGGGCCGAGCCGGTGTTGCTCGAGTGCACCGTTGTGGTGCACGAGCCGAGCGCTATGCGCCTGACGCCCACCGCCGCGCCTGCCGGTCGTCGGCCTGATCCGCAGCGACAATTCCACTTTGACTACGCCGGTTGGCAATCGCTCAATCTCTTCGTGTACCTGAGCGACGTGGGCGCTGCATCGGGTCCACATGAGCTGGCGCGCGGCACGCATCGCACCCGGCGCTGGCGCGACGCGCTGTTGGAGATGTTGCCGGATGACGAGGTGCAGCGCCGGTTTGGAGACCGCGTGACCAGCATCACGGGTCCGGCGGGCACACTCTTCTTTGAGGACACCGAGGCCTTTCATCGTCGCGGTGCGCTCACGGAACGGCGCGTGATGCTCAATGTGCTCTTCGCATCGCATCGCGGGGTGCTCAGTCGGGGGCGGCTGGCGCGAAGCTACGGGGAGTACTTGCAACGCCGCGGCGGCGCCGACGTCCGCTTACCGGGACGTGCGAGGTGACCAGCGCACCCGCACAACCACGCCATATGCGCATCTGCTCCGCTGCCGACCAGCGACCGTGGACGCAGGACGGACGTCTCGTCACCGCGCGCGCGCCGCCTCCACAGCGCGCGCCGTGTGCAGCATGCGCAGTCCGTCGGCGTTGCGATCGGCCGAGGTCTCGAGCAGTTGCCGCACCTCGGCGCCGGTGAGGTTGGGATTCACAGCCAGCATCTTGGCTGCCGCATTGGTGACCAGTGGTGCCGCCATGGACGTACCGGAACCAAACGCGGGCGTTCCACCGGGTAGCCGACCCGCCACGCGCCAGCCGTTGGCGAAGAGGGTGACCTCCGGCCCCGTGTTCGTGAAGTCCGCCTTGGAGCCGTCAGCCATGAGTGCGCCCACCAACACGAAGTTCGGCTCCTCAAAGCGCGTGGCCGGATTGGACGCCTGCACGGTGGTCCCTTCGTTGCCGGCAGCCCCGACAAACAGTACACGCGGCGCCGCTCGCATACCGGCCTGGAGCACGGCGCGCACGGCATCAACCGAGTAGCGCGCAATCGCCTGGCGTTCCGACTCGGCCATGCCCGGCGCGCACTGTTCGAGGTTGCTCGTATAGCTTCGCTCGAATCGCCCCCACGACATGTTCACGACGCGTGCGCCGCTCTCCACCAGAAAGCGCAGCAGGTCAGTCATGGACGCGGCTTCACGATCGGCGAGTTCGCGCGACCAGCACGGCTCCGGTGGCGTGCCGTGCCACCATTCCATGCGCGCCACCACCAGTTCCGCGGTGCCGTGTTCATGCAGCGCCGCGTCCGCCACGGCGGTGCCGTGGATGTAGCCACTCCAGCGCTCGATGTCGGCTTCCAGCACGGCGCCGGCGTCGGCCGACACGGAATCCATGAGCGCGGCCAGCGCGCGTGCCGCTGGACTGTCCACCTGCGTGTCGAGGTCGTCGAGGCCGTTGATGAGCGCGTTCAGTTCGCTCCGACGTGCAAGCAGCGACGGTGGGATCACCGCCTGGGGCGTGTCCTCCCGACGTTTGAACGCATCGTAGCCGCGCACGAGCGCGCGCCCGTTTGCGCCGCGGGCCAGCCGGTCACTGAACAACATGGTATCCGTGCCGCTGTCCCAGATCCCAACGCGCACGCGCGGCGCCGCGGGGTTCACCGGAATCGCGACCGATCGGCCCGCCCACACATCAACGGCCGCCGGCGGCGCTTGCGCGCCGCTTGGCGTCGCCAACGCCGTTGCGGCGAGACACCACGTCGCGGCCCACACGGGAATTCCTAGCTGAGCCATCGCTGCACCACCAAGAGTACGGGGTTGTTGTGCGCGTGCATGGAATCGTCCGGGCGACGCACCATGGTCGTCCTGTCGGGAACGTCAATAGTAAGGCCTGCCGCCTCAGCCGGTGGCTCGCGCCGGAACACGCGGGTGCACGCGGGTGCACGCCACCATCAGCGCGGTCACCACCGCGGCGCGCGCCTCCGCAGGTCGTCCAAGACCGGCGCCGCGGAGAGCAACACGAGTATCCCCGCCAGCGGAACGGTCGCGAGGTAGCCAACCCGCGTGAATCCCACGGCGCCCACCACGCCGCCGCCCAGAAACGCGCCCAGCAGCAACGTGAGCGTGATGATGCGCTGCCGGTCGGCCACCACCGGCATGTCGGCAGCCTGTGGCGCATTCCGGTAGACACCCTTGCCGAGTTCGATTCCGAGATCGGTGAGGATGCCCGTCATGTGCGTGGTGCGCACCACCGCGCCGGAGATCTTGGTAATGACCGCGTTCTGCAGCCCCATGGTGAAGCAGAGCAGCATCACGGTCACCGGGCCGAACAGGCCAGGTACACTCGCGAGCGTGGACCCGAGCAGGCCGAACACCAGGAACAGCAGCGCCTCGAGCAGGAGCGGCAGCGCGTATTGACTGTGCCACCGCCGTCGCCGGCCGTAGTTGATCATGATCGCGGACGTCATGGCGCCGGTGAGAAACGAGACGACCGCGCCCAACGCGCTCCACACTGGCGGGAAGTTTCCCAAGACGAGGTTGTCCGCCACCGACGAGACGATGCCCGTCATGTGCGAGGTGTACAGCCCCACCGCGAGGAACGCGCCGGCGTTGGCGGCCCCCGCGACAAAGGCGAGCACCGGTCCGAGGTGGCGAGTGGCGCGATTGCCGGCGTCGTGGCTGGTGAGACTGCGCGCGTACTCGAGAGGCATGGAGGAGGGTAGGCACCGCGAGGCCAGCGCGCCATGCGTCCGGACCACGACGACGGGCTTCGTGCTCGAATTTGCGCCATCGGCAACTTGACGGGTACTCGGCTGACACCCCTATGTGGTGAGAGTCCACGCTGTGCTACCGCTCCCCGCGCCACCACACTCATGTACCGCACTGCCCGCCGTGCCACCCGTCGGACCGCGCTCCCATTTATGGTACTGGGCGCGTCTCTCGCGCTCTCGGTCACCGCGTGGTCGGTCACCGCGCTGTCCGCGCAGACCGCGTCGGGCGGTAGGGCGGCGACCAAGATCGACCCGCCACTGCAAGCCGCCATCGAGTCCGGCCAAGCGACCCGCGTGATCGTGCTTGGCCGCTCGCAACTGTTCGCGCCGGTTGGTGGACTCGAGGGCTTCCAGCGCCAACACACCAGCGATGACCGACGCACCCTGCGCGCGGAAGTGATCGCCACGCTCAAGCGCAACGCAACCGAGCAGCAGGGCCGCATCCTTCGCGCCCTCGGCCGACAGCACGCCGACCAATCGCTCTGGATTCTCAACGCGCTGTCGCTCGAGCTCACCCCTGCGGAAATCCAGACGGCCAGCACGCTCGACGACGTGCTGTTCATCTACGCCGGCGGCGAACTCGTGCCCACCGGTCGCGCAGACGCTGCGCGCGGCATGCTGCTGCTCCAGTCGGCGGCAGCACCGGGGTTCTCGCCAGTCGGCAAGCGCGTGGCCTGGAACGTCGCACATGCAAACGCGCCACGCGTGTGGACCGAACTCGGCAACACGGGAGCCGGCGCGGTGGTTGCCGTGCTCGACAACGGCGCGAACTACGCGCACACCGACCTGCGCCACAACCTGTGGCACAACGCAGACGAAGTGCCCAACAACGGCGTGGACGACGACCAAAACGGCTACATCGACGACGTGTACGGCTACGACTTCGGCTCCGGCAGCCCGGATGTTCGCGACACGGGCGGGCCGCGTCAGCACGGCACGATGACGTCGGGCATGGTACTCGGCGACGGCAGCGGCGGCACCATCACCGGCGTCGCGCCACGCGCGCAGCTGATGCTGCTCAAGATCACGGGCGGCAACGTGGACGCCGGCGGCAATCGCCCCATTGGCGCGGCACTCGCGTATCAGTACGCCATCGAGAACGGCGCCGACGTGTTGAGCATGAGCTTCAGCCTGCCCGAGCTGGGGAACGTACGCGGCTTCTGGCGCATGATGAGCGACCATGCGGTGGCGGCCGGGCTCGTACTGGTGGGTGGCGCCGGCAACTTTCGCGTCAGCCAGCCCATCCCCGTCCAGCATCAGTCGCCCAAGGACGTGCCAAGCGTGATCTCGGTGGGCGGCATCGACACGCTGGGTGTGCTGCGGCCGTTCAGCAGCATGGGGCCGGCCGAGTGGTCATCCGTGGCGCTGTACGGCGACTATCCCATGCCCAATGGAATCGTGAAGCCCGATCTCGTGGCGTTTCCGGGCGAAGGCTTCCCCGTGCTCGGGCTACAGGACCGCGGCTACATCGACACGGACACCCTGCGCATTCGCGGCAACTCGTTCTCGGGGCCGCAGGTAGCGGGCATTGCGGCGCTCATTCTGTCGGAGCATCCCGGCATGAGTGTGTGGCGCATGCGCGAGATCATTGAGCAAACGGCGCACGATCTCGGCGCGCCAGGCAAGGACAACATGTTCGGATACGGCTTGGTGGACGCGTATGCGGCTGTGAAAATGGCGCGGGAGCAGCCCCGCTAAGGCCACCACCCGTCGGTCGCCGGCCTCGGCCACCCAATCGACAGCCCCAGCATGGAACGGCCGTCGGCCGTGGTGCGCAACACCGGCAGGAGGTGCGCATCGACGGCGTTGTGGGGGCGTGTGGCGTGCCAGCGCGTCACGGCGAACCCGGACACCGTGCCGATGGCCGCACCCATGGTCACATCGCTCAACCAGTGCGCATCACGGTAGGTGCGCGCGAACGCGGTGGCACCCGCCATACCAAACGTTGCCAAGCCCACCACTGCCGCCCGCGAAGGTGCCCGTCTGGCAACGTCGCTGGTAACGGCGGCGGCAAACGCGAACGCGGCAGAGCTGTGCCCGGACGGCATGGACGAATAATCACCGCCGCCCCCGGACCAACCGCGTCCAAGCTCGACGTCCCAGGCATCATTGGGTGACACGCGCGGCCTGGCGCGGCCGATCACACCCTTGAGCACCGCGGTCACCGCGCCACTCGCAGCGATCGCTTCAATGCTGTGCAGCCCGACCGCCGCCGTGGGGCGATGTCCGAACACCGCGCCGCCGCCCCAGAGCGCGGCGGCGACGACGACGACACCGGGCTGTCCCCAGCGATTGCCCACGTCGGCCAGCGTGCCAAGGGACGCACGATCCTGCCACCCAGGCGAGCGGACCGTGCCTCGCACGGAGGCGTCGGCTTGGTGCGCGACGGTGGCCAGCGCCGCACCGATGACGAGCATGCCGAAGTCGTGCCCCGTAACCATCGCCGGTGGCCGCGCGGCGCTGTCCGGTGGTGCGCCCTGGGCTGCAAGGTCTCCGGTTCGCACGGCCCCGCCGAACAGCGGCGAGACAGCAAGCAACAGAGGAGCAATTGAAAGTCGGAGGGCGCGTTGCACCAGAGAACGGTAACGGATTGAGCCGGTTCACCGACCGGGCAACACCCGTGAAACCTCCCGTGGCTCCGGAGAGTTTGCACGGGGTTGGCGGGGGGGAATCGCGCCCAAATCGTGGAGAGCCGCGCTCGGCGCGCCACCTGCACGTGGACCGCCCAGTCGAGCCGCAAACGACTCGTCCCGGCGACTATTATTCGTATATGCAGGCCGTGCCGCACAACCCGGCTCCACGAGCCGCCTCGCGCGCGCATTCGCCTTGCCTACAGCGAAGCCGCTGAAGGAGGTTCGTTCGCAGCCGAACAACCGTTCGACCTACACAAGTCAACACGACCGGAGACACACGATGGAAGGACACGCTGGCGAGACGGGGGGCAAGTGCCCCGTGATGCACGGAGCACTCGGGAACACGCGGGCCGGGGGTCGGACCAATCGGGACTGGTGGCCCAACCAGCTCAACATCGGGATGCTCCACCAGAACTCGCCGCTCCTCAACCCACTCGGCCCGGATTTCAACTACGCCGAGGAGTTCAAGAAGCTTGATGTGAACGCGCTCAAGGACGATCTGTTCGCGCTCATGACCACGTCGCAGGCCTGGTGGCCGGCTGACTATGGGCACTACGGCCCCTTCTTCATTCGCATGGCGTGGCACAGCGCGGGCACGTATCGCACGGCGGACGGTCGCGGCGGATCAACGTCCGGCTCGCAGCGCTTTGCACCGCTCAACAGCTGGCCCGACAACGGCAATCTGGACAAGGCGCGCCGGCTGCTGTGGCCCATCAAGCAGAAGTACGGCAACAAGGTCTCGTGGGCCGACCTCATGATTCTCGCGGGCGACTGTGCGATGGAGTCCATGGGCTTCACGACCTTCGGCTTCGCGGGCGGCCGCGAGGATATCTGGGAGCCCGAGCAGGACATTTACTGGGGGCCTGAGGCCGAATGGCTGGGCGACAAGCGCTATTCGGGCGAGCGGGACCTCGAGAATCCGCTGGCGGCCGTGCAGATGGGCCTGATCTACGTGAATCCCGAAGGCCCCAACGGCAAGCCGGACCCCATGGCGGCCGCGCATGACATTCGCGAGACCTTTGCGCGCATGGCCATGAACGACGAAGAAACCGTCGCACTCATTGCCGGTGGCCACACGTTCGGGAAGTGTCACGGCGCTGGTGACGCGGCCCTCGTGGGCGCCGAGCCGGAGGGTGCCACGATGGCCGAACAGGGCCTCGGCTGGCGCAGCACGTTCGAGTCCGGCTTGGGTGTGCACGCGATCACCAGCGGTCTCGAAGGTGCGTGGACACCCACGCCCACGCAGTGGGACAGCAGCTATTTCGACACGCTGTTCGGGTACGAGTGGGAGCTCACCAAGAGCCCGGCCGGTGCGTTCCAGTGGACGCCCACCGATCCAGCAGCGGCCACCACGGTCCCCGACGCGCACGATCCGAGCAAGCGGCACGCGCCCATGATGGCCACCACCGACATCTCGCTTCGCACGGACCCGGTGTACCTGCCCATCGCCAAGCGCTTTCACGAGAACCCGGATCAGCTGGCCGACGCCTTTGCGCGTGCGTGGTTCAAGCTCACCCACCGCGACATGGGGCCCAGCACGCGCTACCTCGGTCCGCTGGTGCCCACCGAAGAACTGCTGTGGCAGGATCCGATCCCCGCGTTGAATCACGACGTCATCAACGCCGAGGACATCGCCACACTCAAGGGGCAGCTCCTCGCGTCGGGGTTGTCCATCTCACAGCTGGTGTCCACGGCGTGGGCGTCCGCGTCCACGTTCCGCGGTTCCGACAAGCGTGGTGGTGCCAACGGCGCGCGCATTCGTCTGGAGCCGGCGCGCAGCTGGGAAGTGAATCAGCCCGCCAAGCTCGCCAAGGCACTCGAGACGTTTGAGGGCATCCAGCAGGCGTTCAACAGCGCGCAGTCGGGAAACACGCGCGTCTCCATGGCCGACCTGATCGTGCTCGGCGGGTGCGCCGCGGTGGAGCAGGCGGCCAAGGCGGCAGGCCACGACGTGCAGGTGCCGTTCACGCCCGGCCGCATGGACGCGTCGGCGGAGCAGACGGACGTCGAGGCCTACGGTGTGCTCGAGCCCACCGCCGACGGTTTCCGCAACTATCTCAAGACGGAGTACACGCGGTCGGCTGAGGAGCTGCTGGTGGACAAGGCGCAGCTGCTCACGCTCACCGCGCCGGAAATGACCGTGCTGGTGGGCGGCATGCGTGTGCTCGACGCCAACCATGGCAAGTCGCGCCACGGGGTGTTCACCGATCGTCCCGGCACGCTCACGAATGATTTCTTCGTGAACCTGCTGGACATGGGCACGGTGTGGACGGCGACGTCAGCGGCCGAGTCCGCATTCGAGGGACACGACCGCGAGACTGGTGATCTCAAATGGACCGGCACGCGGGTGGACCTGATCTTTGGTTCGCACTCACAGCTGCGCGCACTGGCGGAGGTGTACGGCTCGGCGGACGCGCAGCCGGCGTTCGTGCAGGCGTTCGTGGCCGCGTGGAGCAAGGTGATGGACCTCGATCGCTTCGACCTGGCCTGATCCATCCGGCTGGACGCGCGCGGTTCGCGGCGCGGCGTGGGACGGACGGTAGTCGGAGAACGGGAGGTGCTTCGCCAGCGAGCGAACCACCTCCCGTTTCTTGTCCGCCCACATTCGAGTTCGTTTGCATCTTGGGACCGTTGACGCGATGATTGCGGAGCGTGTATCCGCCAACGCGGGCGCGATAACCAGTGGCACCGTTTCCGGAGGCCCTCGTGGCGACATTTCCCGATGTAGTGGTTTTGCTTCCCGGTATCACCGGTAGCGTGCTCACCAACAAGGCCGGCAAGGACGTGTGGGCGCCGTCGGGCGGGGCGGTCTGGCGCGTCATCAAGAGCTTTGGCAAGACGGTCACCGGACTGGAGCTCGCCTCGGATGACGAGGACGACGGGATCGTCGCGTCGCGATTGGTGCCGGACGTGACCATTGTGCCGGGTCTGGTGAAGATCGACGGGTACGGTCGCATCCGGGATTACCTCGTCGAGCAGCTTGGCGTGGTGGAAGGCGAGAACTTCTTCCCGTTTCCGTACGATTGGCGACGTGACAATCGCCTCGCGGCTGAACGCCTCAAGTCACAGACCGGTGATTGGCTCAAACGCTGGCGCACGAAGTCCGGCAACGCGGATGCGCGGCTGATCCTCATTGGCCACTCCATGGGCGGGTTGATTGCGCGCTACTTCGTGGAGTGTCTGGAGGGGTGGCGGGATACGCATCGCATCATCACGCTCGGCACGCCGCACCGCGGTTCGTTGAATGCGGTCAGCTTTCTCGAAGACGGGATGAAGAAAAAGGTGGGACCGTTCGGGATTGATCTGTCCCCCATGCTGCGCTCGCTCACGTCGGTGTATCAGTTGCTGCCGATCTATCCGTGTGTGAGTACGGACGGCGGCGCGATGCAGCGAGTTGCCGACGCGGCGGTGGCGGGTTCGCTCCCGCACGTGGATGTGGCGAGGGCGCGAGCAGCGCGGGCGTTTCATCAGGCGATTCAGGACGCGCAGTCTGCGAATGCGGCGATAGCGGAGTACATGGACCGTGGACCCTCCGTGCTGCCCATTGTCGGTATCGAGCAACCGACGGCGCAATCGGTGCAGGTCTCCGCTGGTGCGCTCACCATCCTGAACAGCTACGAGGGCGAAGATCAGGGAGGCGACGGCACGGTGCCGCGGGTGTCTGGCACGCCGATTGAGATGAGCAGTGATGCGCGTGAGATTTACGCGGCGGAGATGCACGGCGCACTGCAGAACGCGGCAGGTACTCTGGCGAACGTGCGTGGTGCGCTGACTCGACCCGATCTGGACCTGCGAAAATTCCAGCGCGCGGAGGATGCGGGCACACTCACGCTGGCGCTCGACGACGTGGTGCTGCCGGACGAGCACCTGGTGGTGCGTGTGCGAGCATCGGAGGGCAACCCGAAACTGCACGTCACACTTACCCCACTGGCTGGCGGCGAGGTGATTGAGGATGCGCTGGTACGTGACGGCAACGAGGGGTGGCAACGTGGCGAGTTCTCGCTGGCAGCCGGCGAGTATCGCGTCACGGCGCACGCGGACGGCGCGACACCCGTGAGTGACCTGATTGTGGTGGCCGCCGAGTGAGTGTGGGTTGGAGTACGGACTTTGTAGTGCTCGACGGCGAGCGCCCCGCGGCCGAAGGCATGCGCCGCGCCGAAGAATCGTTTGCGGACTGGGTGCTCGTGCAGCGTGAGCACGGACGATACTGGTATGTGTACGCCTTCGAGGAATTCCGTGCGCAACCTGGCCTGGCGCACGGCGTGTGGGCTGTGGGTGCGCTCGAGACCATGCCACTGTCACATGCCTTGAACCTGCATGAAACGGAGTCGAGTCAGGCCGTGGGCGATCGCGCGCTTGCGGACACGGCGCCGGTACTGCCAGCCGGTCGCCGGCCGAGCGCGGCACGCTTCGTGGAACTCGCGGCGGATGGCACACCGCTGTCGGTTGGTGGAGCGGACGTGGCACCTCCGGCCAGCCGCCGCGGACGGCGGCCGAGTGCTGGGCGTCGAGGTCGGCCGTCCGGTTC
>JBBSPE010000100.1:0-16617 GCA_038259155.1 Gemmatimonadales bacterium
GCACGCAACTGTTCGCTGCGCCGACCACTGGCATGCAAAATGTCTGATAGGGCGCGTGTACGCGTGTGCGACCTGTCGCGGAAATGTACAGTTATTCAACGCAGCTCATTGATCGCTACGCAACAGAGGATGTGGAGATCTGTGGCCGCACGCTGCACCGCGGCGACAAGGTCACGGCCGTTACCGGATCCGGCAATCACGACGCAGCGGCGTTTCCCGATCCGGAGCGCTTTGACATCACGCGTCCAGATACGGCAACGCGCGGTCTCTCCTTCGGCAGCGGCATCCACTATTGCCTGGGTGCGCCATTGGCGGAGCAGGTGTCACCCGTCGCGTTCCAGGTGCTGCTCGACGAACTGCCCGGGCTGGCGCTCGCCGGCACTCCGCAGTGGTATACCGATCCGTTCCTTCGCGCAGTGTCCAACCTGCCGGTCGCGTTCGGGTAGCGGCCTCCGGGCTTGGCGCGCCGGTATCGGTGTCGCTCATCACACGCGCGTTGGTGTCACGCAATCGGTCACCATCACGCACTCCCGCTTGTCATTCGCGGCGGGATTCGGGATTATTCGCAGTATGACCCTGCCGCCCTCCGCCCCGCTGCCGGACACGATCGACAGCGCCATTTACGCCGAGCTCAAGCGTGTGGCCAGCCATCACCTGCGCACGCGCGCGGCGGGCGCCACGATCAGCACGACCGAGCTCGTACACGATGCCTTCCTCAAGTTCAGCAGCAACCCGGACCCACGGTGGCAGAACCGGGCCCACTTCTTCGGCTCGGCTTCGCGCGCCATGCGACAGGTGCTGGTGGACCACGCCCGAAACCGACAGGCCGCCAAACGCGGCGGCGGCGAAGCGCCGCTGACGCTCACGGGCAGGGACGCGGCATTGGAAGTGCAGGTGGATGAACTGCTGGTGCTGGACGAAGCCTTGGACCGTTTGCGCGCGCTCAACGATCGCCTGTGTCGTGTGGTGGAGCTGCGGTTTTTCGCAGGACTTGGTGATGAGGAGATCTCGCAGATGTTGGGCGTGTCATTGCGCACTGTTGGACGCGACTGGACCAAGGCGAGGCTCTACCTGTCCCGCGAACTCGGCCACGACTGACGCCCGTGGGCATTCCGCGGACGGGCATACGGAGGTGCGATGGACGCTGAACGCTGGGAGCGCGTGGAAGCCGTGCTCGATCTGGCGCTCGATCATGAGCCGTCGGAGTGGCCCGCGATCGTTGCTGCGGCATGCGGCGACGATCACGCGCTTCGCGCCGAGGTTGAGGCGTTGCTGCGGGAGCACGGGCGCGCGCAGGGTTTGCTCGATTCCGGTGCCGGTTCGCTCGCCGCGCAGTTCGTACAGGACGTCGAGCACGCGCGCGCGGTCGACGCGCTCGAGGGTACCACACTCGGGGTTTGGCAGGTTGGGCCGCAGATCGGCCACGGCGGCATGTCACGCGTGTTCCTGGGCGAGCGCGTGGACGGAACGTTTGCGCAGCGCGTCGCGATCAAGGTGCTGCGCGCCGGCCTCGACACGCCGGGCGACGTGGAGCGCTTCCGTATGGAGCGGCAGATCCTCGCGACGCTGGACCATCCGCACATTGCCCATCTGCTGGACGGCGGGGTCACGCCCGACGGTCGGCCGTACCTGGTGCTCGAGTACATCGAGGGAGAGCCTCTCACCACGTACTGCCGCAAGCGCACGCTCGACACCGCGACGCGCATTCGGTTGTTCCTCAAGATCGTTGACGCGACGCAGTCCGCCCACCGACAGCTCATTGTGCACCGGGACCTCAAGCCGTCCAACATTCTGGTGTCGGCGGACGGTCAGCCTCGACTGCTCGATTTCGGGATCGCGAAGATCGTTGATCCCACGGGGGGCAGCGCATCCGAAGCGACGGCTACGCGCCGGCGCTGGTTCACACCGGAGTACGCCGCGCCGGAGCAGTTCACGGGCGCCCCCGTGTCCACGGCCACGGACGTGTACCAGCTGGGCGCCGTGCTCTACGAGTTACTCTGCGGCCACCGGGCGTTTGAGCGCACATTGGCTGGCCGTCCGCTTGAAGACCGCGTGGTGCCGGATGATACACCGCCCCCGTCCATGCACCTGAGTGCGTTGCGGGGCGATCTGGACGCGGTGATCCTCAAGGCGCTGCGCAAGGAGCCGACGGCACGTTACGCGTCGGTGGCCGAGTTTGGCGCGGATCTGAAGCGCGTGCTCGACAGCGAACCCGTTGCCGCGCGGACGGGAAATCGTGGTTATCGCTGGCGACGCATGGCTCGGCGTCGCGCGTTGCCACTGTCACTCGCGGCGGCTGCGGTACTCACGGCTGGCGTGTACATGGGGACATTGGTGGTACAGAATCGCCGCATCGCGCAGGCGCTCGACGAGGTGTCGGCGGAGCGCTCGAAGTCGGATCAGGTCTCGGCGTTCCTGCTGGGGTTGTTCGAAGCGATCGAGCCGGCGCGTGGTCGCGGTGACACGCTCAGCGCCCGCGTGTTGCTGGATCGGGGCGAAGCACGCGCGAACGCGCTCACGGACAGTCCGCTCGCGCAGGCGCAGATGCTCGACGCGATCGGGCGCGCGCGGATGAGTCTGGGGGCCTATGCCGACGCGCGACCGAATCTCGAACGCGCGCTCGAGCTGCGTCGCCAATCCCATGGCGAGGTGCATGCCGACGTTGCGCAGAGCATTGCGACTCCTGCCAAACTCGATGAGCTGGCGGGGCGCAGTGCGCAGGCGGCACGCGGCTTTCGCACGGCGTTGGCCCGCCAACGGGAGCTGCTCGGAGAGCGGGCGCCGGCTACCCAACGCACCATTTTTGACCTCGCCTACACCTTGCACACGTCAGGCGACGTGCATTCGGCGCAGCCGTTCTTCTCGGAACTGGGTTGGTTGGCCGCGACGCGTCCCAATCGTCGGGACGTGTTGTACGCTCGCCAGCTCGAAGCGCTGGGGGAATACGTCGAACAGGGAGCGCGCGGCGACAGCCTTGGGCTCGCGGTTGCGGCCGCGCTGCGCGCCGAGGCAATGCGAATTCGGTCCGCAAGCGCCGGCGGACCGCTTCAGACATCAGGTACCTTCGGCATGCAGACCGGTGTGCGAGCGGGAGCAGAGATCGGGGCACTGGGCGGCACGCAGGTGGCTGCGACCAAGCCAGCGCCAGACCTCGAGGCATTGCTGGTGGGCTACTCCGGTCGGATCGAGCGAACGGGAAGACTCACCGAAGCCACACCCATCTCTCGCGAATCCTACGTGCTCGCCGAACAGCGCTATGGCGCGGATCACCTGCTGACGGCCGCATATCTTGCCGGGTATGGCGACGTGCTCCGCCGATCCGGAAACTTCGTACTCGCGGAGCGAGTCCTTCGTGATGCCGAGAGTCGCCTGACCCGAACCGCGGGAGCACAGAGCCTCATGACGCTGCGGACGCGCCTGTTCCTCGGCGACGTGCTCCGCGCAATCGGCCGATGGAATGAGGCGGAAGTACTCTTGCTGCCCACCTACGAGCATCTGTTCGCCGAGCGCGGCGCTGACAACGTGCAAACGCAGTTCGCGCTGTCGAATGTGGTCCGGCTGTACGAAACGGCTGGTCGCCCAGCGGAGGCGTCACGCTTTCGTGCGCTGCTCGCCATCACAGCTGATCCTGATTGACAGGGCACGCGCCGATATCTATTGTCTACTGGAATAGCAGTAGATAGCGCAGCACCTCGCGCCTCATCCGTTCGCCTTTGTCCGTGTCACTGCTCCCCACCACCCACTCGCGCACGCTCGCGTCCCGCTGGATTCTCCTCGCGCTTGTCCTGGGAGCGCCGCTGGCGTCCCGCGCGCAGGGCGCCACCGGAACGCTCCAGGGCACGGTGCAGGGCAGCACCCAGTCGTCGTCCACGCTCGTGCCGCTGTCATATGCCGTCGTGGGTCTGCCGACGCTTGCCTTGGAACGCTTCACTGATGGCGCGGGTCGCTTTCGCCTCGGTGAGCTCGCGCCCGGACGGTACGAGGTGGTGGTGCGGCGCATCGGGTACGCACCGCGCACGCAGACGGTGCAGATCGTTGCGGACCGCGTCACCCGTCTCGATGTGCAGTTGGCGGTGATCCCGGTGCGCATCGCGTCACTGACCGTGCGTGCCCTCGCGCGCTGCACGAGTCCCGGGGTACCGGACGCGTCAGCGGAGCCGGCAGTTGCCACTCTCGTGGCGCTCTTGCGCGAGAACGCCGATCGGTACCGGCTGCTGGCGTCGCAGTACCCGTTCGCCTACCAGCATGTACGGTCGCTCTTGCTCGTAAATGACGATCACGAACCGGCGACAGCCGTGCACGTGCAGCTGGTGGACTCCATTGATGCACGCAGCGCGGCGCGCGCCGAATATCGTGCGGGTCGCGTGGTGCAGCGTCAACGATTTCGGGGCGGCCTTGACGAGTATTCCATGGCGCTCCCCACCATCATGGATCTTGCCGACAACGCGTTCGCGCGCGCCCACTGTTTTGCGTACGGCGGTCGCGAGGAGAAAGACGGCGAGACATGGCTGCGGCTGGACGTGCGGGCCGCAGACAAGATCAACTCCCCCGATGTGCACGGCACGTTCTTCCTGGACAGTGCGAGCGCGCAGCTGCGCCGCATGGATCTCGAGCTCAGCCGACCCGACAAGCTCCCCAGTCAGCTGCAGCACATCGAGCAGGTTCGCGTGCGCACCCGCTTCCGGGAGATTGCGCCGGGCCTGTCCATCGTGGACGACATCTGCGCCGTGAACCGGCCCAAGCGGAAGTCAGCGCTGGAGCCAATGGAGCTGGCCGCGGAGCTTCAGGTGCTCTCGGCCTACGCCTTCCGTGAGCCCCCGCCGGATGTGTCGCTGGCGGGCCGCTTCGAGACGCCCGCGTGGCGCCGAGGGGACATGTTGCCCCGTTCGGCGCTCTGGTGCGTGGAGTAGTCCCCCTTTACGTGGACGTTCGGGCGATATAACGTACGTCATATCTTACGATATATCGTAAGTTGTATCGCACGTCATATCTTTCCGCTGAGGTGGCATCATGTGGAATCACTACTGTGGGGATCGTGAAGGCCGGGGCTCCCGCGCCTGGCAGGGCATCGACGCCGATTTTGCCGCCTTCTTTGGCGGTGGGGGTGGCAGCGGCTCTCGGCGGCGTCGCGGCTTTGGCGGTGGGCGCATGTTTGATCAGGGCGATCTCAAGCTCGTGATCCTGCGCTTGCTCGACGAGAAGCCCCGCCACGGCTACGAGATCATCAAGGAGCTGGAGGAGCGTTCGAGCGGTCGCTACACGCCCAGCGCCGGTGCGGTGTACCCCACGCTCACCATGCTCGAAGATCTGGGCTACGCCGAGGTGACACCCGAGGAGGGTGGAAAGAAGGTGTACACCATCACCGAGGCGGGGCGTGCCCATCTGGCAGAACATCGGCCGGCCGTGGACGAACTGTTCGAGCGCGTCAACCAGTTTGGCGACGCGGTGTTTGGCGACGGGGTGCGTCCGGCGCGGGATGCCATGATCGCGCTGGCGAAGGAGTTCGGGTCGGTGATGATGAGTGGTCGCCGGACGCCGGAACAGGTGGCGAAGATCAAGGACATCCTCGAGCGCGCGACGACGGAGCTCAAGGCGGCGACTGGTTGACGTACTGGCGGTAGAGCAGGATGCGCTCGAGGTCGTCGTCGTCCTTGGCCAAGATGTAGGCGCCGCGCCTCGTGACGTGCAGCAGCCGGTGGTTGGCCGGCAGTGCGAGCGTCACGAGGAGTGTACCCCGTTCGATGTCGAGAATGTCCCAGAACTCCGCGCCCGGCGGATCGACGCGATTGACCGGGATCCACGCGGTGTTGTCGACTACGTGTAGTGGTCGCGTGACACCACCGGTGCGCACGGGTGGTAGCGTGTCGGGCATGGTCGGCACCACGTAGCGCGGACCAGCGGGACGCGGCCGTTTCGCTCCGGACGTCCCGAGCACCTGCTCCATCGTTTTCTCCATGAGTGCGATCGAGCCGCGCGTTGACTGCTTCACGTAGTCGTCCCAGCCGGCCTGTGATACCGGGATGGCGGATTTGAGGAATCGCCAGGTGGAAATGGGCTCCAGGTTGCGATCCAGCACCCGCAGTTCGTACGTCGCAGCGTCCACGAGCAGCAGTCGGCCGTCTTCGGCAACAGTCCAGCCGTTGCTGGGGCCATACGAGCCGAGGCTGAGTCCCAACGCCATGGCGCCCGTCGCATCTTGGCCGGGTGGTTCGTAGTGCACCCCCCTCGGAAACAGCATCAGCGTGTCCACCGCGAGCGTTCGGGTGGAGAACCGCCGGATGTCGCTGGTATCGCGGACTCCGCCGGCCTGCCGGATTCGTTGGGTGGTGGAGTCGAACGACGGCGCGCGCATCGCGGCTTCGCCGTACAGGTTGCCGAGGGTATCCGCCAGCGCGATGAACGGCTGCGCAATGCTCGCGAACGCGGAGGCGCGGTCGTCGTCTGCGGAGTTCGGCCGAAACGAGACGGTACGACCGGCGCCCGTGGCCACGCTGAGCACCGGGAACGGCATCCACGCCATGCCCGGGGAGATCGCCACGGAATCGCGGTGCACCTTGAGCGCCCAACTCACGCGGGCGTACTCGCCAGGCCCCCCGCCCATTGAGCCGAGCGTCGTGCGCGTGCCGGCTGCCATATCAATGCGCCAGAGCAGCCGCTCGCCCACGTCGGGCACCACCAGCACACTGTCCCAGAACTCTGCCGGATACATGGCGCGCGTGTACGTGCCGGGCAGCGTGTCCACCCGATCCGCCCAATCGCTCACGGGCACTGGCGAGGGAAGCGTTGCCGCCGGCGTGCGTTCGGTGCAGGCGATGGCGCCCGAGAGCGCGCAGGCGGCGAGACACGCGCGAAAGCGCTGCGAAGAAAGACGTCGTGACACGGCAGCTGGCTGGAGGAAGGGAAAGGCACTTCCGACGGTCAAAGATCGCGCGCGAACCAGCCGTTGGCCACGATTGGTCCGTTGGTGTGTCAACAGCTATCACGCTGCGCGCGAAATCACGGTGCCGTACGTCCCTACGGTTGTCACCCTGCCGGTGAGAGGCGAGATTCGAACACGCATGCAGACCACTCCCCAGGCCGACGCGCCGATTCACGAGCCCCGGACCCCAGCGCCGAGCCTGGCCCCGCTCTACGAGCTGCTCCACGTGCTTGGCCGAGGCGGTATGGCCACCGTCTATCTGGCCCGCGAGTCCAAGCACGGGCGCCAGGTGGCCGTGAAGGTGCTCGACCGCGACACGTTGGACGACGTGGAGTCGGAGCGGTTCCTGCTTGAGATCCACCTCACCGCGCGCCTGAGCCATCCGCACATCGTGCCGTTGCTCGATTCGGGGAAGGCCGAGGGGCGGCCGTACTACGTGATGCCGTTTGTGGACGGCGGGACGCTGCGCGTTCGAACCGAGGCGGGTCCGCTCGACGCTGCGGAGGCGATCAAGCTGGCCGGCGAAGTGGCCGACGCGCTGGCTTATGCACACGCGCAGGGCGTGCTGCACCGCGACGTGAAACCCGAGAACATCATCCTGAGCGGGCGCAGCGCCGTGGTCACGGACTTCGGATTGGCGCGCGCGCTGCAGGCGGTGGACGAGGTGGACGGTCGGCCGGCAGATATGGTGGCGGGTCTTGGCACGCCCGCGTACATGAGCCCGGAGCAGGCGGCGGGTGGCAGTGAAATCGACGAGCGCAGCGACGTGTACAGCCTGGGCGCGGTGCTGTACGAAATGCTCACGGGCGAACCACCGTTTACGGGCGCGACGCCGCTGGCCGTCATCGCGAAGCGCTTCACGGAGCCGCCCCCATCACCGCGATCAAAACGTGCTGAAGTGGACGAGGCGCTCGATGCGCTTGTGCGTCGTGCGCTCGCGTTCGAGCCCACCGAACGCTACGCGAGCGCGGCCGAACTCGGCGACGCCATTGAGCGCGTGGGGCGCGCCGTGTCTGAACGCTCCACACAGGTGACCACCGAAGAGATCGCCGCGGCCGTGCCCTCCGTGGCCGTGCTGCCATTTGAAAATCCGTCCGACGACGCCGAGGTCGATTTTCTGGCCAGCGGCATTGCCGAAGACATTGTCACGTCGCTGGTGCGCGCGGGCCGCGTGCGCGTGGCCGGACGCGGCTCGGCGGTGGTGATGGCCGACGCGAAGGCCGACGTGCGTGCGATCAGCGAACGGCTCGGCGTGCGCACGGTGCTCATGGGAAGTGTGCGACGGTCAGGCGATCGTGTGCGCGTGTCGGCTTCGCTGGTGAACGGCGCGGACGGTTTCCAGATGTGGGCCGAACGTTTCGATCGAACCATGGACGACCTGTTTGCGGTGCAGGACGAGATCGCCGAGTACATCTCGGGTGCGCTGCACGGCACGTTGGGCGCTGTCACGGGCGAAAGCCCGGTGCTCTCCGGTCCGGGCGCTCGTGCCCGGCGGGTGACCACACCCGAGGCCTACAACGCGTATCTGCGGGGCCGGCACATGCTCGGGCGCCGGACGGCGCAGGACATGCGCGCGTCCATTGCATGGTTTCACCAAGCGATTCGCTTGGACGACGGCTTTGCCGCGGCACACGCGGCGGTGGCCGACGCCCGCGGATTGCTTGGCGTGTACGGGGAGGACGAACCGGCCGCGACGTTCGAGGCGGCGCGCAAAGCGGCATCGCGCGCGCTGCTGCTCGAACCCGCGCTGCCGGCGGCGCACTCGGCGCTGGGCGTGATTCAGGCCGGCTATGACTGGAACTTCGCCGCTGCCGAGCAGTCGTTTGCCGCCTCGCTGGCGGGACGCGCCGATGCCACGGCGCACCAGTGGCTGGCCACGATGGTGCTGCTCCCCCAATCACGCTTCGAGGAAGCGTTCGTGGCAGTGCGCCGCGCGCTCCGGCTCGACCCGTTGTCGCTGTCGGCGCGCTCCACGCTCACCGTCTCGCTGCTGTACGCACGCCGTTTTGACGAGGCTGTCCACGCGGCGCGCGAGACGCTGGACCTCGAGTCGCGTTTTGCGCTCGCGCACTTCTTCCACGCGCAGGCGCTGCTCGCGCAGGGCGATGTCACGGGTGCCGTACGCGCGGCCGAGAAGGCGCGCGAACTTTCGGGCAACAGCGGCGAGACGCTGGCACTGGCCGCGTTCGCCTATGGTGCCAGCGGCGATCGCACCGCTGCGCGCTCACTGGCCATCGAACTGCGTGCCCGTGTGGGCACACGCTATGTGGCCGACAGCCATCTCGCGTTGGCCGAGCTCGGAGCGGGCGATGCGGATGCGGCCCTCACGCTCTTGGAACGTGCCGTGGAGGATCGGGTGACGGATCTGATCTGGTTGGACGTGCGACCGGTGTGGGATGCGTTGCGCGGTGTGCCGCGCTTTCAGGCGCTCAGCGCGCGACGCGCGGCACTCGCGCGCTGAGCGCGCGAACCGGATCACCCACGCGCTCGGTCCGTCGATCACGGCAGTGCGAATGCGATGACCGAATCGCCGCGACCGAAGCGACCACCGTCCCCGCCAGCGGCGATCACCACGTACTGACGGCCATCTGCGCCTACGTAGGTCATGGGCGTGGCCTTGCCCCCCGCCGGCAGTGCGGTGCTCCAGAGTTCACGTCCAGTATGCACATCCACGGCGCGAAATTTCTGATCCAATGTGGCCGCAATGAACACCAGTCCGCCGGCCGTGGCAATCGGTCCCCCGAGATTTGGTGAGCCCGTGACCGGCTGTGTTTCGGCCGCCATGCTGCCCAGCGGTACATCCCACAGGATGCGCCGAGCCACGAGGTCGACGGCGACGAGCTTTCCGAAGGGTGGAGGTGAACACGGCACGTTGTCCAGACCAACGAGCAGTCCGCGCACCTGCAGAAACGGCGTGCCGCGCAGGCGATTGACCTGCTCCCCACGCGTCTCGGCGTCGCGACGCAGGGCTGCGATGTCCGTGCCGACTGCCGGCAGGAGCTGTACGAACGCCGCTATGGTGTTGACGGGAATCACGGCGATGTTGTCCGGCGCGTACCATGCCAGGCCACCCCAATGCGCGCCACCGATGTTCGACGGCATTGCAAGCGTTCCACGCAGCGACGGTGGTGTGAAGATGCCTTCGTTGCGGAGACTGCGGATGCGTTCCGCACATGCCGAACGCGTTGCCTCTGATGTACCGAATGCCTGCGAGGCCGCCAGCGCGTGTGGGCTGAGGGGTGGAAGCGCGCTGAACGGTTGCGTGGGCCACGCCTCCTCCCCCGCCATGTCGCTGGCGGGTACAGGGCGCTCCTGTACCGGAACGAGGGGGGTGCCGGTGTCACGGTCGAGCACGAACAGCATACCGGTTTTGGTGGCCTGCAGCACGGCTGCGCGCGGCTGCCCTTCAATGAGCACGTCCACCAGTGCTGGGGGTGAGGCGTTGTCGTAGTCCCACAGATCGTGATGCACCGTCTGGAAGTGCCATGCGACCTCCCCGGTCGCGGCGCGCAACGCGACCACGCTGTTGGCGTAGTCGTTGCGGCCGAGTCGCCTGCCGCCGAAGTAGTCGGGGCTGGCCGATCCTGTGGGCACGAACACCAATCCCCGCACGGGATCGGCCGCGATCACGCTCCACGCGTTGGCCGCGCCCGTTCGGTGTGCGCTGTCCCCGCGCCATGAACGGTACGCGGCATCTCGAACATCCTGCGGGACTGGGTCCCAGCTCCATCGCTTCGCGCCGGTGCGGGCATCGTATGCGCGCACTTCACCGCTCGCTGCCTCCACTCGATTGTTGTCCGCCACAGCCGAACCCACCACGATCACTCCATTGATCACCGCGGGTGGTGATGTGACTTCGTACTCGGCGAACTCGAACGGCGCGTTGCGCAGCCCTTCGCGGAGCGACACCGTTCCGGACGTGCCAAAGTCCCGGCACGGCACACCGGTTCGCGCGTCGAGTGCAATGAGGCGGGCGTCCGTGGTGGCGAGGATGATGCGTCGGCGGCAGGGCGCGTCAGCGGCGGCTGCGCTGTCGAGCCACGTGGACACGCCGCGCGAGGTGAAGTCGCCAAATCCGCTGCGCGCCGGCACGCCCGCGTCGAACCGCCAGCGTGTGAAGCCGGTCGCCGGGTCGAGCGCAAAGACCTTGCCAAGTGGCGTACCAAGAAAGAGGGTGCCATCCACCAGTATAGGCGTCGCCTCAAACGAACGTTCGCCGTCGTCGAGCTCGCCGGTGTTGAATCGCCAAGCTTCTCGCAGCTGGGCGACATTGCGGCGATTGATCTGGTCAATTGGCGCGTAGCGGCTGCCTCCTGCATTGCCGCCATAGGCGGGCCATTCGGTTGCCGCGACGACGGCGGCAGCCGGTGGCGGGGTGCTTCCGGTGCTCTGTGCGCGCAGTACACCGGCGGCTCCGCAGGCGAGGACGCTCAACAGCCACATCTTATGAACAATCAACACACGCGTAAAGCCTCTGCACTGTGCGACACGCGACATGATACGACTCCTTGGCAAGGGAATGCCGAAGTGTGACCACCGTATGGCACGTCCGTCGCGTGCCGCGTGACCAGCGGGACTTCCGTTGTGACCACCGGCGCTGCCGGATGGCATCCAAGGGCGACGACCGCACGTGAGAGTTACGCGCCGAACGCTGCCCGGTAGCGCCGACTCCAATTCAGCGTGCGCCCGTCGCGCAGCACCACTCGATAGTCTCCGTGAGACCACGGTTGGATCTCCCGCACCGCATCAAGTCGCACCACGTCGCTCTTGTTGACGCGCAGAAAATGTTGCGGGTCGAGCCGCTCGACAAGCGACGTGAGCGTGCGTCGCACTCGGAATACGCGCCCTGCTGCATGTACGTCGCAGTGATTGCGGTCGGCTCGTATGTGGTCCACCTGCTGCACCGGCAGCAGGCAGGCACGCTCGCCGTCGCGCACCATCAGGCGGGTCAGGAATCCCGACTGCTTCTCCACGATCTGCGCAACGGACTGCCGGCCACGGGACCTCGCCGCTGCAGAGCCGGCGAGCAACGTGCGCGCGCGTTCCACCGCAGCAGCGAGGCGTTCCGGCTTCACCGGTTTGAGCAGATAATCCACGGCGCGCGCATCGAACGCCTGCAATGCATACTCGTCATGCGCCGTGCAGAACACGGTGAGCGGCATATCCTCGCCCATCGCATCGACGAGCGCGAAACCGTCCAGTCGCGGCATACGGATGTCCAGCAGGACGACGTCGGGTGCGAGCGACACGATGGCGTGGACGGCGGCCTCACCGTCTTCGGCCTGGCCTACCAGTTCGACGTCGGCGAGGGCCGCAATCAGGCGCGTCAGACGGGCGCGAGCCGGCGCCTCGTCTTCCACAATGAGCAGGCGGAGCTTCATGGGATCGGCAGGCGTACAGTCACGCGAAACCCGCCTTCGGGGGCGTTGCCGGCGTGGAGCGTCGCGAGCGCACCGTGCATCAACGCGAGTCGGCGCGCGGTGGTGGACAGGCCAGTGCCGGAGGTGAGCGGATCCCGCGTGTCCGCGATGCCAGGACCGTCGTCGTGCACGCTCAGCGACAGGACTTCGCCTACGCGCACCACCCGCACCCTGATGTGGGCCGTCCCCGCGCGTTCGAGGCCGCCGTGCCGGATGGCGTTTTCCACGAGCGGCTGCAGCAATACCGGAGGCACCA
Organism: Gemmatimonadales bacterium; assembly: GCA_038259155.1. Classification (GTDB taxonomy): domain Bacteria; phylum Gemmatimonadota; class Gemmatimonadetes; order Gemmatimonadales; family Gemmatimonadaceae; genus JAABRT01. Next base: position 12,596 of record JBBSPE010000100.1, read on the forward strand.
AGACGTCATCCAGTGCCTCGTCGCTATCCACCGAGAGGCGGAGTCGTTCACCAAAGCGCGCCTGCATGAGCGCATCGTAGTCGGCCAGCAGGCCGAGTTCCTCGCGAAGCGGCACCTGCGAGCCATGCGCTGAACGCAGCGATGCTCTGAGAAGATCCGAAAGGTGTCCGATGAGGCGATCGGCGGCCGTCGGATCCTCGTGCAACTGAGCCGAAATGGTATTGAGCGCGTTGAACAGGAAATGCGGCTGCATCTGCAGCCGAAGGGCCCGCAACTGACTTTCGACGAGCGCCCGCTCGAGTTCGAGCGCTCGCGTTTGTCGCTCGCGACGCGCGCGCACCTCGTCCGTGAGCGCAATGAGGGTGAGAACGGTCGCGTAGCCGATCAGCGCGATCGGCAGCTCCATGAGGTAGCGCAGCGGCATGCGACCGTAGTCGTACGTGCCGAGTCCCAGACGGGGGAACAAAAGACTCCGTGAGCCCCACATGAACGAGGTGTTGGCAATGCTGATGAGCACGCCAAGCGCCAGGTACCCCGGCGCGCGTTGCCATGCACGTAGCCCACGCAGCGGAGCCCATCGCCACGTCAGGTAGATAAACCCGCTCAGGAGCAGCGAGCCGAAGGCGCCGGTCGCCTCCTCCACGAAGATCGGGAGGAATGTGCCGGTCTCGCCGCGAACCACATCGTCGAGCCACATGTATGTGAAGCGCAGGACGAAGAACAGCGCGTGCACGCTGGCCGACGCAATCAGGAACTCGCGCGGGGTGATCCGTGTGGAGCGGCGATCGGGGGTGGTCACGTGTTCAATCTCCCGTCGGCGACTGGCATTGCCAGTGCCGGCGGGACATCCGGGATCGTCGGGAGGACAACCGGAGCGCTCGCCGTCCCCTCAGCCCCAGAAGATGTACGCAATGATGATCGCCGCAATCACCCCCACCAGATCGGCGAACAACCCCGCCACCACCGCGTAGCGCGTCTTGCGCACGCCCACCGAGCCGAAGTACAGCGCGAGAATATAGAAGGTGGTGTCGGTCGCGCCCTGAAACGTGGAAGACAGCCGGCCTACAAATGAGTCGGCGCCATAGGTCGTCATGGCGTCCACCATCATGCCCCGTGCGCCGCTGCCGGACAGCGGCTTCATGAGCGCGGTGGGCAGCGCCGGAATCGCGCGACTGTCCAGGCCGAGTACTGCAAAGAGTCGCGTGATGCCGTCGGTGAGCAGATCGAGCGTGCCGGACGCGCGGAAGACACCGATGGCCACAAGCAGCGCCACGAGATACGGGATGATGCGCACGGCCACCTGAAAGCCTTCCTTGGCGCCCTCGATGAACGCCTCGTAGGCATTCACCTTGCGCACGAGCGCCATGATCAGGAAGGAGCAGATCACGCCGTACAACACCACGTTGGCCACCACGTTGGAAATCGCCTGCACGCGATCGCGATCCATGCCGGCAAACGTCCACACAATGCCGCCAATGACCGCGGTGCCACCCACCAGCCAGGCAAGCAGCACCGGGTCAAACAGGTTGATGCGCTGAATGAGCGCCACCGCAATCAACGCGAAGAGCGACGCGAAGTAGGTGGTGAGCAGGATGGGCAGAAACACATCCGCCGGGTTCACGGCTCCCAGCTGCGCGCGATACACCATGATGCTGATGGGAATGAGCGTCAGTCCCGACGTGTTGAGCACCAGAAACATGATCTGCGCGTTGGTGGCCGTCTCCTTGTCGGGGTTGAGCGTCTGCAACTCGTTCATGGCTTTGAGCCCGAGCGGCGTGGCCGCGTTGTCGAGCCCGAGCATGTTGGCCGAGAAGTTCATGATGATGGAGCCGAGCACCGGATGGTCGCGCGGGATTTCGGGGAAGAGCCGGCGAAAGAACGGGCTCACCACGCGCGCCATGAAGCCGATGGCGCCGCCGGCCTCTCCCACCTTCATGAGGCCCAGCCACAGTGTGAGCACACCGGTAAGGCCAATGGAAATGTCAAAGGCGGTTTTGGCCGAGTCGAACGTGGCCTGCGTCATCGCGGCAAAAACGGCCGTGTCACCACCAATGAGCTTGACCACCGCCACCACGAGGGAGACGAGAAAAAAGCTCAGCCAGATGTAGTTGAGGGTCACGGCAGGGTTCCGGTGAGCAACTCCACGAGCACGGGAACGTGCAGGCGCATGAGGTCTTCGGTGGCGATAACGGGGAACTCATAGGTGATGACGGGCACGTTGTGCTCCAGTCCCCAGGTGCCGAATGATCCGGGTGTGGCATATCCCACATCTTGCACCAACGGCATGGCGGTGCGTGCCGCGAGACGTGCGCCAAGTGCGCTGGCGTTCGCGTCATCAATACAGGCGAGCGGAGCGTGCAGCGCGATCACCGCATCGGGCGAGAGGCCGGCAATGAGTTGCAGGAGGCCACGCGTCTCCGGTTCGGAGCCCGCGAGCGTGCCCGGGCTGAGCAGCACGTCGCTCGGATCCTCCAGCGTCGCTCGGCTCGTGACCGGCCCCGCTCGCCAGGTAGACGTGGGGAAGTTACGATTGAGATCCACGCCGTTGGCGTTGCCGCGCGTCCCGCGAACAAGGCCGTCAGGATTGGCGGCGAGTACAACGGCCACATGCTCGGATGGCGCAGCGAGCTGGCGCAACGCGCGGGAAAGCGCCCAGGTGGTCTCCGGTTCTTCGCCGTGGATTCCCGCGAAAATGAGCAGCTCGCAGCGCGCCGTGGGACGCCACACCTCGAGCGCCGCGCCGAGCACGGAGCGGCCGTACGTGGTGGGGGGGCAGGGCAGTGTGCCCCAGAGGGAGCGTGGGCGAAGTGGCGCTGAGGGCAACGACAGAAGGGCCGGAGTACAAAACGGGAGCGGGACCGGGCGGGCCGGGTCGAGGGCGCAGCATAGCATCAGGTCCGGTGGCCTGTCCAATCCGAGGCGCGGCGAGCATGATGCCAGCGACGACATCGTGTCGCCACACTCCGGAGATCGCCGTGCTCGATTGCTTGCGCCACCGCCTGCACCATCGCTGCCACCCTCGACCACCGGGCGCGCAACGCGTGCGCCGAATGGCCGCCGCGCTGGTCGGGCTTGTGCTGCTCGCCTGCCAGCAAGCTGCCGCGCAGTCGGGTGGCGCGTTCGGGGGCGCGTCCGGGGGCGCGGTGCGAGGGCGAGTAGTGCTGGAGGGCACGGGCCGCCCGCTGACGGCTGCGACGGTCGCGATTGGAAACGCCTCGGTCGGCGTCCGCACGGACAGCCTCGGCCAGTTCGTGCTGCGCGACGTGGCTCCGGGCCCGCATGTACTGACCGTGCAGGCCGTCGGCTACGCGGTGTTCCGCCAATCGCTTGTGCTGCGCGCCGGGGAGTCGGTCGATGTGGAGGTAGTGCTCACCGCCCTCTCCAACGTGCTGGACACCGTGCGGACCAACGCGGCGCCCACCGTGCTCCGTGACATGAACCTCGTGGAGTTTGACGACCGCCGGACAATGGGCCTGGGCCGTTTTCTCACGGCCGAGGACATGGACGCACGTCCCGGCAGTTCGCTGGCGGGCATTCTGCGCACCAAAGTGCCCGGACTCACGGTGGTGCGGTATGGCTCAAACACCGCGCTGGCGTCCAGCCGCGGCGCCACGAGCAAGACCCAGCTGCCGGCGGGCGATGACTTCGACCGGGCGCAGGGTGCGCCACCGCGTTGCTACGTGCAGATCCTGGTGGACAACCTGTCCCGGTACGGGAGCGGCCAAACGGAATCGCTGTACAACATCGACAACATCGACCCCACGTCGGTGAGTGCCGTCGAGTACTACACGGTGTCGCAGACTCCGCCCCAATTCAACCGACGCGGCAATGCCGCGTGCGGGACGCTGGTGATCTGGCTCAAGCAGTAGGGCCGCGTCGGCCACGAGGCGGCCCGCGGAGCAAAGGACGTTTGGGTCTCACTCCCCCCGAATCGCGATGATGGGCGGCACACGCGACGCCCGAAGCGCAGGCACCATGGTCGCCGCAACCGCCGTGGCGGCCAGCACCACGGGCACGCTGGC
>JBBSPE010000101.1:0-16361 GCA_038259155.1 Gemmatimonadales bacterium
GCTATGCGGTGCTGTCGGTGAAGGAGGATCTCGCCGAGCCTCGGCGCAAGTGGATTCGCCTGCGCAATCCGTGGGGAGAAACTGGGCGCAGCTATACGGCGTCGCCGACCACCCCCAACGTGCTCAAGGCCAAGGAGACGACTGGTGGGGAATTCGACCTTGAACTCTCCGACCTGACGAAGCGCTTCACGTCCTACACCATTGGCGGCACGGCCATCTCGGTGTGAACGGCCGGGAACACGAAGGCTCGATTATGACCATTCAACCGTCCGGCGCAGTCCCACTGAGCACACGCGCCGCGTCCTCGAGCCCCCGATAGCGGGCGGCGTGCGCGGCCGTGTCGCCGGACGCGTCCTTCACCGAGGGATCAGCACCGTGCGCCAGCAGCAGTCGCACGACATCCACCGCCGTGTCCTCATCCTTCGGTAAACAGAACAGCGCGGTGGGTGAGTCTGCACGTGGCACCATCTCCGTGGCCAGCGACGGCGCCTCGCGCAACACGTCCTCGAGACGCGATGTGAATCCGCCCGACGCCAGCGCGCGCACATCCTGGCTGATGGGCACGAGTCGTTCCAGGAGGTGCACCTGGTGCAGCACGAGCGCCCAACTCAGCGCCGAACCCTGCCACTTGCGCTCGCGCCGGTTCACGTTGGCGCCAGCGGCCAGCAGCGCCTCCACCATGTCGAGCGAGCCGGACTGCACGGCCCGATGCAGGACCGTGATTCCCTCCGCGTCTTCCGCGTTCGCGTCTACTCCGAGCGCGAGCAGTTGGGCAACGGCGTGGGTGGCGCCGAGTTGCGCCGCGTGCAGCAGCACGACCGGCATCGCCAGCAGTTCAGGCGCCGCCGTCACCATGGCACGCACCATGTCCTCGTCGCCGGTCATGAGTGCCGCCTGAAACGCGAACCGACCGCGGAGCGTCTCCGGCTGCGCGCCGTGCTGCTCAAGCAGCGCAACAACTCGCTCGTGACCGGCCAGTCGCGCCACGGTGTGCAGCCGCTGCCCTGAGTAGGCGTGCACGGTATTGGCGTCTGCGCCGTGCACCAGCAACCACAGCGTACGACCGACGTGGTCCCGCTCGACCGCGTTCCCCAGCAGATAGTTGAGCGTGCCCACTTTGTACCTGCCGCCCAGCGACGCGTCATCTACCTGCGACCAGCGCGCCGTTGTGCCTTTGCGCTCACAGTGTTCCCACATCCACTGCATCCACGCGGGCTCGTCCTCCACAATCGACGTGTTGTACAACGCCTGCGTGTCGTAGGGATCGGCGCCGGCGGCCACGAACAGCTCCGCGAGCGCGCGCGCCTGTCTGTGCGATGGCTTGCCACCCTCACCTCGGCCGATCGCCCCGGTGATGAGCGTGAACGCATTGCCCCACCCGTCATCAAACCGAAAGTGCGGATCAGCACCGGCGTCCAACAACAGCTGCGCAATCGTCACACCATTCGTGTCGTCAATCCGACTGTAGGCCACGAACGCGAGCGCCGACCATTGGTGCGGGCCGCCACGCTGCGTGGCCAACGACGGATCGCGCGCAAGCCAACGCTGCACCTCGGCTACGTTGCCACCGGCCGCGGCAGTGAACACACTGTGCTTCGCCAGGTCCGGAAAGCGCGCCACCAAGCGCCGAGCGACCGTGACATCGCCGTCCCAGCCGTGCCGCAGCAACGCCTCCACGCGTTGGGCATGTGATTGCCGGTCAAGCTCGAGATCGTCCACGGCCTGCGTGAGCGAGATCCAATCGGGCAATCCGAACTCGCGCGCGAGGGCCTGCTGCACATCGCGCAGTGTGGGATCGGGCAGCGCGTCGCGCCACGCGGCTTCGAGCCGGGCAATCGCCGCTGAATCGCCGGCGCGAACGTCGTTTAGCCAGCGCTTGGCTTCGCGCTTGAGCAGCGCGACGGAGCTCTTGGGTGTAAGCGAACGCAACATGGGACACCTTCCTTCCGGGAACGGCCAAGCGTCCGCTTACGAGAGGCCAGGAAGAAGGGCTCGCAAGAACTCATGGATCAGGGTGGGAGCAGGCTCCCTTGCCGCGGACAGGTGGCGCCCCGTGAGCGCACTGCGGAGAAGTTGTCAGTGGGTCGCAGAGGTGTCAATCGCGCGCTCACGGGCCACGGGTGACCCCACCGGGACCTCACGCTAGCTTGCGAGATGACCGCCCCACACCTGCTCGTGATCGATGCCCAGTCGCTGGCCGGCCGCGCCGCCCACGTGGCCAACGGCGACGTTACCAGTGGCGTGCGCTTGTGGTGCCAGATGGCCCGCGGCGCCGCCATGGACATTGCCGCGACGCACGTGATCGCCGCGTGGGACCATGAGGGACCCACCTTTCGGCACGCGCTGTTCCCGTCCTACAAACACAGTCGCACGGGCGGCATGCGCGAGCGCATTGCCCCCATTCGTGAGGGTGTGGAGCAGACGGGCATCGCGTGCGTGAGCCTCGCAGAGTTCGAGGGCGACGACTGCGTGGGGTCCCTCATGGCGCGCTTTCGTGCGCACGCGCGCATCACACTGCTCTCCAATGACTCCGACCTGCTCCAGTTTGTCGCGGACGGCGTAAGCGTGGCGCACTACGTGGGCGTGGGCAACGGGCCGGAGGGCATGCGCATCAAGCCGTGGAGTGCACACGACGTGCACGACAAGTTCGGGGTGATGCCCGCGTTGCTGCCCGCCTTCAAGGCGCTCTCCGGCGAAACGGGTGACGACATTCCCGGCGTGAAAGGCATTGGCAAGGGCGTGGCCGCCACGCTGCTGCGACGGTGGAAGACCATTGACAAGGCGCTCGAGGCCACGGAGTTCGTGAGCGCACGCGACGCCACCGCAAAACTCGCCGGCCAGCATGAGCATGTGCGGCTCATGCTGCAGCTCACCACGATTCGGCAGGATGCGCCGCTTCCCGCGCTCGAGCTGTCACGCTGCACCGTGGCGGCGGTGTCTTGGCCCGACGGGTCCACGGCCAGTACCGCCGCCGTGGTGCACCGCACGGCTGCCGGTCCGGGGCTCGAGGACGTGCCGTTTCCCGACGATGACGTCGCGAGCTGACCCGAGCCGTCGCGGTACTGCCGCACTACAGGATCTTGGCCAGCACCTGCCACACGATGATGCCGCTCACCACCGCGGTGGCCAAGACCAGCAGACGATCCCGGCGAAGAATCGCGTCCACCAGCGACACCAGAATGCGCGAGGCGGGAATGAGCATGAGCAACACGAGCCCCACGTTGAGCACGCGCGTCCCCAGGGGCCGACCAAGCGCCAGGAGCACGAGTCCCGAGGCCAGCACCACCGCGCTCAGCACCACACCCACGCGCATGATGCCACCGATGGTGCGCTCAAGCCGATCCATTGGGTGCTGCGTTGCGTGCGGTATTGCGTCCGGCATCTCGCGCGGCGCTTCGATATTCGGCTCGGTCGCCATCAGCGTCGCACGCCACTGAAGTAGATCGCCGAGACGATCACCAGGATCACGATCAGCGCGATCTTGTGCGTCCGGGCCTTGGTGCGGTGCTGGAACCACGCGCCCACCTGCGTCCCCGCGAGCACCCCGAGTACCGCGGCCGCCGCGAGCTCGGGCACGATCTGCCCGTGCGAAAACCGGTCAGCCGCGATGATCAGCGCCGTGGCCCCCAGCATGAGCGCGCTTGTGGCGGCTGCCGCGCGAATGGGCACACCGCACCACGTATTGAGCGCGGGCACTTTAAGAATGCCGCCGCCAATCCCGAAGTTGGACACGACACCGGCAAAGAAGGACGCGGCAAACGCCACGACCGGCCGGCGCACGCGATAGGCCACCTCACCACCACTCTCGGCCTCCTCGAATCGTCCGCCGAGCAGCCCCACATCGATGGTGGGGTCGAGGATCACGTTGCGCTTGCCCAGCCGCGAGAGGACCACAAGCGCGATCAGCGCCAGCACCCACGCAAAGATCTGCTCCTTGGTGGCGTCGCTGGTCTGGCCAAACCACCACAGGCCGAACACACCGCCCGTGGTGGTGAAAATCTCAAGTAGCATGCCAAGGCGCAGATTCGCGAGCTTGAGGCGGGCGGGCGAGGCCGAGGCGGCGCTGGAGGTGGCAATGATGGTGATGACGCTGATGCCGCTCGCTTGGTCGAGCGAAAGGCCGAGCACCTTGTTCAGGAACGGCATCAGGATCACGCCGCCCCCGAGCCCGAGCAGGGTGCCGAGGCCACCGGCGAAGGCGCCGGCGGCGAACGTGGCGAGTTCGGTGAACAGACTCATTGCGTCGCATAATGGCGAGGAACGCGGCGCACCACCACTCGCGCTGGTGCTGCGCGCCTGCTACCAGGTTGCGAATCGCGCAACCGCCGCGTGCACCTGCGCCCGCTCCGCTTCGGAGATGGGCAGGTGCAGCGTGACGTCGGCGACGGCGCGCGCGTTGACCGGAACGCGTCTCCAGGCGCCGACGAGCTGCCCGCCGATCAGGACCACGTGTCCGATCAGCGCATTCCCTCCGGTCACGAGTGTGAGGTCACGGAGCCCGTGTGCGATGGCCCGCCGGTCCTTGAATCCGATGAAGAACTCGTCGTAGTTCGGGAGCAGGTGCACCGTCCGGTTGGTCGCGCGCGGCAGGGTGAAGCCTCTCGGTACGTGGTAGGTGATTCCGTCGATGGCCTGCGACAGCACCTCGCGGCCGAGACACGCGAGACCGCGACGGCACGCGGCGATTGTGAGTCCGCTCCACCATGCGAAATCGTGCACGGTCGCGGGCGCGCGCGTCATGATGTAGCGGCGCGTGAGCTCGGCCAGCGCCTCGTCCCAGTCGAGCGTGGTGGACATCGGGATCCGTTCAGCGAGGAGCATATAGGTGGGCTGGACACCGGCCCGCGGCCCGCTGCAGATCAGTGCGTCGAGTTCGGCCTCCATGACCAGATGGGCCAGTCGCTGCGTGCCCTCGACGACGATGCCGGCGGCGCTGAGGGCGGTCGCGAGCTGTCGGCGCGTCCGGGGGCGGTGACCGCCGAGTTCACGCTCGATCAGGCCGTGGCTGCGCGCAATGACGGCGGGCGTCAGTCCAAGCGCGCGATTGGCAGCTGCCATACGGGCTTTCACGCGCGGCGCGGTGAGGCGCTGCATCCAGCGCACATCCGGCGCAGCGACGAAGTGCCACGTGGGTCGCAGCACGTGTGTGCGCACGATGTCGCCCGAATCGGCAGCGCGCTCTACCTCAAACCGTGTGAGGCCGGCCGCGCGCAGACCGATCGCCCAGACAGCGCCGTCGTGATCCTGCGCCTGCAGCGCCCCGAGTGCACGCACGACGGTGGCAGCCATCGTGTGCGCGGGTGGGCGGATGAGCCCCTGATGTGCGAGGCGCGCGACGGCAATGCGTGGTGCACTGACCGCGTCGGGTGACGCCGGGGAGCGGGGGACGGTGGGCATGGACGTTGTCCGGAACGTAGATTCCGCGTCTGTGCGGGACCAGCACTGACCGCGCAGCGCTTCTCGACTCTCCCCGCGCTTCCGCCTTGCCATGAGCCACCTCTTCCGGCCTGCTGCCTGATGTCCGAGACCACCACATCACGCGGCTTGCCGCTCCATACCAAGATCCTGCTCGGCCTTCTGGTGGGCGGGGCGGTCGGCCTGCTCTGCAATATCACGCTGGGCGGAGAACATCCGCTCGTGGCGGGCGTCAACAAGTACGCGGCCGGACCCATCGGCGCCATTTTTCTGAACCTCTTGTTCATGATCGTGGTGCCGCTGGTGTTCGCGTCCATCGCGCTCGGTGTGGCCGGACTTGGCGACCTGAAGCGCGTGGGTCGCATCGGCGCCAAGACGCTGGGCTTCTTTCTGGTGAGCACGGCCCTGTCGGTCACGGTGGGTCTCACCATGGTGCAGATCTTCCGCCCCGGCACGCGCATCACGCCGGAAGTGCGCACGCAGCTGCTTGACACCTATGCGGGCGATGCAGCGGCCCGCATGCAGGTGTCGGAACAGAGCACGTTCGGCATCCAGACGCTCGTGAACATCGTCACGCGCAATCCCATCAAGAGCGCCGTTGATCTCGACCTGCTCGGCATCATCTTTTTCGGCATTGTGTTCGGCGCCGCCCTCACGCTCATTGCCGCCGAACGTGGCAAGCTGATGATCAGCGTGCTGCAGGCGCTCAATGATATTGTGCTCAAGATCGTGGACATGGCCATGGCGCTCGCGCCCTACGGCGTGGCTGGCCTGATCTTTGGTGTGACATCGCGATTCGGTCTCTCGCTGCTCGCGCCGCTGGCCATGTATGTGACCGTGGTGCTGCTGTCGCTGCTCACACACGCGGCTGTGAACTACAGCCTGATTCTCAAGTTCGTCGTGCGTGTGTCGCCGCTGACGTTCTTCTCGCGCGTGCGGTCGCCCATCATCACGGCGTTTTCCACCAGCTCAAGCAGTGGTACGCTGCCCACCTCCATTGCCACGGCGGAGAAGCGCCTTGGCATTCCACCGAAGATTGCCGGGTTCGTGTTGCCACTCGGCGCGACCATGAACATGAACGGCACCTCGCTGTTCGAGGGCGTGACGGTGCTGTTCCTGGCGCAGGTGTTCGGTGTGTCGCTCACGATTCCCGAGCAGGGCATCGTGATGATCATGTGCGTCGTGACGGCCATTGGCGCGGCCGGTGTGCCGGGCGGTTCACTGCCGCTGCTCATCGGCATTTTGGCCATGTTCGGCGTGCCGGGCGAGGGCATCGCGCTCATTCTCGGCGTGGACCGCATCCTCGATATGGCGCGCACGACGGTGAACGTGACGGGCGATCTGGTGGCGACCACGTTCATTGCCAAGAGTGAGAAGGAGTGGAGTGCCGAGTCCATTCCAATGTTGGAGAGCGGGGCTTAGGGGGCGACGGTCCAGAACAGGTTTCGCGTTGGTGTGTCAACCAACCAATCGTTAAAGCCCCGTAAATCTCCCCACGCTGTTCGGCTCGATGTAGTCCACGTTCGGATGCGCCCGCAGCTCCGACAGCAGGCTGAGGTTCAGGGGCATCACCGCCACCACGCCGGGAATGGTCACGAACTGGTGGCTGACTGTGACACCGCGCGCAAGCAGCAGCCGTATCCCCGATTGCCGCGTGGTGTCCGAGGTGAGGTTGAGGCCGCGCGGGTCAACCCCTCGGACCGTGCCCGCCTCCTTGAAGCCGATCATCACCACCCCGTCCGCGCGGGAGATCGCGCTGAGCAGTTCCGCGTCCGACAAACAGCCCCAAGTTGGCGTGCTTCCATCGGACACGCACGACGGATCGGCGGGCAGGCGGTCGGCGCACGCACCCACGAGCGTCAGACCCAACGCGAGAGCGAGATTCCGTATCGCACGATTGCGCACAACAGCTCCGGGTTGAGGCAGAGAGACGGGTCAGACGCGTCGTCCAACCTCGTGCGGTACACGCGAACGAGCACCGCCAACCACTCCGGAACGTGATGTCGCGTTGACTGCGCGGCAAGCGAGCTCGGCCTTTTGCCCTGCGTTGCGATGGCCCGCGCGCAGCCCAGGGAACGGGAACCAGACGGGCGGTAGGCTCCGGAGGTGTGAGGTTTGATTCTCCGAGTGGGGAGGTCCCAGGCCGACGGCTTCGCGCGCCGTCACGTCCGGCCGCTTGCCTCGGTCCCTCGTACGGTGCGACCTTCGAGCGGAGCCTCATCCTCCCCTCACTCGTCACCCGGCATGACATCCCCGCGTCCCACTGCCTGCCCCACCTGCAGCGCGCCACTCGACGCGAGCGTCAGCGCGTGCCCACGGTGCGGGACCGCGGTTGAGGGAGAGTCGGCCTCGATGTTGTTCGTGCCGCAAGTCCGCGACGTGCCCGCAAGCGAAGCGCCAACCCGCCTCGAACGCCCGCCCGAAACGTTGGAACCAGCCGCCCCGTCGCCCGCCGCGTATCCCCCCTCGCCGTGGGAGCTGGTACTCGATCGCCTCCGGGAGGCCACCGAGGGCGAATTCGACGTGGGACGCGAACTCGGCCGAGGCGGCATGGCGGCCGTGTTTCTGGGACGCGACCTTGCCCTCAACCGACGCGTGGCCATCAAGGTCATGGCGCCCGGTCTCATGCTCGGCGAGGGCATGGTCGAGCGCTTTCGGCAGGAAGCGATCACCATCGCCAACCTGACGCACGCGCACATCGTGTCCATCTACGCGGTGCGACAGCTCGACGACCTGCACTTTTTCGTGATGCAGTTCGTGGCCGGCCAGGCGCTGGACACCGTGCTGCGCACACACGGTCGCCTCTCCGTTCCGGTGGTGCGCGCGATTCTCTTTCAGGTGGGCTCGGCGCTCGCCTACGCGCATCGACGCGGCGTGGTGCATCGCGACATCAAACCCGGCAACATCCTCATGAGTGGCGACGGGGACGCGCTCGTCACTGACTTCGGCATCGCGAAAGTGGCCGAGGGGCCCACGCAGACGCAGACCGGCATGGTGGTGGGCACGCCCACGTACATGAGCCCGGAGCAGTGCTACGCGCAGCCACTCGATGGACGCAGTGATCAGTATTCGCTGGGCGTGGTGGCGTACGAGCTGCTCACCGGCGGCACGCCATTTTCGGGCGCCGCGTTCGAGATCATGCGTGGACACACCACGCAACCGGTGCCGTCCATTCGCGCGCAGCGCCCTGACGTCCCCGAGGCGATGGAAGCGGCAATCCATCGCATGATGGGCAAGACGCCGGAAGAACGCTTCCCGAGCTTTGGCGAGGCGCTGGACGCGCTTGGCGCCACGGCGGTGCGCGAAGGCGATCCGGTACGCGGTGAGCTGGTGCGCTTGGCGGCCGTCGAGGAGCGGCGCACCATGCTCGGCGACCTGCTGCACACACCGAGCACGGCGCAGTCGGCGGGCAGCGGCGCCGGCCGGCGCAGCGGAGGCGCGCAGACGCCGGCACCCGCCAACAGCGGCGGAACGGCGGCGCAAACAGCGGTGGCCATCGCACCCATCGCCACCGCCATCGAAGTCGGTGACACACTGCCGCTGCAGGCGCGTGTGCTGGGCGAGTCGGCGGGCACCACGTTGCAGTGGAGCGTGGACGCTCCAACGGTTGCCAGCGTGAACCCGCTCACCGGAGCGCTCACGGCCATCGCCCCCGGCACGGGCTACGTGCTGGCCACGGTGGGATCGGTCACCGAGCGCACGACATTTGTGGTGGTCCCGCCGCGCGTGGCCAGTGTGCGCCTCGTGGCGCCCAGTGATGCGTTGCACACGGGAGACGTGGTGCAGTTGCGTGCGCAGGCACTCGACAAGCGCCAACAGCCGCTTGACCGGAGCATGGAGTGGCAGGCCTCCGGACGCGCCGTGCAGTTGGCACACGGCGGCTCGGCGATGTGCACGGCCGAGTGTGTGGCAGAGGGGAGTGCCGCGGTCACGGTGACGTGCGAGGGTGTGTCGCGCACCGAAGTGCTGCAGGTGGGTCCGGCGCGTGCTGGTACGCTGGCGTCAGGTGTTGCCGCTGCGGCTGGTGCGCCCGCGTCCAACGCCGCGTCGCGTAAGCGGCCGGTGTGGTTGTACGCGCTCGTGGGGGTGGTGGTCGTGGGAGGCGGTGCGGTGGGCGCGCTGCAGATGTTTGGCGGGTTGGGTGGTGCGTCAGCGGCTGAAGGCGTCGCCACTGTGGACGGCGGTTCGGAGACGGCGGAGGACGTCCCCGGGGACACGCTGCGTTTCGGCGTCGATCAACCCGAGATCGTAGATTCCACCCCGGTCGGGTCGAATGCGCCGGCGGAACGCACGACCACGCCCGACAGCACGTCAACCACGCCCGACACCAAGCGGCCGCCGACAGAAGCCAGGACCACCCCACCGCCCGTGGAGGTTGCGAAGCAACCCACGACCACCGCGGAACCGACGCCACCCGTCAAGCGACCGACGCCACCGCCCCCCTCGACCACGCCGGCCATATCCGCGCAGCAACAAGAGGAGCAGGCATTGATGGCGCGCGAGGCGCGTGCGATCATCGAGTCGTTTACCGGAGCGATCGAGACGCGCCAGATCGCGCGGGTGCGGGGCGCCTACCCGGGGCTGTCGGCCGGCAACACGGAAACGTTCGAGAACATGTTCCGGAGCACCACCGCTGTGCGGGTGCGCCTTGGCGAGATTCGCGTGGTGAACGGCGCGCTGTACAACCCGGCAATCGGGTCGCGCACCTACCTCACGGCGGATGTCACGTTTGATCTCACGCCGGTGGGCGGCGGGACCCTGCCACAAGCCGAGGATGTGCTGCCGGTGACGCTGCAGCGGATCTCGTCGGGGTGGCGGCTGGAGCAGATCGGGGTGCCCTGAACGAACGTTGCGCGCGCAGCGGCGCCGTGACCGGGTCAATCGGACGAGGCGCGGTTCGCGTGGTTGCAGAACGCCACGACGTTCTGCGTGATGCGTTCGGGGATGTTGGCCATGTGTCAGTAATCCCGCGACTGTGCCGATGGTTCACTGCCTCCCGTCCCTGTCTGGGCGAGGACATGCGTCAGCCGCGCCCCCGTCTCAGCACGAGGTTTCCGTAAGCCACAAGCGTGACCACGTCGCCCATCGCATTCCGGCCAAAGGTGATGTCCTGGCCGTCTTCGGTGTCAAAGAAGGCGTCCTCGCGATCTCCATCGGCATGCAGAACCGATCCCGACTGGCCGGGCGACGCCGCACGAAGCACGCCGTCCCCCGCGGTGATGGTCACGGCAGCACCGCCACCCGCGCGCTCGTACGTGCCGACATACGCGGCCAACTGCTCGGGCGGAAGTCGCCGAGCGGAGCGCACGTGCGCGGCGTGCGCTTGCCAGTCCCACGCTGCGGCAACGCCACGCACGATTTCCTTTGCGAGTGTACTCCCACGCTCGCCGTTGGTCATGACCGCGATGCCGTCTCCATGTCCAGGATAGATGATCCAGGTGGACAGAAAACCCGCGTTGCCACCGTTGTGTCCGAACGAGAGGTTGTTGTCGGCACCAACAATTCCAAAGCCAAGTCCGTACGTCTCGAATCCCGGTTCATTGCCGCGGTGTTCGAACATCGTGTGCAACGTGGACGTGGTCACGATTCCATCGTCGCGTTCGCCGCGCCACACGGCTGCCAGGTGTATGCCCAGGCGCAGCAGATCGCTCGGCGTTGTCCAGAGTCCGGCTGCCGCCTGCTCCGGGTAGTCGTTCCAGAAGCCAGGTAGCGGCGCGCCGTTTGCGCGGTGGGCGTGCGCGGCAGCGGCCCAGCGATCGGGCGGCAGCGGTTGTGCAAAGGTGGACTGCGCCATTCCCGCAGGCTCGAGCACGCGGGCGCGTGCAACGTGCTCAAACGACTGGCCCGTCACGTCCTCGATCGCCTGCTCAACAATGGTGTAGCCACCGCCCGAGTACGCGTAGACCGTGCCGGGAATGCGCACGACCCGCACTGCGGGTGTGTTGCCACGTCCGTCGAGTACGTCGCGGTTGTCTGGCAGCCTGACGTTGTCCGTGCGGGTTGCCATGCCGTAACCCGGAAAGCCGGACACCGACGTGCCGGCGGCGTGCATGAGCAGGCGCCGCAGCGTGACCGCAGAATCTCGCGTGAGCGTATCGGCCGGCAGGTGCCATGAGCGCAGCACGGAGTCGATGGGCGTGTCGAGCGCGAGGCGACCTTCCTGCACGAGCGAGAGCGCCGAGAGGGCGGCCAACGGCTTTGAGATGGAGGCCCCCTGAAACAGGGTGGCCGAGTCTACGTTGCGTCCCGACGCGGAGTCGGTCACGCCCCAACCTCGCGCCCACACAATGCGTCCGTGCTGCAGCAGGGCGACGCTCACGCCGGGTACGTGATAATGGGCCATGCGCTCCCGCAGCGTGAACGTGCGCCGCGGCTCGCCACGGAGCTGTATCACGGGCTCGAGCGAGCGACTCAGTTGGTCGGGCGAGATCGTGGCCGACGTCGGCGCGCTGGCGGGCTGCGCGGTGATGGATGGTACGACAGCGGGCGCGAACAGCTGCGCCGCCACCACGACTGATCGGACCGTGCGCCTGGAGATGGTTGTCGTCATGGCGTCACTACGGTCACCGAAGCATTCGGTGTCAGTCGCTCAGCTCTTGAAGAGCTCTTCAGCCAACGTCTGATCATGTCCGTACACGTCATCCCGGAAGTTCAGGAGGCCTTCGCGGTCCACCCACGCGGTGAAGTACAGAATGAACACCGGCCGCGGCTCCTTGAGCTGCACAGTGGTTTCCTTGCCGCCAAACATCGCCTTGCCAATGCGCTCCGGCGTCCACTCCGGATCGTTGCGCAGCAGGTACTCCGCCAGCTTTCTGGGCTCGTCAAGCCGGATGCAACCGTGGCTGAACGCGCGCTGCTCCAGCGCGAACACGCCGCGCGCCGGTGTGTCGTGCATGTAGATGTCGAAGCGGTTGGGAAACAGGAACTTCACGCGACCGAGCGCATTGTTCGCGCCCGGCTTCTGGCGGATCACGGGCAGCGCCTTGGTGCCGCCAATGATCTCCATGTTGTGCGTGCGCAAATAGTTCGGATTCTTTACAATGGCCGGCAGGATTTCGCCTCGCGTGATGCTCATGGGCACCGTCCACGTGGGACTCATCACAACCTGCGAGAGCGTGTCCGTAAAAATCACGGTGTGGGTGGCAGCCGCGCCCACCACCACGCGCATGCTGAACGCCACCGTGTCGCCTTCGTACACGTGCAGGCGAAACTCCGGAATGTTCACCAGCAGGGCATTGGCCGGTTGGTGCTCCGGCAGCCAGCGCAGGCGCTCCATGTTCACGAGCATGCTGCGTTGACGTTCCGCCGGCGTCACGTTCACCGCGCGCAGGAACGCCGGGCCGATCACGCCGTCCGTCTCCAATCCGTGCCGGTCCTGGAAGCGCTCCACGGCCACCACGAGTACGCTGTCGAGCGCCGGTGCGCTGTCGAGAGAGGCGAGGTCGCCCAGCAGGCGCAGACGTTCGCGGATGTCCACGAGCACGCGGGCGCTGTCGCCCGGTTTGATGCTGCGCATATCCGCCGGCAGTTCGAGCGCCGGCCATGGCACCTCGGACAGGGCGCTCAGATGCTGGAAGGCGTCGCGCAGCAACCCGTACTGGGGATGCAGCGGTTCATACGCGGACAAGTCCATCGTACCGGCCGCGAGCGAGTCCATGAGCTGCGCCAGATCACGTTTGGCACGCGGAATGAACCAGTCCAGATCGCGCAGGTCCTGCGTGAAGTGGCCGCCGTAGTTGCGCGCTGCAAACCGGAAAAATTCTGCGGTGAGCGTGAGCTCGGACTGCACGGCGCAACTGTCGCATCCGGGGCGCCGCTCGTTCACGCCGTAGCCCTGCACACCCGAGAGTGCGATGAACGCATCGGCGGACGCGGTGAGTGAATCGCGCACGATCCACGCAAACTGCATGTCGCGTCGCTCGTAGAAGCCCGCCATGAGCGCGGAATCCGCGCTGTAGTCAGGATGTTGCGCGAGAAATGTGGCGAGGTCGGTGGTGTCAAGCGTGCGCGCACTGTACGGCTCGGGCGTCTCGAACACCGCGGCGACTTCGGATGCCTGCTCGGCGCGTTCCGGGCGAGCGCTGCTCGGGTCACCGCAGGCGGCCGCGAACGCGGTGAAGAACGCGACGAGGAGCGCGCCCTGCCGCAATGCGTGCCGGCGCGGGCTCAGCTGCCGTACACGTAGAGCAGCCCGTCGTCCTCAAGGGCCGCGATCACCTTCGCCATCTGTGCGCGCGGCACCGCCGGGCAGCCCCAGCTGCGCCCGAGACGACCGGTGCGCGCGATGAAATCCTGACTGACGTAGTCGGCGCCGTGGATGATCACTTCCCGCGATTGCGCCTGATCGTTGCGGCCGCGGTCCAGCCCCTGCAGCAGCAGCGCTGCCCCGTGTTTGGGACTCACGATCTGTGTACCCACGCGGTACAGCCCGAGGCTCGTGGCGTGCGAGCCCTCGCGATTGCTGAACCGTTGCGCCATCAGCCCACCGGAGCCGGACCCGTGCGCCACCCACGTGCGCAGCAGCAGCGTGTGGGTGTCCAGATCCACCAGCACCAGGCGTTGGGCCGTGCTGGGCTGGCTCATGTCGGCAATGGCGAGTGTGCCGTGCTTCGCGTCGAGACCATGCGCTGTGATGCTCGCATACGCCGCTTCGAACACCTCGCGAGCGATGATGCCGGTGAGGCCGGCGTCGTTATAGACGGCGTCCGGGTTGGCGGCGACGGATGACGCGATGGAGTTTGGTGTACTTCCCGCGGATACGGCCGCGGCAGAATCCGGGGCTGCCGAGACGAAGACGGCGGCCGACAGGATGGCGGCGAGGGGAAGCAGACCGAGGCGGACAATCATGGACAGGCCGGGGGCAGGGGCGGCGCTGGAGAGCCGGGAGACGACAGAAATGAAACGTAACCTCGATCGCTGGACTCTTGGCAATTGGGCCACGATTCCGCCGCCGGCACCGCGTGCTTGACAATGGCGTCTTTGCGCTGCACGGTCTCATACATGACTCGTGACAGCGCGGCGCCCTCGCTCGCCAGCAACTTCAACGTGCGCATTGACGGCACGGCCATCTCGTGCGCGCGCGTCGCGACGGTCGAACTTGCTGCGGACCCGCTGCAGCTCACGCGCAAGGATCATCCCGGTCCGCCTGCCCAGGTGCGCTGGGGTGCGCCTGCTGTGCCCGGGAGGCTGGTGCTCGCGCGCGCGCTGGACGGTGACCGCACGCTCTACCAATGGCGCCGCGATTCGATTGACGGCAAACCGGGCGTGCGCGGGATCGTGGTGGAGCACCTCACGCGCGCGGGCGGGGATGTGTTGTACCGCTTCGAAGTTTCGCACTGCTGGCCGGTGCGCTGGACCGGCCCGACATACGATGCCTTCACGAGCGAGATCGCGTTCGAAGAACTCGAGGTCGTGTACGCTGACCTCCACTGGCGTTGAGCAGGCGCTTCCCACCAACCGCACACGCACTGAGGATTTCATGCCCACGTTTCGAGAGACGCCGTACGGTGCCTTCAACTTTCTTGTCAGTCTGGGCGACGCAGATGCGAATGAGGTGGCGGCCGGCTTCACCGAGGTCAGTGGCCTCGATCAATCCGTCGACGTGATCGAGTATCGCGCCGGCAACGACAGGACACTCGCGCGTCGGTTGCTGCCCGGCTTGGCCCGACCAATCACGGTGTCGCTGAAACGCGGCGTGATCGGCGATCCTTCGTTGCAGGAGTGGATCAATACCGTACTCGCCGGCAGCGCCGAGCGGCGCGACGTCACCGTCCAGCTGCTTGATGAGGGTCGCAATCCCGTGCAGCAGTGGCGGTTGCGACGGGCCATGCCGGTGAAGTTGCGGGGACCCATGCTGAACGCCACCGCAAACGAAGTGGCAGTGGAAGAACTTGTGCTGATGGCGGAATCGCTCAGCGTGGAGTAGTCGTCAGCTCGTGTGTCGCTTCCCGTCACGCACCCATTCCTGCAGCAGCGGCACCGCGCCCTCGAGCGAATCGAATACGCCGTGCACGCGCTGCAGCACCGCGTCGGGCAACGGCTTGAGGTCGGGCACCGCCACCGCGCGCATCCCTGCCGCCATGGCTGCCTCAAGTCCGAGATCGCTGTCTTCAAGCGCCGCGCACCGCGCCGGCGGGATGCCCAGGCGGGCGGCGGCTTCGAGATAGATGTCGGGCGCGGGCTTGGACCGCTCCACCTGATCGCCCGAGACCACGATCTGAAAGCGGTCGCTCAAGCCGGCGAGCGCGAGCTTCTTTGCCGCACCCGCCGAGAGCGTGCTCGTCGCGATTGCCACCGGTAGCTCGGCCTCGTCCAGCCAGTCAAGCAGGATCTGGAGGCCTGGCTTGCGGAGTGTCTCGGGGCTGCTGTCGTCCAGGAGCGCGTAGTAATGGGCAGCGTGACGCGCGTAGAGCTCCTGAATGGGGAACGCGTCACCGAGCGCCGCGCGGAACTCTGCCTCCACCTCGGGGCGACGACGACCGATGATGGTGGTGAGCGCTGTGATGGGAAGCTCCACCCCCAGATCGGCGGCGCCGGCCAGCCACGAGCGGCGTGAGAGCCGCTCGGTATCGAGCATGAGCCCGTCCATGTCGAAAATCACGGCGTCAAGCGGCGTTCCGGCGAAGTCGAGGGTGCTCTCTGCGGCAGATTGCATGCCGACAAGGTATCGACAGCGCAGGCGGTGTCGTGCCGCGGCCTGTGCATTGGGCGCGACTCTCAGGTGACAGTTGGCCGTCCACCAGCGCGGACACCGCAATCGCCTCAAATCGCGTAAGTGCTTGTCCCACTTGCATGTGACTCGCGGCACGGTTGATGCAAATACTATCGAATACAGTTGTCTGCGTGTCCCCCACCGGAGTCGCCCATGTCCCGACGATTCGCTGCTGCTGGCTGGGCGTTTCCGCTCGCCGCCTTCGTCCTCGCCCTCACACCCGCCGCCGCGCTCA
>JBBSPE010000102.1:0-16318 GCA_038259155.1 Gemmatimonadales bacterium
GTACTTCATTGATCTCGGCTTTCCCGACGCGCTGCTCAAGCAGATGGGCGAAGGGCTCACCACCAGCTCGTCCATGCTTGTGGCGCTGGTGGATGCCGCCAGCTCGGCACGCGCCGGCGAGGTGTTGGCACAGGGCGGTGGCGTGCTCATGGGCAGCACGGAAGAAACCGATCTTGCGGCCGCGATGGCGTCCATGCGGAACACCGCCTGACAGGCGGACGGCGGCGCACGTTTACCTCTTTCGCTCCGCCTCCCACTCCGTAAACGGCCCGTCGAAGTCTCGCAGTCGCGCGCCGTCAAACCACCACACGCGCGTGGCCACCTCGCGCAGGAACGCGCGGTCGTGGCTCACGAGCAGCACGGTGCCCTCGTACTCGTCAAGCGCATCCTCGAGCACCTCGATGTTCTCCACGTCGAGGTGATTCGTGGGCTCGTCGAGCACCAGCAGGTTCGCGCCCGTCAGCGTGATGAGCGCCAGCGCCACACGCGCACGCTCGCCTCCACTCAGTGAGCCGATCTCGCGGAACACCTCGTCGCCCGAAAAGCCGAACGCGCCAAGATGGTTCTGCACCTGTCCGCGATTCCACATGGGGCGCTGCGCATTGACGGCGTCGGACAGCGACAACTTGAGCGGCAAGTCCTTGAGGTCCTGGCGGAAGTACGCGGGCGTGATGGAACTGCCCACCTTCGCTGCTCCGCTCGCGGGCGCACGATCACCCAGCATCGTGGAAATGAACGACGACTTGCCGGCGCCATTGGGGCCAACCAGCGCGACGAAATCGTTCCGACGCAACACCGCCGTGAAGTCCTCCACGAGCACACGTCCCGGCACCTCCACGCGCATCTCGTTGATGGCCACCACCTGATCGCCACCACGCTCCGCGACCTTGAACTCGAGCGACATGGCGGCGGGATCACCCGGCGGCGGCGCGAGACGCGGCAACCGCTCCAGCCGCTTGCGCTTCCCCTTGGCCTGAAACGAGTTCACGCCAGCCAGATTGCGCATGATGTAGTCCTGCTCCTTCTTCACATACGCCCGCTGCTTCTCCACCTCACGCTCACGCGTGAGCCGACGCTCGGCACGCTGTGGCACGAACTGGCTGTAGTTTCCCTTGTACGACTCGCTGGTGCGCGCTTCGATGTGCAGAATGTGCGTGCAGATCGCGTCCATGAAGGCGCGATCGTGCGACACCACGATCACCGTCTCGTCGGCCTCGCTCAGCCAGTTCTGCAACCACGTGGTGGTGTCGAGATCGAGGTCGTTGGTGGGCTCGTCGAGCAGCAACAGATCGGCCGGCGCGATGAGCTGCGCCGCCAGGCCCACACGGCCGCGCTCGCCACCCGACAGCGTCGCCACGAGCCGCGTCTTGGACTCCTCGGCGTCGAAGCCGAGCCCCTGAAGTACCGCGTCCACGCGCGCGTGGTATATGTAGCCGCCAAGATCGGCGAATCGCTCCTGGTCATGCCCGAAGCGTTCGAGCATCGCGTCGGTGACCTTGTCCCCCATCTCCCCCAGCGCCATCGCCTGCTCGGCGATGTTCGCTTCGAGAGCCATCACCTCACGCCAAGCCGCCGCACCCGCCTCCCACACGGTGGTGGCGCCCTCAAAAGCGCGGTGCTGGTCGAGCAGGGCATGCCGAAGACCTGGCTTGCGCGCCACGCTCCCCGTCGTGGGGTTGAGGTCACCCGTGATGACGCTGAAAATCGACGTCTTGCCGGCACCGTTTCGACCAATGATGCCCCACCGCTCCCCCTCGGCCACCGTGAAGGTGATGTTTTTGAGGAGTTCGGTCGCGCCGAAGGAGATTCCGATGTTGGAGCACGAGAGCAGAGTCACGCAGCTGGGGCAGAGGCGGCAGGAATAGGTCCGTGACAAACTAAACGCTTCCCGCTGGCGATTGGGATCTCACGCTGCGTGTAACGCACATCACACAGCCACCCCTCCGGACAACTGTCCCGATGCCGTCCCTTCCCTGCGCCACATGACGGCGGCTACTCTTTATCCATGCGACAGGTGGAGCAGGGCGTGTTGCGCTGTGACACGCATCGTTTCCGCACCCTCACGATCGATCGGGAGACCAGATGAGCAAGCTGTTGCGCGGCATCGCAGCCGGATACGGCGCGAAGAAGTTGGGTGGTGGATGCTTCAGCACGGTGCTCGTGTTTGCCGTGCTGTGGTACGTGCTCGGGAGTTGCGACATCTTTCGGTAGGCAGGCAGTCCCGGGCGTTCACGGCAGGTTCAGAAGCAGCATCAATTCTCGCCCCTTGGTCGGAGCGCCAAAGTCCTGGCGGAGCGCGCACCTCCACGCAGCCCACCAACGGGGTCGCTGTGCCGAAGCGAGAGTCAGCAGGAGACTCCGCGAAATACGCAACTGCGTTGCCGTGGACTATGTGGCATCGCTCTCGTCCAGATCCGCCCAGGGAGGCCAGGGCACCGGGCTGATCTGCAGGACATTGACACTGGCTCCGTTCGCCGTGAGACAATCGACGACCGGCTGCTCCCAATCGGCGAACGCAACAGTCCACCGATGGAATCGTTTTGCCCACTTCGAGTAGTACCGGCAGAGTGCTCTTTCGTCTGGGTTCACCGGCAGCGGCATGGAGTGAGCCGCCAGCGCCCGGCCGCTCGCTTTGAGGGCGCTCAACATTGGTCCTCGCCGGCACGTCGCCGCAATTTTCGTGTGCACGCACGCAGCGTATGCCTCTGCGGTTTGCGTCCACTTCAAAATTTCCGCAAGTGTTGGTCCGGTTTCGCCGATGAGGACAGCAGCGGTTGTGCCTTGCAGGCGCGCGGGTAGACCCAGACCCGATGGACGCCCATTTTCGCAGATCCTTCCGAACGCCGTAGTGAGAATCGAGCCGGTACTCTCGAACCATCCTCCTGGTATGAGTGGATAGTTCATCCACAACTTGTCGAAGTACCATTCGTTGATGTTGTCTCGGATGTCGTCAAACGTTTTGTCCTTGCACAACTTGCTCACGTGAACCTCCGCTGGTGTGGGTCAACATCGCCTTCGATACTTTCAGCGAGCTACCGCTCCCTGAGACTGTTCGCCAACTGCCGCTCCATGGCCTGCACCAGCGGCTTGTTCCCCACCGCCCGTCCCGCGCTCGCTCGCACGCGCCACGAGTCGCGAAGAAAAATCGCGTTTGCCAGTGCAAACGGATGCTCGATGCGCGCCGCCGCATCAATCGCACGTCCGTAGCGACCCTGCTGCAGGTAGACCTGTGCGAGCAACAGCCGATCAGCGGCACCTGAGTGAAACAGCAGCCACTCCACCTGCGGAGCGCGCAGGCGCTCACGGTGCGCTGCGAGCACCGAGATGGCGGGTGTCGTATCGCCGCGCAGCAACGACTGCCGCGCCCGCAGCGACGCAAGCATGAGCGCAGTGGCACTCGTCGTCGACGCGCCGCTGCGTTGTGCCAACGCCGCGATAGAACGCTCCAGCATTCGCCCGTCTCCCCCACGAGCGCACCACGTGCCCAGTATCCACCATTCTTCGGGGCCAAGGCTGCTGCTGTCCGCCATCATGGACCGCGCGCCTTCCGCGCCGGCAAGCGAGTCCCCACCGGCCACCGCCCCCAGCACGGCGAGACTTCGCACGCGCAGTGCGCGCCCCATGTCACTCCCGATGAGGTGCTGCTGGAGCGCTTGATCCTCCTGAATCACGGCGATCGCGCTCAAACCGATCATCGCCGCGAAGTGGTCACTGCTGGGCTCACCCGGCTTCGCGAAGACCGCCTCGAACGCAGCACGACTGCACACAAGGTCTACCGCCGAGCCAACCAGCACCTTGCCGATCATCACCAGAGCCCTCGACGCCTCGGTGGCCTCACGTGACCAGTTCACGGCCTCCACACCCTCCGCCTGACACGTGGCCGCAACCGACGCGGCCCGCATGAACGTGCTGTCGGGCGACTCACCTTGCTCATACATGCGCACAAAGCGGCGGGTTTCTTCAGGATCGTGCCGTCGCGCGCTCAGCAATGCAAGGTGGTAGAGCGACGGCGTGAACAGCGAGTCCCACGTTGTCGCACGCTGGTAGTGCTGCTGGGCCGCGGAATCCGCGTTCACGCTGTCCACACCAATGTAGAAGTGCACGTCTCCGAGTGCGGCGTGCACCTCCGACCACTCCGGCGCAAGGCGTGCGGCCGAGTTGAACTCGACGAGCGCAGAATCCGCGATGCGGCGATAGAAGTAGTCGAGACCGCGCGCGAAGGGTGCGTTTGCTCCTGGAAGCAGCGCGACCTCCGCAAGCGCAAGGGCCACGAATCGTTGCGCCGCCTCCTGGTCAAAGAGCGAATGCGAGGCGCGTGCCGCCTTCATGGCCGCGATCGCGAGGCCACTGTCGGCGGCCAGCGCCGCTTGATAGTGCGCCAGCGCTGCCGTGTAGCGGGACTTCCTGAAGTCACGCTCTCCCATCGTGAACGATGCGATGGCACGCGGGTCGCGCTGCGTCAGCGCACGAAGGTCAACACGGCGACCCGGATCAAGCAACTGGGGAAGCAGCTGCCCGACGGCCTCCAAGGCGAGGCTCGGGACAATGCTCGCGTTACCGGCACCGCGCGCGGTGCCGCGGGAAACCACCGAGTCGCGCTCGGCGTCAACCAGGCGCATCACCACCGTGAGGGAGTCACCGGCGACGAGCAGCGTACCCTCAATTAGATGCCTCGCTCCCATCCGCATGGTGGCCGCAAGTCGCGCTTCCTTTGCCTCGGGTGTCGTGCGGGCTGCGCTTTCGCCCACCAGTCCGTTCCCTTCCACCCATCGGAGCGGTGGCAGGCCGTCGAGTGCCGAACCGATCAACGAGGGCACACTGGCCGCCCAAGGCAGCGCTTCATCAGCGCCGGACGCACCAACGGCATCGAGCGGATAGACGACCACCTTGTTCGGGTCGAGGACCGGCGACTCGGCACGGACATACTGCGACACCACCAACCACACAGCGAGCAGACCTGCGGCCCATGGCAGTAGCGCGGTGATGCGCAGGCGTGCCCGTGGCATCGCTGGTGACACAGCTGCCGCTGGAGGCGCTGCAGCAGCGTCCACCAAATCAGTCCGCGTCGACGCAGATCGCGGGCCGAGTCGACCGGGCACGGGCGACTCGTCGGTTCCTCCGGACAGCAGCAGCTCCGCCATCGCTTGGGCAGAGATCCGATCTGCCGGCACCACCGCCAAGCCCAGCGTGATGGCCTCGGCCATGGCGGCAGGCGTTTGCGCGCGATGCGACGATACGGGGTGCGGTACAGTCGCGAATCGCTGGGCGATCACACTTTGTGAGGTGGCGCCAACGAATGGAGGGACCCCCGCCAGACATTCGTACAGGACGCAGGCGAGCGAATACACGTCGCTTCGACCGTCGACTCCCGTGGACGCGCTCGCCTGCTCGGGGCTCATGTAGGCCGGCGTCCCGATCGCAATGCCAGCCGACGTGAGCGAGTCGTGTGTGAGCGCGTTCAGACCGCGCGCGATCCCAAAATCAGCGAGCCATGCGTGGTCGCCATCGATCAGGATGTTCTCGGGCTTCACATCGCGATGGACGACGCCTTGGGCGTGCGCGAAGGCCAGCGCGTCCGCCACCTCGGCGCCCCAGCGCGCCGTGTCGCGGATGCGGAGCTGCAGCTCTCGATCGAGCCGCTGACGCAGGGATCCGTCGCCGATGTACGGCATGACGTACCACAGTCGACCATCCGTCTCACCGAAATCCAGAACGGGTACTATGTGGGGATGCTTGAGATGCGACGCGAATTGAACTTCGCGGAGGAATCGGTCGCGCCCGAGCGCGGCTGCGAGCTCCTGCCGCAGCACCTTCACCGCCACCTGCCGTTCCAGATGCTGGTCGCGTGCGAGGAATACGATCGCCGCTCCACCTCGGCCCAACTCGCGCACTATGCCATAGCGCTCGCTCAAGAAGCCGGATTCGGGTCGAGTCACGGGGCTAGGGTCAAGGCGGGGGCAAGATGTGGACCAGTGATAGAGGCGCGGAGGCAAGCGCGTCGACCGAAGTCACCACGAACGCCCCAATATTCTACGTTCCATTGGCGGCGTTGCCAATCCGGCCACGCTCCACCTGTGCCGCCGCCCCGCCCTCCCACGCTACAGAAGAGGCTGCCGCAAAGGGGTGATCAATCAACCCCAGATCCGCCAAGCGGGTGAACGCGGCGATCTCGTGATGCCTTCCGCGGCGCGACTGGCAGTACTACGTTCTTCCGCGCTCGAACAGGACCGCAGGCGCGCTGTAGGTACGTCCGTTCAACGCTTCCGGAGGTCAGATGGCCACGCGGTCAAAGCAGCTCGCGGTACCCTACTTCACGCAGCCCACCGGGAACACCTGCCAGTCGACCGTACTCAAGATGTTTGCCGTGTACGTGGAGCGCGAAATACTCAAGCATGATGCGGGCGCCATGTCGCTGGAACCGACGGCGATCTATAAATCCGTCAACAGCGGGTCAGATCGTCCAGTGGCGCTGCAGAACGCGCACGCGAACTTCAAGTGGTGGCTAGAGCAGCGATTCCCCACGCTCACGATCACGTATCTCAGTACCCCGGTCAGCTCTGAAGCAATCGATCACATTGTTGCCGCGATTGACCGTGGTTTTCCTGTGCTCGTGTCGGTAAGTCATGCACGCGTCCCGGGTCACATCGTGCTCGTGATCGGCTACGAGGGCTACATGGACAACGCCACGTCGCTGGACTTCCGGCTGGTGGTGCACGATCCCTACGGTGCATTCGATCCCACGCTACTCTCGAGTTCGTACGGAAAGCAGCGCTACGAACGTGGTGCATGCCTGCAGGCCGGGGGCGAGATCGGTCCGGGAACCGCCGTACGACTGGATCCGCTTGCGGCGAGTCGTCAGCGCAAGGGGGATGCCAGTTTCGGGACGTTCTACCTGATGTCGGCGACGAAGTGAGAGCGTTTACTCGCGACGCTGCCACACGAAAAAGAACGCGTCGGTAGCCTCGTCGAACGGAAGCCTGGCGTTCATCCGAAACCCGTCGCCCAGCCAGCGCTGCATGCGCCCACGCCCGCGTCGGCAAACACGGGACTGAAACTCTCCGGGCAGGCCACCACGTACGACTGGTCATGCCCTCCCTCTGCGGCCTTGGCCGGCACTCCGTCCTCCTCGTGTGCCAGCTCGTCGTGTCCGCCGCGTCGATGCCCCTGCATGCGCAACCCGCGCTGTCCGCGGTGACGGACGTTCGCGTCGACACGTTGGGCATCGAGCGCTACGTCGCGCAGCAAATGCGGCGAAATCGCATTCCGGGCGTATCGGTGGCGATCGTTGCGAAGGACTCCGTGATCTACGCCCAGGGATTCGGCACGGACGGCTTTGGTGCCGCGGTCACGGAACGCACCGGATTCGTGCTCGGCTCCATGAGCAAGTCAGTCACCGCACTGGCGGTGATGCAGCTCGTCGAACGCGAAGCAATGATCAGGTTCGAGCACTCGCCAAGGTGACGCTGAACTATGCGCCTGGCGCGGAGAATGAATACGCGAGTCCCAACTATCTCGTGCTTGGCGCGATCGTGGAGGAAGTGTCCGGCCGTTCATATGCGTCATACGTGCAGACGTCGATCTTTGACCCCCTGCGAATGCGCGACAGCCACGTTGATCAGGCAACCACGCTCTCCCGTGCGTATCCGGGGCGGCTGTCCAGCGGCCATGTCTACGTGCTCGGCTTCCCGTTGGCACGCACGCTGCCGCACGAGGCGGATCGCCTTGCCACAGCGGCGTTGATCAGCAGCGCTGCAGATCTCGGGCGCTTTCTCGTGGCGCAGCTGGACACCACTCCCGGTGATCTGCTGAGCGTCGCCGGCTTCCAGAGAATGCACGCCGGCGGCGCGCCGACGAACGGTTACTCCTACGCGTTCGGCTGGCGCGATGGTACCGTCGCCGGCGAGCGGGCGGTCCATCACGGCGGAATCGTGCCAAATTTTCGCGGCAAGATGGTGATGCTCCCCGAACGACGCGTCGGCGTTGTGGTGCTCACCAATGTGTCGTCGGCGATTCCGTGGCCGATCGCTCCCGCCAGTCACGTCATGGCGGACGAAATCACCGCCACACTCATTGGCGTTCCGCCAGCCAAGCCCTCGAACGAACATCGCTTGCTGTTCGGCGCGGTCGCCATCGCGATGCTGTTGATTTCGCTCAATCAGCTGCGTGGTCTCCGGCTGGCGATCCGGCGCGAAAACCGCGGCATCAGCAGAACGCGAACCGTCGTCTCGATACTTTCGGAACTGACCTTCGTGGCCGCCGTGGCCTTCCTGCTTCCGCGCGCCGCGCGGCTGTCCTGGCACAACCTGCTGGCAGCGGCTCCCGACGTCGCCTGGTGGCTCATCTTTGGCGCATCGATAAGCATCCTGTCCGTGGGTGCGCACCTGCGGCGACTCCCACGCTACGCGAACGCCGTCGATTGAGGACGCGCCGCAACGTTCGCACGGCGGGCCGAGCCCCTACCGCAACTCCACCGTCGTCTTCACCGTCCCGCCCTTGCGCGCCGCGTACTGAATGGTGATTGGCCCAGACCCCTTCACGAGATACTCGATCGTGCGGGTGGTCTTGGCCGGCAGACCGTTCCGGATGATGATGCGCTTGAGGTCCTTCTGATCGATCATGGACAACGGGCCGGGCTGGAACTTGTCGAGCACCACACCGGCCGTGATCACGCTCGCGTTCCGACCCTCGAGCGTGAGGACATCGGGCGGAACGATATTGGTGTTCGCAGCCTTCACCATGATTGTGGGGATCACGCGATCATTCGTGACGTCCACGCGCACGCGATAGACATCACCTTCGATCTTCTCGACGGTGGCGGTGCCCATGGTCACCAGCGGCATCTGATCCGCGTGGTGCAGCGTGAAGGCCATGTTGCGATGGAAGAGCTCCATGCTCATGAAGCGCGGGTTCACGCGCCCCTGCAGCTTCTTCCAACCGCCCAGCTCCACCGCGCCATACTGCGGATGATTGAACGGCTTCCACTCCTCGTACTCGTCGCCGAACTCGAGGAAATCGTCAAAGAAGAACTCGCCTTTCTGTCCTGAAATGGGTGAGTTCTGGTCCGCCTCCTGCTTCTGCAGCAACGGACTGTTGAAGTACTGACCACCGTTCCACAGTTCGTTGGAGTACGACAGAATGCCAAGTCCGTCGTTGGTCCAGTCCATGGACCCGCCGTGCACGGTGTAGAGGCCACGCCAGACGACGTAATAGTTGTAGTACGGCAGCATGCGCTCACCCATCTCGGCGATCTCATCGTACGCGCGAATGTCAGCCGCTGGATAGTCGCCGTACCACGCCGAGCCGGGCGGACGCAGGATCATGCCGCCGGAGTTGTGGAAGGTCTGCATGCCCGCCACGTTCGGATGTGACATCCAGAAATCGTTGGTCGCGCGCGACTCGGGCAGCTGGAACGGATAGTCCATGGAGCCGCCCTGCACGTAGTTCGGCTGCCAGTCCGACCCATAGTTGCGGTTGCCGTCGTATCCACCCGGTGGGTCTTCGTCAATCAAGCCGTCGCCGTCATTGTCGAGACCTTCGCGACCGAGAATCACCCAGTCGCCCTTCTCACCGGCAGGTACAACCTCGAGGATGCGCTTGTCAGCCGTGCTCAGACGGTGCGTGCCCTGCCCCGGCACGTACTTGCGGATGGTCTCAATGACACCGTTGCCATTCAGGTCGTCCGGTCCGTCTTCGTCAAACTTTCCGTCGCCGTCACTGTCCACGGGCACGTGACCTGTGCGCGCGCCCGAACCGGTGCCGTGCAGAAAGAAATCGCGTCCGTCAGGATTCACCGTGGGCACGATGTAGAACACACGCTCGTCCACGAGTCGCTTGATGGTGGGAATGCGATCGTAGTTCTCCATGAGGTACCAGATCGTGTACAGCGACACTTCCGTGCCCTGAATCTCGTTGCCGTGCACGTTGGCCTCGATGTACATACCGGCCTTGTTGGCTTCCGGACCTGTGGCGGGGTTGTTCACGGTCATCATCCACAGGTCGCGGCCGCCAAAGCTCTTGCCCAGTGACTCCAGCTTGAGCTTGTCGGGCCACGTCTTCTGCATGAGCTGCATGCGCTCGCTCATCTCGGTGTGATCGAGCCAGCGATCCCACGTGAGATTGAGCTTGTGCTCCGGATCGGATCCGCGCGCCGCAACCGGCGAACCGGTGGACTGCGCGCTCGCGACGTTGGCAACGCCGAGCAGGAGCGCGGCGCAGAGCAGCGCGGAGAGTCGGGCGTTGCGAGTCATGTGGTGGAGGCAGTTCTGCATGGTGATGAGTTCCTTCATTTGAGGATCACGGTCGCGCTATCCGTGCCTCCCTTTTGTGCAAGGACGCTGATGCCGATGGACGCGTTTGGTTTGCCGCGAATCACCCAGGTGATGCGCTCGCGTGAGTTCGACCCGCTGAGGTTGCGCACACGCACCGACTTCTCCGCGCCCGTCACGATGCTTTCGGCCGGCACATCAATCTGCACCAGCGTCGCGTTGACCGATCGCGACGACACACCGTGCAGCGTGGACGTCGAAAAGAAGCCCGTGTTCTCGATTTCGGCGACAACGGTGAAAATGCCGCCTCCATGCGCCACCACTTCCGTCTTCGCGATGTGCACACTCGGCAACATGGACGCGAGCTTCACCAAAAACTCGCCCTGCTTCTGTCCGAGCGTCGCGAGGTCTGCGGCAGCTGGATTGACACTGGCGTATGGCTTGAATCCGCCGATTTCCAGTGCGCCGAGTTCCGGGTGTGTGAACGGGGTCCACGCGACGAAGGCGTCGAGGCCGGCGCCGTCGAGCGTCTTCAGGATGGCGGCATCACCCGTGAGGGCGGGTGTGGAGGCCGGTGCGGCGGCAGCTGCCTCGGAAGGCGCACCCGCAGCCGCTGTTGCGCCCGCTGTGGGCGCCCAACCCGGAGTCGTGAAGGACGGGACGCCGAACTGGAAGTAGCCGTACTGGAAAAACGCGCCGTGCGGACGACGCATGGCCGGCACCGTCTTGAATCCGGTGATCGTTTTGTACGCTTCGGAGACCGCCTTGAAATACTCGAGATCACCGCGATTCACCGTGGTGTCCGGGCGTCGTCCTGACGCGGGATTGTTGTCGGCACCAGCTTGTGCGCCTCGCGTGCGCGTAATCGCGCCAAACGGCAGCTGCGGCGACGCGAGCACGCCCACTTCGGACATCTTGTCGTTTGTCGCGTCGGCGAACCCGCTCAGGCTCATCATGGTCGGCTCGGCGAGCCGGCCCGTGGCGTTTGGCGGAACCACGAGATTGTCGCTATGCCCGTAGGTGACAATGGCACCAATGTTCCGGTGCGCAATCATGAAGTCCATCAGAGCACGGCTTTCCTTCTCGCTCACCATGTGCGGACCGGCGTCCACTTCGAAGTACGGATAGTCGTGCTGGAAGTTGCGGTTCAGGTCCACGCCGCCCGGGCCGTCTTCATTCAGGAAGCCATCGCCGTCGGAGTCCACGCCTTCCCAGTACAGCGTGTAGCCGCCCACTTCACCCTTGGCCACGTCGGCCTTCTTCATGGCACGCGGGTCTGCCGGGTCAATCATGTAGGCACCGCGTGGATCCTTCACGCGCATCACCGATATCACGCCGTCGCCGTTCAGATCTTCGGGTGCGTCCTCATCAATGCGCCCGTCGTTGTCGTTGTCGTACGGGCGCAGGTTTCCCTTCTGCCCCGCTTTCACTGAGCCAAACGCCAACTCGGCGCCATCCGGATTGAGGCGCGGAAAGATGTAGACCACCTGCTTGTCGAGCATCTGCTTGACCGCGGGCGTGGTCGCGTTGGCGAGCACGTAGCGCACCGTCTCGAGCGCGTGCGAACTGCCCACCAGATGATCGCCTTCCAGGTTGGCGACCATGAGCACGGCGGGACGGTCGTTCACCGGCATACCACCCGGGTTCGCGATCTGCACCACCCACACGTCTCGACCACCAATGGTCTTCGTGAGCGACGTCATGGTAGCGGCGGGGGAACTCGACACCAGCGCGCGGAGCTCTCGAGTGAGCGCGTCCTGGGTCAAGTAGGCGGGAGACTGGGCCTGCGCTATGCTAGCGGAGACCATGAGCCCGAGGGCCAATAGTCGGGTCATGACATGAGCGGGTGGGCGGAAAGGGGTGCGGGAGGGAGCTGCTGCAACCCTGAGGGTACCCGTTGGGCGAGGGTCGGGGCAAGTGCGCCTCACTCCATGCGCCTGGTTTCAGCGCTGCGCGGGCCTTGAACGTGAGGAGGGTGCGCGCCTCAGAGGCGCGTGCTCACGCGATCTTGTGCAGCCGCTCACTGCGGCCCTGCCTGCCGAGTACATCGGCGTAGTCCGTGAAGAGTTGATCCCACACCTGCGGCCACCCGCGTCGGAGGGCTTCCTCGCGTCCGGCCAGAGCAAGCCGCCGCCGTGTATCACTGTCCTGCAGCAGCCTCAGGATTGCTTCCGAGATCGCCGACGCACTCGTCACGTTCACTGGCAGCGAGGTGCCCTCGTGTGCAAACTCGGTGGTCGCTCCCTCGGCGTGCGAGACCACCGCCACGCCAGACGCCATCGCTTCAAGCACCACGTTTCCGAACGTTTCTGTGGTGGACGGCAGCACGAAGACGTCCATGGACGCGTACCAGGCGGAGAGTGCGTCGCCCTCCTGACGACCCAGGAACGTCACACCCGGCGGCGCGGCAACACGCAGGCGCTCCTCCGAAGGACCATCACCCACCAGCACGAAGCGCAATCGGTCGGGATGCGCCTTGAGCAACGGCGCCATTGCCGCCATTGCGACGTCAATACCCTTTTCCGGCGCGAGACGCCCCACGTATCCAACAAGCAGGCAGTCGTCACTGCACCCGATGCGCGCGCGCAGCGCCGACGAACGGTGCGCCGGGGAGAAGCGTACAGCGTCAATGCCGCGACCCCACACGCGAAGTCCGCCGAATCCCTGACCGGCCAGTTCGCGCGCAACGATGGACGTGGGCACCAGTGTTCGCGCGCCACCGTTGTGGAACCAGCGCAGAAAGGGCCATGAGATCGCGTCCAGGCGCTGCAGGGCGTAGTGTCGAAGGTAGGCCGTGAAGTGTGTGTGAAACGAAGTCACCAGCGGAATGCCAAGTGTGCGGGCTGCGTGACGTCCTGACAGTCCAACACCAAACGGTGTGGCCACGTGCACCAAAGTGGGCTGGAACTGTTGCAGCGCCGTGCGCGCACGGGAGCCGGACGGCGTCGCCATCGCGAGCTGCGGGTAGGCCCAGAACGGACGCGCGGGCCAGCGCGTGACACCCGCCGCAAATGCTGATCCATCATCGGGCGTGACCACGAGCGTTTCAATGCCGCGTCGCTCACACTCGTGCACCAGCCGCGCGAGCGTGCGGGAGACACCGTTGACCTGCGGTATCCACGTATCCGTAAAGATGGCGAGGCGTTCGAGGGCTACAGCCACGCACGCACCATCAGCGCCGTTGCAATGGCGAGCAACTGCCCGGCCACGACATCGCCTGGATAGTGCACACCCAACCGCACACGGCTCAGTCCAACCAACACGGCCAGCGTCACCGCCGGCCAGGCGATCGCCGGAAACGCCATCGCGTAGCTGATCGCGACCGACATTGCCGCACAGGCGTGTCCTGAGGGAAACGAAAAGGCGTCAGGACAGGGCACGTACCATGAGATGCCTTCACGAGCGGTGGGCCGCGGGCGCGTGGCTGTGCGCTTGGCCACCTGCACCATGAGGTGCGAGAGGGCGAGGGTCCACGCGCCGACGGTGCCGACGTATCGCATGTCGCCCTCACCGAACAGCAGCGGAAGGAGGATGAGCATGACCGTGAACCGAGCGCCGCCCGCGTGCGTCAGCGCCATCCACCAGCGCCGAGTGGAGGCGCGCGACTCACGGGCGAGCAGCATGACCTGATAGAGCGCGCGATCGTTTGCGTCCAGAAAGGTCAAAATTGGCGACATGCAAGCCTCGTTGGCGAGTTCGCACACCAGTGTGTGTGCAACGCAGCAAACCCTCGTGTCGACCATGAGGTTACCGTGGTCATGCCACAGGGCAATACATGCCCCGTCGCCGTGAGGTCACGATGTTGTGAGGAATGTGCGACGGGCCACCCATCGCGCCCACGTGATCGTTAGATCCCTTTGCACAACGGCAGCCGATCACGTACAGGAGGCGGAGTGTGACACAGGTGATGTTTGCGTTCTCCGATACCGGTGGCGGACACCGTTCTGCCGCGACGGCGCTCCAGCGTGTGCTGCACGAACTGGCACCGCAGGCGCGGTCTTCGCTCGTGGATCCGTACACGCGCAGCCATCGGTGGCCGTTCGATCGATTGGGGAGCGCGTATCCGCAGGTTGTTGACCACGCGTCGTGGCTGTGGAAGACCGGTTTCCGCCTCACCGATACCAGGCTGCGCACGGCCACCCTGCAGGCGATCGCGTGGCCGGCGCTCCGGTCCACGTTCTCTGCGCTGAGCGACGGCGAGTCGCCTGACGTCATTGTCTGCACACATCCACTGCTCACCACCCCGCTGCGACGTGCCTTTCGCGACACGCCGATCATGGTCGTGGTGACGGACCTGGTGAGCGGACACTCGTCATGGTATGACCGTCGTGCAGACGTCGTGATCGTGCCCAGCATTGCCGCGCAGCGTCGCGCAATTGCCTGCGGTGTAGTGGCCAGCCGGACCGCCGTACTCGGTGTGCCGGTTGACGCGAGCTTCGTGGCGCAGCCCGGTGATCGCGACCGCCTGCGGGCGCAGCTCGGCTGGAGCACCCATCGGCCCACCGTCCTGCTCATCGGGGGCGGGGACGGCGTCGGACCGCTCGCCGCACTGGCCGAGGCGATCGATCAGGCGTCGCTGGGCTGCGATATCGCGGTGGTGGCCGGACGCAATGTCGCGCTGGCCGGACAGCTGCGTGCCATGCGCTGGACCGGCACGGTGCACGTCTACGGTTTTGTGCAGAATCTGGGCGAGATGTTGCGCGCGGCGTCAGCCGTTGTGTCCAAGGCCGGCCCGGGCACCATCAGCGAAGCGTGTGCGGCTGGCTGTCCCATGGTGCTGCACAGTGCCATCCCCGGGCAGGAGACGGGCAACATTGCCCACGTGCGAGAGGGCGGTGCGGGCGTGTGGGCGCCATCCACCAGTCAGGTCGTGGCCGCGCTGCGATCGTGGTTTGTGACGCCTGGCGGAGAAGAACGACGGAACCAGATGGCTTTGGCGGCACGTGCCCTGGCTCAGCCGCACGCGTCCACGCAGATTGCGCGTCGCATACTCGAGCTGGCGCGCAGCGGACGCGTGGGCAGCCGCGTGGACAGGCGCGGCTCGGCGCCTGCAGCTGAGCGGTTTCGGGCGCGGGCGCCGTGACCGAGAGGCGATGGTGCCGTCCGTGCACCAGGGCCAGCGCTTGCCCGGCCAGATCCATACGCCCTATACACGCCGCCCGAACAGCGCGTCTGCCTCAATCACGAGCGAAGGTACTGCATCCGTTGGCGCCCACGTGATCGAACCCTGCTGTGGCTCAGGAAACTCCGACGCTGCAGTCCAGCGCTCGATCGTGCGCGTGTCGATGTCCACGAGCCACACTTCGTCGACACCGTTCGCGAGGTATGCGGGACGCTTGCGGTGGCGGTCGATCTTGGCGGTGGAGGGGCTGATGATCTCGATCACCAACACGGGCGGCGGCAGTTCTCGCCACGAGAGTCCGCGCACCTGAGGAGGAACCGGATACACGGCGATGTCAGGCGCCAGCCACGACGTATTGTCCAGCGGCACGCCGCCCGGTGCCATGCACGTCCATTGGGTGTGCGCGCTGCACCAGTTGAACAGCGTCGCGGCGAGCGCGAGTGCTGCCCGCTGATGGTCTGCCGAGGGCAGCGACGTCACCAGCAGCTCGCCGTGCAGGATCTCGTAGCGGTTGCCGTCGTCGGGCAACTGCTCAAGATCGGCCACGGTCCAGAGAGATCGCGGCGGAACGGTCACGGAGATCGGCATGGCCATACGTTCGGCTCGGCGGAGGATGTTGCGCAAGGGGCGAACATGCGCTGGCCCGCACCACGGTCATGCGCGCTGCCGTGCAAGCCCGCAGCTGCTCACACCCGCGACACCACATCCGGGAGTGCCAGCGCGTGGTCGACGCCAAATTGACAAAGCCTGAAAATGGTGGTGCCGAGACGCACTTTCTGCCTTGACGCCGAGAGCGGCGACAGCGAGGATTTCTCGATGATCTCCAACGGACTCCAGCGTGTACGACCGGCAGCGTCCTTTGGTCTCGCCTGCCTGCTCATCGCGGTCCCCGTCCACGCCTCAGCGCAACAGATCGCCGCGACGGATGCAA
>JBBSPE010000103.1:0-16270 GCA_038259155.1 Gemmatimonadales bacterium
CATTGACCTCCGGCAGCCGGAGGGTGTGGCGCTGTTCCTGGCGCTGGTGAAGAAGTGTGATGTGCTGGTCGAGAACTTCCGGCCGGGTACCATGGAAGAGTGGGGGCTGGGCTGGGATGAGATTCACGCGGCAAATCCGCGACTGGTGATGCTGCGCGTGTCTGGGTACGGCCAGACCGGTCCCTATCGGCGTCGCTCGGGTTTTGCGCACATCGCGCAGGCGTTCGGTGGTCTCAACTACCTGTCCGGGTTTCCGGGCGAGACGCCGGTGTTGCCCGGCACGGTGCCCATCGGCGACTACATCGCGAGCCTGTTCGGTGCCATCGGCGTGCTCATCGCGCTGCGCCATCAGGAAGCCACGGGCCGCGGACAGATGATTGACGTGGGCATTTATGAAGCGGTGTTCCGCGTGTTGGAGGAGATCGCCACCGCCTACGGCACCTCCGGTAAAATTCGGGAGCGCGAGGGGAGCGGCAGCTTTGTAGCGGTGCCACACGGCCACTTCCGCACCAGCGACGACAAGTGGATCGCGATCGCGTGCACTACCGACAAGATGTTCGAGCGCCTCGCAGTCGCGATGGGGCAGCCGCATCTCTCCTCGAGCAATCTGTACGGCGATCAGCGCAAACGTCTCGCCGATCGCGACCGCGTGAACACGCTGGTCGTGGAGTGGGTGGCGTCGCTCACGCGGGATGAAGCGCTCGACAGATGCCTGGCGCAGGAGGTGCCTGTGGGCAAGGTGAACAGCATCGCGGATATTTTCGAGGATGAACAGTTCATCGCGCGTGAGAACCTCGTACATCTGTCAGACGAGGGCATTGCCGATCTCGTGGTGCCCGGCGTGATTCCGCGACTTTCGCGCACACCCGGGCACGTGACCTCGCTGGGCCCCACGCTGGGCAACGCCACCGACGAGATCATGCGCGATCTGTTGGGGCTCGCGGCGTCGGAGATCGCGCGTCTTCGTGAGGAGCACATCATATGACCCGCGAGTCCAGCGACACGTCGGCGCTGCCGCTGCACGGCATTCGCGTGCTCGATGTGGCCACCATCATCGCCGCACCCTTCTGCGCCACCATGCTGGGCGAATTCGGCGCGGACGTGCTCAAGGTGGAGCATCCGTTGGGCGGCGACGGCTTGCGCCGCTTTGGCACACCGTCACAGCGCGGCGACACCCTCACCTGGATGAGCGAGGCCCGCAACAAACGGTCGGTCACCATTGACCTGCGGCATCCCGACGGCGTGGCGCTCTTCAAGGATCTCATCACGAAGACCGACGTGCTGTGCGAGAACTTTCGCACGGGCACACTCGAGAAGTGGGGGCTGGGCTGGGATGTGCTGCACGCCCTCAACCCGCGCCTGGTCATGCTCCGCGTGACCGGATACGGACAGACCGGGCCGTACAAGGACCGGCCGGGCTTCGCGCGGGTGGCCCACGCCGTGGGCGGCATTGCCTACCTGGCGGGCATGCCCAAGGGCACACCCGTCACGCCGGGTTCCACCACGCTCGGCGACTACATGACCGGCCTTTACGGCTGCATTGGCGTGCTCATGGCGCTTCGCCATCGCGACCGCACGGGCGAAGGACAGTATGTGGACGCGGCCTTGTATGAATCGGTGTTTCGCGCAACCGAGGAACTCGCACCGGCGTATAGCATGAACGGCACGGTGCGCGAGCGCATGGGGTCGTCCCACAATGACTTCGCCTGCCCGCACGGTCACTTCGCCACCAAGGACGGCAAGTGGATCGCGATCTCCTGTGCCACCGACAAGCTCTTTGCGCGGCTGGCCGCGGCCATGGGCCGTCCGGAACTGGCGTCCACCAGCACGTACGGCGAGCAGAAGGTGCGGCTGGCGCACTCTGCGTCGGTGAATGAGATCGTGCGCGACTGGTGTGGCTCGCTCACCCGAGAAGAAGCGCTGAGCCGCTGCTACGCCACCGACACGCCCGCCGGACCGCTCAACAACATCGCCGACATCTTTGGGGACCGGCAGTTTCACGCGCGTCGCAATCTGGTGGCCATTGATGACGAGAGCACCGGTGAAACAATGGTCATTCCGCGCACGGTGCCCAAGCTGTCCGAGACGCCCGGCTCGATTCGAAGCCTCGGCCCCACGCTCGGCCAGCACACCGACGAAGTGCTCCGCGACATCCTTGGCAAGAGCGATGCACAGATTGCGGCACTTCGTGCGCAACGTGTGATTTGAGATGACCAAACAAATGCCACCGGCTGCGCCCGGTTTGTTGCACGGCCTGCGCGTCGTCGAAGGCTCTGCCTTCGTCGCTGCCCCCCTTGGTGGCATGACGCTCGCGCAGCTCGGCGCCGACGTGATCCGGTTCGATCCCATCGGCGGTGGCCTCGACTACCATCGGTGGCCACTCACGGTGGACGGCACCCACAGCCTGTTCTGGGCCGGGCTCAACAGGGGCAAACGCTCGATTGCGGTGGATCTGCGCAATCCACGCGGCCAGGAACTGCTCACGCAGGTGATCACCGCGCCCGGCGCGGACGCCGGTATCCTCTCCACCAACTTCCCGGCCCGCGGCTGGCTGTCGTACGATCGACTGCGTGCACATCGCGACGATCTCATCATGGTGAACCTCACCGGTCGGCGCGATGGTGGGTCCGAAGTGGACTACACGGTGAACCCGCAGCTCGGATTCCCGCAGCTCACGGGAGGCGTGAACAGTGAGCCGGTCAACCATGTGTTTCCTGCCTGGGACGCCATCGCGGGCCATCAGATCGCGCTGGCCATCTTGGCGGCCGAGCGCCACCGTACGCGCAGCGGCGCTGGGCAGTTCGTATCGCTCGCGCTCAAGGATGTGGGGCTCGCCATGCTCGCGCACCTGGGATTTGTCGCCGAGGCACAGCGAACGGACAGCGACCGTCCGCGCTACGGCAACTACCTGTACGGCGCCTTCGGCCGCGATTTCACCACGCGTGATGGCGAGCGCGTGATGGTGGTGGGGCTCACCGACTCGCAGTGGATGACGCTGTGCTCCGCCACGGATACCGGAAGCGCCATGACCGCGCTCGGGGCGATGTTGGGGCTCGACCTCAAGCGCGAGGGCGATCGGTTTCGCGCCCGCGAGGATATTGCCGCGCTGCTGGAGCCGTGGTTTGGCGATCGCACGCTGGCCGAGATTTCGCACGCATTCACGGAGCATCGGGTCACGTGGGCGCCGTATCGTACGGTGCGTGAGGCGTTGCGCGACGATCCCGATTTGTCGATGCAGAACCCCATGTTCGAAACGGTGGAGCAGCCGGGCATTGGGCCCATGCTCGGCGCCGGTACACCGATGACATTCGGAGCCGTGCCGCGCCAATCGGTTGCGCCGGCACCGCATCTGGGGCAGCACACGGATGAAGTGCTGCTCGATGTGCTCGGGTTATCGGAAGCAGAAATCGGTGCATTGCATGACGCTGGTGTTGTGGCCGGTCCCGAAACATGAAGATGTTCTCTCCCCTGTCAGGAGTCCGTTGCGCGTGAAGCTTCCCGTGAACTTCTACAAGCCGCTCGCCATCGGGGCACCCGCGCCGTTGCGCGCGCTCCCTGTGCGCCCCGAGCGCATGATCCACTTCTTCCCACCACATATTGCCAAGATCAGGGCGCGTGTGCCGGACATGCTGGCGCAGGTGGACGTGCTGTGCGGCAATCTCGAAGACGCCATCCCGGTGGAGGACAAGGAGGCGGCACGTGCCGGTTTCATTGAGGTGGCCAACGCCAACGACTTTGGCAGCACCGCGTTGTGGGTGCGCGTGAACTGCATCAACTCGCCATGGTTTCTCGATGATCTCGAGCAGATTGTGCGCGAGGCGGGCAACGCCGTTGACGTGATCATGATCCCGAAGGTGGAAGGCGTATGGGACATTCATTTCGTGGACCAATATCTCGCGCTGCTTGAAGCCCGGTATCACGTCACTCGGCCCATCCTGCTGCACGCACTGCTTGAAACCGCAGAGGGCGTGAAGAACGTGAACGAGATCGCGGGGGCAAGTCCGCGCATGCACGGCATGAGCCTCGGTCCAGCCGATCTCGCAGCATCGCGCGGCATGAAGACCACGCGGGTGGGTGGCGGGCATCCGTCCTACGCGGTGCTGGCGGATCCGGCAGGTGACGACAGCACGCGCACCGCGGTGCAGCAGGATCTCTGGCACTACACCGTCGCGCGCATGGTTGACGCCTGCGCCTCGCACGGACTGCGTGCGTTCTACGGGCCTTTTGGTGACATTCGCGACGAGGCGGGCTGCGAGGCCCAGTTCAAGAGCGTGTTCGTGATGGGGTGCACCGGCGCGTGGTCGCTCGCGCCCAATCAGATTGCCATCGCGCGGCGTGTGTTCAGCCCCGACGTTGAGGAGGTGCTGTTCGCCAAGCGCATTCTCGAGGCCATGCCCGATGGCAGCGGCGTGGCCATGATCGACGGCAAAATGCAGGATGACGCCACCTGGAAGCAGGCCCGTGTGATGGTGGACCTCGCACGGCTCGTGGCGCAAAAGGACCCCGAGCTCGCGGTGGCGTACGGTTTCTGATGAGCACCAAGACGCAGGGCGGCAACTATTTCGAGGATTTTCACGAGGGGCAGCACCTCGTGCACGCCACGCCGCGCACGGTGACTGCGGGTGATGTCTCGCTGTACACCGCGCTCTACGGCGGCCGCGTGGCGGTGAATGCCTCGTCGCCGTTCGCGCTTACGGTGGGCCTCCCGGAAGCGCCGCTCGATGCGCTGCTCGTGTTTCATATCGTATTCGGGAAAACGGTGCCGGATGTTTCGCTGAACGCGATCGCCAATCTCGGATACGCCGACGCGCGCTTTGGTGCGCCGGTGTATGCGGGTGACACGCTGCGCACGGTGAGCACGGTGCTGGGCGTGAAGGAGAACAGCAGCGGAAAAACGGGTGTGGTGTACGTGCGCTCGCGCGGCGAGAACCAGCGCGGCGACATGGTCGCGGAGTATGTGCGCTGGGTCATGGTGCACAAGCGCGATATCACCGCGCCGGCTCCCGAAACGGTCGTGCCTGCCCTCCCTGATGTGGTCGCGCCGGATTCGCTGCACATTCCCTGGCACATCCCGCCCGGCGCCTACAATCGTGCGCTGGCCGGCAGTCGCTTCGTGTGGGAGGACTACCGCGTGGGCGAGCGAATTGACCACGTGGACGGACTCACCATTGAAGAAGCCGAGCATATGCTCGCCGCCCGGCTCTACCAGAACACGGCGCGCGTACACTTCAACCAGCATGCAGAGCGCGCCGGCCGCTTTGGGCGGCGCATCGTGTATGGCGGCCACATCATCAGCATGGCTCGCGCACTCTCCTTCAATGGCCTCGAGAACGCCTTTGCCGTGGTGGGAATCAACGGTGGCCGTCATGTGAACCCCAGTTTCGCGGGCGATACCATCTATGCGTGGTCGGAGGTGCTTGAGCAGCACGTCCTCGCCGGGCGCGAAGACATCGGCGTACTTCGCCTGCGCACGGTGGCGCTCAAGGACCAGGTGGCCGGCAGTTTTACCGGCATCGAAGCCGATGGCTCGTACCACGCCAGTGTGGTGCTCGATCTGGACTACTGGGTGGCGCTGCCGCGGCTGGTGAGCGTCGATCGACCACGCTGACGGCGCCCCGCCAACCGTACGCTGGCGCGCGCTGCGCGTGCCGATCCACCCGCCAGATCCGTCGGCTCGTCCCTCGGTTCGTCCACCCCCCTCGCGCCGGGTGTGGGCACGAACACATGTTTCATGTCCCTCCTGTTTCCCCCGCGATTCCATGACGTACGCCGCGATCACCGGCTGGGGCGCTTGCATGCCGCCGGCAACGCTTTCCAATCACGACCTGTCCACGTTTCTCGACACGTCGGACGAGTGGATCACGAGTCGTACCGGCATGCGCGAGCGCCGGATTTCGCACGTGGGTGCGATTGAGCTCTCCACGGTGGCCGCATCGCGCGCGCTCGCCTGTGCTGGCCTCGACGCTGCCGATGTGGACCTCATCATTTACGGCGGTGTCTCCAATGATGAGCAGGTGCCCAACTCGGCTTCGGGCGTGCAGGTCGCTCTCGGCGCCAAACGCGCCGCGTCAATCGACCTCAATACGGCCTGCACCAGCTTCTGTTACGGCCTCACCACCGCCACCGCGATGATTCGTACCGGCGTGATCCGGAACGCCGTGGTCATTGGCGTTGAGCTCATCAGCCGGTACATGGATTGGAGCAACCGTAATGTCGCGGTGCTGTTCGGAGACGGCGCGGCGGCTGTGGTGCTCCAGGCCTCCGACCGTGAGGAGGGCGTGATGGGCAGCGTGCTCGGCTGCGACGCCGAGGCGCGCCAGACGCTGCGAGTGCGCGGCTTCGGGTGTTCGTATGCGCTACAGAACGTGACGTTCGGCGACACAATCTGGGATTTTGACGGCCCGGTGATCTTCAAACGTGCCGTGCATGCGATGGCCGACGCATCGCGCCGAGTGATGGAACAGTGCGGCGTCACTGCCGAGCAGGTTGACCTGGTGGTGCCACATCAGGCCAACCTGCGCATTATTGAATCGGTGGCCAAGTACGCCGGAGTGCCCATGGAGAAAGTGATTGTCACGGTGCAAAAGTACGGCAATATGAGTGCGGCCACCGTACCGGTGGCATTGGTGGAGGCGCTCGAGACCGGTCGCGTGACGCCGGGCGCGACGCTGCTGATGCCGGCGTTCGGGGGCGGGCTCACGTACTGTTCATTGTTGGTGCGATGGGGAGAACGCGTCACACCGCTCGGACGCTCCCCACTCGCGCTGCCGCCGGTAACGCAGTCGGCACTCGAGATGGTGAATGACATCCGGGCGCGACAGGACCCGCACGGACGATCTCGCGAAGGACTGATGGCGCCGGCATTCGCGGAAACTTGCGCCACTAGCGGACAAGAGGTTTGAATGAATCGCCTGTTCTTGTTGTGTGCCATGCTCATGTGCGCCGCACCCTTGGGCGCGCAGATCATTTTGGGCACCGTGACCGACTCAGCGTCCGGGATGCCCCTGGCCGATGTGAACATCAGTATGCAGGACAGCACCGGGGTGATCCTGGCCGAACTG
Organism: Gemmatimonadales bacterium; assembly: GCA_038259155.1. Lineage (GTDB taxonomy): Bacteria > Gemmatimonadota > Gemmatimonadetes > Gemmatimonadales > Gemmatimonadaceae > JAABRT01. Next base: position 7,062 of record JBBSPE010000103.1, read on the forward strand.
CGCACGGGCGCGAAGGGCGAGTTCACCACCGACGGTCAGCGGGCGTCCGCACTTCGGTTTGTGGTGCGCAAGATCGGTGCGCAGCCGTCCTATTCCGACTACTACGCGCTGCCAGAGACCGCCGACACGGTTGAAGTTGCGCTCGTGGCGCCGATCGTGGGAGCCACGCTCGCGACGGTCACAGTTCGTGAGAAGGCACGTCGGATCACGTTCAACGATCGCCAGCTCGACAATGCCAGGGAGAGTGGATGGCAGATTGCCGAGCCGTGGCGGGTGGCCAGCGAACGCGAGACGGCGTCGAGCTTCGAGCATCTGCTGCGGCGCGTTCCGTTGTCCGGGGTGAAGTTTCCCGCCCGCGACGGTGACTGCTTCACCAACGCGCGCAATCGTCGCTGCCTCACGATCGTGGTCGACGGGCTGATTCTCGATCCCTACGCCTACGTGAATCCCCGCAACGTGTACTTCGTGGCCTACATCTCCGCGAACAGTGCACTCATGCTGTACGGCGCGCGAGCCCGGGAGGGCGCACTCTACGTCGCGACCAGAAGGGCTGGCGATGATGAACGCAAACCGTAGCAGGTCTCGCCGGCTCGACTCTCCGCGAACGAGGACGCCAACGTCCTGCAACTCGCCGTTGTGCACGCCCCGCTGCTGGACGAGACGCAGCCCTGACATGCAAGGCGCTCTGCAGGGTGTCTTGGCCCCCCTCGCACTTATTGCATGCCTCGCCACCGCGCTTGGGGGGCAGGTGATCACCGGGACCGTGCGGGAGTCCGGCACGAAGAGCATCATCGCCGGCGTCACCATCACGCTCACTGATTCATCTGGCGTCACGGTGGACGAGACCCGCAGCGATGAGCTCGGCGGATTCCGCATGGACGGACAGCATGTGGCCAAGCTGCGATTTCTGGTGCGCAAGCTGGGCGTGGAGCCCACGATCACCGCCCTGCTCGACAATCCAGCAGATGCCGATACCCTTCGGGTCGATCTCTCCGCACCCGTCATTGGCGTGACCTTGGCTACGCTGCGCGTGGTCTCCACGGTGGAACCCACACGCAACTTCAACGGCCTCCAGCTGCAATCGGCCAAACGCAGCGGATGGCGCGTGATCGAGCCCTACCGGCTCGTGGACGACCGTTCGGTCGTGTCCACACTCGGCGATTTATTGCGTCGCAATCCGATACCGGGTGTGCGGCCGCCGCGTGGCGCAGTGGGCTGCTATCGCTACGCGCGCAGCAATGCGTGTCTCACGCTCGTGGTGGACGGACAAGTGGTGGGCCCCGACGCCTTCGTGTCCCCAACCGATGTGCACTTCATCGCGTTCCTCACGGCCACACAGGCAGCCATGCAGTACGGTGCGCGCGCGCGTGAGGGCGCCATTTTCATTGCGACACGTCGGCGCGGCGACGACGAGCGACCGCCGAAAATCGACTGATGAACCGGCGGTCGATCATATCCTTGAGCCACATGGCCCAACGGCCACGCAGCGTGAACGGTCCGTAGCTCGCGAGCGCCGCTCCATCGCCCGTGTTCACGAGTGAGAGCCACTCGCCTTGCGGAACGAATGCTTGTGGTGGCTGGTGTCCCTGAATCGCCGCCGCCAGTCCGCGCGCGAGCAGCGGTCCCATGCGCACGGCATACACCCCGGCCTTGGGCGTCTGGGGTGCCGACGCGAGCGTCGCGCAGTCACCGGCCGCGAACACGTGCGCGGCCGCTACCGAGCGCAGGTAATCGTCCACCAGCACAAACCCACGGTCGTCCACGGTCAAGCCGCTCGTTGACAACCACGCCTGCGCACTGGGACCGGTCGCCCACACGGTGACGTCGCTCGTGACGCGCGCGCCGTCGGCAAGCGTGACGTGCGCACCGGACACTTCGCGCACACCGGCGCCCAGCACGAACCGCACGCCCTGCTGCGCGCAGGCTCGGGCCATCGCGCGGCCGAGTGATTGCGACCGCCCGGGTGCCAGCGTGTCGTCTCGGCTCACAATGGACACGGCGAGCTTGCGCGACCGATCTCGTGCGCGCACGCCAAGCGCGATCTCAACCCCGGCGAGTCCGCCGCCCACAACAGTGATTGATCCCCGTCCGCCCGCGACCATCGCGTCCACGCGCTCACGCAGCCGTTCCACGTTGCGCAGTGGCTTGAGCGGGAGCGCATGCTCGCGCGCGCCGGCAAGCCCAAGGCCCGTGGGCACCGATCCAACGGCCAACGAGCACACGTCGAATGGCACAGAATCGCCGTTGGCAAGCGTGAGTGTGCGCGCCGCCGGGTCGAGACCGGATACGTGGTGCGGTATCCACTCCGCGCCGGCCGCCGCGCACAACGCGGCCACGTCGATGGTGAGCTCGTCGAGCGCGTAGCGACCACCCAGCCAGCCCGGCACCATACCGGAGTAGACATGCTGCGACTCGGCGGTGCACACCCGCACGGCACATGCTGGCATGCGGCCTTCGGCGAGTGCCTGCAGCACGAACAAGTGCGCGTGCCCCAGTCCAGCGAGCACGAGCTGCGCGGTCACGGCACCGCGTTGGGGACCGGGCGCAGCCGGACCAAGCCTTCCTGCGCCACCGAGGCCACCAGCACACCGGACTGCGTGTAGATGGCGCCCCGTGCGAAGCCCCGCGCGCCGTGGGCGAGCGGGCTGTCAATCACTTACAGCAGCCACTCGTCCGCGCGAAACGGTTGGTGCAGCCACAGTGCATGATCGAGCGAGGCCAGCTGCAGCGTGGGCTCGCGATAGGCAACCGCGTGCGGCAGCAACGCCGCGGTGAGCAGGCTGTAATCAGACGCATACGCCAGCACGGCCTGGTGCAGAATCGGATCGTCGGGCATGGTGCCGGCGGCGCGAAACCACAGCTGCCGTTCGGGGGCACTCGCCACGGGATGGAACGGGTCGGTGGGATCGACGGGCCGGAAGTCGATCGGTCGATCTTGCGTCCACGTATCGCGATAGCGCTCCGGGATGAGCGATGCCATGCCGCGCAGCAGTGTCAGTTCGCTTGGCAGCGATTCCGGATCGGGTACCGCCGGCATCGCGGGCTGATGCGCGAGTCCCTCTTCGTCGCGGTGGAACGACGCGGACAGGTTGAAGATTGCCTGTCCGTGCTGGATCGCCGTGACACGCCGGGTGGCGAAGCTCTTGCCGTCGCGGAGCCGATCCACGAAGTACACGATAGGTGCGTCGAGATCGCCCGGCAAAATGAAGTAGCCGTGCACTGAGTGGGCTTCGCGCGGCTCGTCCACCGTGCGACGCGCCGCCACGAGCGCTTGCGCGAACACCTGACCGCCGAACACGCGCGTGGACCCGATGTCGCGATTGCGCCCGCGGTAGATGTTCACCTCCAGCGGTTCGAGATCGAGCAGTTCCAGCAGTTCGTCGAGCTGAGCGGACATGCGGCCTCGGCAGCGGGTGATTCGGGCATGCGAACGGTTGGCAGCGCGCGGGCTCTGCTGCACCGCCACCTGACGGTGGACGCTGCCCGCACGCATGTTCAATGATAGCCTGCCGGTCACTCCCCACGCCCGACCCGACCAATCCATGCGCGCCGTCGTCTATGATGCCTTTGGAGGTCCACTGCGCGTGGACACCGTTGCCGATCCCGTCGCCTCGCCCGAGGGCGTGGTGGTGCGCGTGCACGCCACCGGACTGTGTCGCAGTGATTGGCATGGATGGCAGGGGCATGATGCGGACATCATGACCTTCCCGCACGTGCCGGGCCATGAGCTTGCCGGCACCGTGCAGGCCGTGGGCGCCGAGGTGCGGCAATGGCAGGTGGGCGACCGTGTCACGGTGCCGTTCGTCTGTGCCTGCGGCGCCTGTGCATCCTGCGCACGTGGCGACGGGCAGGTCTGCGACGCACAAACGCAGCCTGGCTTCACGCACTGGGGCTCCTACGCGGAGCTCGTCGCCATTCGTCACGCTGACGTCAACCTGATCGCCTTGCCGGACGGCATGGGCTTCGACACCGCCGCCGGACTGGGCTGCCGTTTCGCCACCGCGTTCCGCGCCATCGTGGACCGTGGCGCGGTGCAGCCTGACCACTGGGTGGCCGTATTTGGTTGCGGTGGTGTCGGGCTGTCCGCCATCATGATTGCACGTGCGCTCGGAGCAAGACCGATCGCCGTGGATGTCTCGGCCGACGCGCTGGCACTCGCGCAGTCTGTAGGCGCCGAGCATGTGCTCGATGCGCGCATCCACGGCGATATTCCAGCGGCGATCCGCGAGATCACAGGTGGCGGTGCCGATGTGAGCTGCGAGGCGCTGGGCTCGGCCGACACGGCGCGACAGGCGCTGGCATCGCTTCGCAAGAATGGGCGGCACGTGCAGGTGGGGTTGCTGGCCGGAGACGACGCCAACCCGCACATGCCGCTGCACCTGTTGATTGCCCGTGAACTCGAGATCGTGGGCTCGCACGGCATGGCGGCGCACGCCTACCCGCGCATGCTCCGCATGGTGGCCGATGGCCTGCTCGATCCGGCGCGCCTCATCACGCGGCGAATCCCGCTGGATGACGCGCCCGAAGCGCTGGCGACGATGGTCACCGCGCCGCGGGCCGGCGTGACCATCATTGAACCGTGAGCCCCTACTCCGGCTGTCGTGCTGCGGCGCGATAGAGGTCGTCGGCCGCCTGCAGCACCTTGCCGCGCAGCCGAGGCGGCAGGTTGGGGTTGTCGGCCAGGAACTGACGCACGATATCCGCGGCTTCGCGGCTCTGGTGCCCGCCGAGTGTGGCGTTCAACCAGGACAACGGGAAAAAGATGTCACCGGTGCGCTGGATCTCTTCCACCAGATCGAGGCTCGCGCGCACCATGGGGAGCGATTCCTTCGCGCGCAGCGGATGGTGCATCGCGCTCTGCGCACCCAGCACCCATGATTCGCGACGCCTGTTCTCCACGTTGGCAAACGTGCGGAACAGCGAGTCGCGCGTGGCCACGTTCTGACTGAGCGCGGGCCGCATGAAACGGAACTCGGCCACCCGGTCCGGATTCGTGATGCGCGTGGCCTGTTCGTCCAGGATGGCCTCGGCGTTCGGCACGCCGCGAATGGCCAGCGCCTCGGCAAGATTCGTGTACTGCTGCTCCACCAGCGGCAACCCACGCGGCGTTTCGTCCTTTCGCCAGATGCGCTCGAGCTTCGCGATGCCGTCGGGGGTGAGCGTGACGCCCACGATGGTACCGAAGTACGAGCCCTTTCGACCGGGTGTGGGTGCGGCCTCGAGCGCGCGCCACAGTGCCGCTTCGAAGGCCGGCGCTATGGAACGCCGAGCGCTGTCCGGCAGGAACTGCCAGTACGCGCCGCGAGCGAGCCCCAGCACCTGCTGCGCGATGAGTTCGTCGCGTTCGCCGTTGATCGCGACGATGGCCTGTTCGAGAAACGCCTGCGGAGAGAGCGAGTCATCCAGCACTTCTTCCCAGAGCGACTGCCAGGCCACGGCGCGGAAGATCGGATCCTCGAGCGTGTTCACGCGGCTGAGCAGGGCCTGCGTGCTGTTCGCATCGAGCACGAAGCGGCCGTAGCCCACGCCGTCGGCGCCAGGCACGATAAAGTCCGGCACTCCCTCCCCGGCCACCGGAATGAACGCCTGTTGGTCGCGCAGCTGCGTGCCGTACATGCTCACCGAATCGCCACGGCCCACGGCTACGATCATAGGCTGATTCCAGCGCAGACCGCGGGACCCGTTGTCGTCGGTCTGCGTGATCACCACGCCCGAGTCCACCCACTGCGCCGCAATGCGCGGCCGTCCGGGTTCGTCCACCCACGCGCGGCTCCACGTGGTGAGATCCTCGCTGCTGAGCGAGTCGAGAATGCCGATCAGATCGGGCCATGTCGCGTTGCCATAGCGGTGGCGATCAAGATAGGTGCGCAGCCCGTTCCGGAACACCGTGTCGCCCACGAGCGTCTCGAGCTGCTGCATCACCACCGGTGCCTTCTGGTAGATGATCGCACCGTACAGCGAGCCGGCGTCGCGCAGGTTCTCCAGCGGCTGCCGAATGGGATTCGCGCCGGCCGTCCGGTCCACACCGTATGCGGTCGGCAGATGCGCCTGGAAGAAACGCAGCTTGAGATTGAGATCGGGGAATGCCGGCCCCGCGATCTTGGCCGCCATGAAGTTGGCAAACACCTCCTTCATCCACACGTCGTTGAACCAGCGCATGGTGACGAGGTCGCCAAACCACATATGCGCCGTTTCGTGTGCAATCAGGCTCGCGCGTCCCAATTCCTGCGTCCGTGAAGCCGTGGGGTCGAGAAAGAGCGAGCTGGCGCGGTACCAGATTGCGCCCGGGTGCTCCATGCCGCCGAACTGAAACGACGGCACGGCAAAGAAGTCGAACTTGTCGAAGGGGTACGCGATCTGCGTGTAGTCCTCGAGCCATTTGATCGCCGTGGCGTGCAGGTCGAAAATGGCCTCGCGATTGCGTGCAACCTTGGCCGCATCCGTCTCGCGATGGTACATGGTGAAGGTGCGCCCGTCACGCTCAGCGGTCTCCGTGAACAGCTTGCCGGCCGCGAACGAAAACAGATACGTGCTGATGGGCTGTGTCTTCGCAAACTGCACCACACGCTGCGTGGCATCGCTGCTGTCCACCGACGTGATGGCCCCGTTGGCCACCGCTTTCCATTCCGCTGGAATGGTCAACGCCAGCGTGTAGCGCGCCTTGAGGTTGGGCTGTTCGAACACGGGCAGGGCCGTGGAGGCGCGGTCAGGAACAAACAGCGCGTACAGGAAGTCGTCCTGACGATTGAGTGCCGCGTCGGTGCTGCGAAAGCGTACTGTGACCGTGTGCTCACCCACCGACAGCGCACTGGCCGGAATCACGATGTGATCCGTGGGTACGGTGTAGGCCACCGAATCGCCGTCCAGTTGCACGCCGAGCACGTGGTCGGCCGGCGCGCGAAAGTCGAGTACCAGCGGCTGGCCGGCGTCAGCGAGTGCAAACCGCGCGGCGACCGTCCCGGTGACCGGCGCAGTCCGGTCCGCGGGCAGCGTGAGCGCGACGTTGTACTGCAGATCACTCACCGACGCAGCACGCGCGTCGGCCAAGGTGAGCGCGACGCCCGCCTCCGGCTCAGGCATGTCGCGCGGTCCGCAGGACGCGACGCTCACGAGCGAAGCCAGCAGCACGAGGACAGCGGATCGGTTGTTCACGCATGTTTTCACAAGGAATTCTCAGAAAACTCAGTAAATATCAAGATCGCGCGCCACGCGCACGACACCCTGGTAGCCGCCGCGGCGCACACCAGCCTCAAGCTCGGCGGGAGTCCCGCCCATCCAGATCACGTGCGACAACACCAAGGTCTTCACGCCGGCACGACGCGCGAGCACACCCACTTCTTCATCGCTCGTGTGTACGCTGCGCATGTAAGCCGGCCACTCAGCTCCGCCGGGACGATCTTCCGGCTTGAGCCGGATTGCCGGGTACGTCTCATGCACCAGTACATCAGCGTTCCTGGCCGCCTCTGCCAGCGCATCACTCGCGCGAGTATCACCGCTGATCACGATCTTGCGCGTGGGTAGCTCGACTACATACGCGAGCGCAACTTTCCACTCACCGTGCGGCACCTGCAGTGCGCGAATGCGGACGCCAGCGCTGTCGTACACCACGCCACCTTGGGTTTCGTGCACGCGCACACGCTCCCCGCCGCGCTGTCCGCGTTCCTGTCCGTCCGTGCGAACCGCAATGTCCTCGGCCCAGGCAGCCAAAATGTGTCCGGTCATCTGCGCCGTACCTGGCGGCCCTGTGACAGGCATGGGCGCGCGTCGGCCCATCACCCACGAGGTGAGCATCACGTCCGGCAGGCCGAGCGTGTGGTCGCTGTGCAGGTGTGTCAGGAACACGTGCGTGAAGCCGTCAATCGGCAGCCCGGCCTCAGCGGCTCGGCGCATTGCGCCGGCGCCGGCGTCAAAGAGGAAGGTACGGTCGCCGTACACCAGTGCGTAGGCCGGCCCCATGCGCGCTGGATCGGGCACCGGAAAGCCGGAACCCAGCACGATCAGACAGCCAGCGGCCTCCTGCGAGCTGGCGCAGCGGGCCGATTCCGTGAAGCGACGTTGCGCCTGGGCTACCTGCGTGCAGAGCAGCAACCCGGTCAGCAGCGATGCCAACAAGTGCGGCCGAGGGATGAGAGCGAAATTCGGGGAACGTGGCATGCTGCATGGCATATTACCTCTCTGACAGTGACAGCGTGAGCGGCACGCGGTCTCTACGTCCACCGCCAGACGCACATTCTGCCGTCATGCTGCTGCGCCTTACCGATCGCGGGCTCTGGTGCGAGCCCGCCGACCTGTACATCGATCCGTGGGCGCCGGTGGACCGGGCGGTCATCACGCACGCGCACGCCGACCACCTGCGTTGGGGCTGCGGCCACTATTTAGTGAGCGATTCCTGTGCGCCGCTGGCCAGACAGCGACTCGGCGCGCACGCAGACCGCGTGGAATCAGTGCCATACGGTCAGACGGTCACCCACCGCGGCGTACAAGTCTCCCTGCACCCCGCCGGCCACATTCTCGGCTCAGCGCAGGTACGTGTGGAGCACGAGGGCGAAGTGTGGGTGGTCTCGGGCGACTACAAAACCGACCCCGACCCCACCTGCGCGCCCTGGGAGCCGGTGCGCTGCCACACGTTCATCACCGAGTGCACGTTTGGCCTGCCGGTGTACCGCTGGCCGTCGCAGGATCAGGTGTTCCGCGAAATCAACGCGTGGTGGACGCAGAACGCCGAGCAGGGCCTCGCCTCCGTGCTGTACGGGTACTCACTTGGCAAGGCACAGCGCATGCTCGCCGGACTCGATCCGTCCATCGGCCCTGTTCTTGTGCACGGCGCCGTGGACGTGATGACCGCGCTCTATCGCGCCGAGGGCGTGCGCATGCCGGACACGATCAATGCGACGGTGAATGCGAAGGACGACTCTTGGCGTCGGGCCATGGTCGTGGCCCCGCCGAGTGCTGGCGGCTCCACGTGGACGCGGCGATTCGGCAAGCACGCCGAAGCGTTCGCGAGCGGCTGGATGCTGGTGCGCGGGGCGCGACGGCGCCGTGGTGTGGACCGCGGCTTCGTGCTCTCTGATCACGTGGACTGGCCGCAGTTGCTCAGCGCGATTGCTGCAACGGGCGCAGAGCGTGTGTGGGCTACCCACGGATTCACGGGCCCCGTGGTGCGCTGGCTGGAATCGCAGGGATACGATGCGCGCGCCATTGCCACGCGG
>JBBSPE010000104.1:0-16071 GCA_038259155.1 Gemmatimonadales bacterium
GGCGTGTAGTCGCGGCGCACCCGGGCCCAGCGATTGTCAGCTTGCACCAACGCCCCGGCGGCGTTGTAGCGGAACCGGGAGGTGTCGGCCGGGATGCAGACACTCGTCCCCTGCGTGGGGAAGGAGCAAGCGCAGAGGCGGAGAGCGTGATGCGTCCCGCTCTCCGACGACCCCAACCGTCGATCTACTGACTTCTACTGACGTCCGAAGCAGGCTCAAAGCGCAGGCCCCGACGCACCGATGCATCAAGACCAAGATCTGCCATGCGACGATAGAGCGTAGAGCGATGAAGCCCGAGCGCGCTCGCAGCCTGCGTCGTGTCACCGGCGGCGCTTCGTAGCGTCTCGAGAATGAGCTCGCGTTCGCGCGAACGCGCACCCAAAGGCCCGGGCGCGCTTCTCGAAGCACCCAATGCACCGCGAAGCACCTCGGCCACCTCCTGTTCGATCACGACATCGTTGTCCGAAAGTACAGTGAGCCGCTCGACGAGCATGCGAAGCTCGCGGACGTTCCCAGGCCAGTGGTACCCACGCAGGGCCTCCTTCGCGCTCGCCGAGAACCGCATCGGCTTGGTGCTGCTCTGCGCAAGAAAATGATCGGCCAGCGGAGCAATATCATCAGGTCGTTCGCGAAGTGGCGGTATCCACAGCACGCAACCAGCGAGTCGTTGCGCGAGGTCCGCACGAAATGTGCGGTCGGCTACTCGATCAGCGAGTCGCTCGTTCGAAGCGGAGACGATACGAAACGAACTCCGCCGATCCGCATTGGCGCCTACGGGGCGGAACGCACCCGTCTCCAGCGCACGAAGCAGCTTGGATTGAACCGCGACAATCATCGTTCCAATCTCATCGAAGAATGCGGTTCCGCGATCCGCTTCGGCGAGAAACCCATCGGACGAGTGCGTCGCCCCTGTGAAAGCTCCGCGGACATGGCCGAACAGCGTACTCTCAAACATGGGTTCAGGAATCGCCGAGACGTTGAACGGGACGAAGCGCCCTCGATTCCCCGAAGCGACGTGCAACGCCTGTGCAACCAACTCCTTGCCCGTCCCTGTCTCGCCTTCGATCAGCACCGGCAGGCGGGTCGGACCAAACTTGAGGATGGACCGATGCAATGCCAGCATTGCCGGGCTGTCGCCCCTGAGCAGGCGAGTCGCTGAATCACTCATCGGGGCTCCTTGACTCCAGACCGGTCGCGCAACGGGCGCGTGAGCGACTCGGCTTCAGCGTCATCGCGGATGACTTTCGGCGTGATGAAGATGAACAGCTCTGTCTCTCGCGAGCGGCGCACTGTACGCCCGAACAGTCCACCAATCCACGGGATCGATGAGAGAATCGGTATGCCGGACTGCAGTTGGTCGCGCTGTTGGTCGATCAACCCGCCAAGGACCACCGTTTGCCGATCCTTTACAAGCAACTGCGTTTGCACACTTCGCGTGGAGATCACGGGAGCGTCAAACGCGGTTTCTGTCGTTGCGGCGTTCACTTCCTGCGTGACCGAGAGCATCACGTATCCGTCCTCGCTGATCGTTGGACGAACCACCAGACGAGTGCCGACGTCTCGGTACTGAACTACCTGGTCTCTGCTGGGTGCGTCTGTAGGAAGCGACCGCTGTACTTGGACGAAGGGTCGCTGACTGCCAACGAGAATTTCAGAGAGCTCATTGTTGGTCGCAATCACCACTGGTCGACTCACGATCCGAACATCGCCCCGCGACGCTGCCGCTCGCAGGGTGGCGTTCAGCTGCGCCGTTCCGATCGTGAAATCGAGCAATCGCAGCACGAAGTCCTCGTTGGCAGCACCGCTGACCATTCCACCGAGGGTGCCGCCACCTCTGCCGGGCAGATCCGTTTGGGCAACGGCTGTCGAAAGTCCGAACGACAGATCGCGATCCCTGCGCACTTCGGCGATGAGCACTTCGATCAAGACTTGCAGCGGACGCACATCGAGCTGCTGCACAGCGGCGTTTACGAGGTCATAGTCGCCTCGCGCGGCGCGGACCAGCAGGGCATTGGTTCGCTCATCCGGAACGATCGTCACGTCGCCACCCAGCACGGCAGAACGACCGTCGGGAACTCCGGATACGGGACCCTGCAACGTGGGTGCTCCCTGAGGCGACTCGGGAACTCCCTGTCCCGCAACGCCTTGCCCAGATACTGGTAGCGTACTCTGTCGCAACCCCTGATCCAGCGTGCCGAACGTAGATCTCGCAGATGAGCCGAGTTCGCCGAGTGCCGCCGCGCGACCGTACAGTGCATTGACGCTGGCGGCAACATCGGCAGCGCGCGCGTGCCGCAGGCGAATCACAAAGAGCTGTATGCCACCGACAGCGGACACCGAGGGGTCCGTCCCTGACGGGTCACGTCGCGCGCGACCAGCCGCCGAGGACTGAGCGCCAGCGACCTCCGCAACTCGGTAGAAGGTGCCCGACGAATCCAGAGCGATCTCGAGACCGTTCGCGTCGGCGAGGCCTCGCATCAGCGCGAAGACTTCAGAACGAGGTAAGGGCACTGGCGTGTCAAAAGACAATCGGATTGGCGGGATTGATCCGAACATCAGTGGTCGATCCAGATAGCGGCCGAGGGCCTGTATCGCAGCGCGAAGATCAACATTTACAAGCCGCACCGAAATCGAGTCGCGTTGCTCGCGCACCTCCGGGTCTTGCGCCTGGATGAGAGTCGCGCTGGCTGCGAGCAGCACCAGAGATAGACAGATCCGCCGCATTATCTCCACGACCTCGTGACGAAAAGCGTGACAACAGACCCCGCCGTCCGAACAACAATGCTATCGCGCGCCACGGCCAGAACTCTCCAGGTATCACTTGTGTCGCCGGCGGCTACGGCCAGGGTCAGACTGCTTCCGGGAAGGCCGTCCACCAGCGCGGTCCATGGCGGGCCACCAACGATTCCGCGAACGACGTAGGGATCCGGAACGGGAGGCGAAGGCGTCTCAGGCTGCTCGATGGCCTCGACAAAAGGATCTGCGTCGCCCCGCGTTCCCCACGGATCAGCATCTACGATGGCTTCCGCCAGCGAATCAAGAAGGACGAGCGCCAGTGTGTCTCCTATGCCGAGCGAGAGTGCCGGCGCCGCTACCTCGAGCACGGGGGGCGCAGCCCTCCGAATGGCGCCGACCGCCAGGCCGGCGGACAATCCGACGGCAAGCGAGAAGATCCGCAGAACACTCACGGAGTCGACCTCACTGATCCGACGGTATCCGAGATGGTCGCAACCAGTGCTACTACGGTGGCCTGAACGCGCAGCACATCTTCCGACTGGGCGCCCTGCCGAGACAGTTGGACGGACGCTACGCCGAGGCGCGGCGCGCCCGATTCCATCGCGGCAATCCACCATGTGAGTTCCGCAAGGCTACCGACGCCCCCTACCAGTACGCTGGCGGTCTCACCAACAGGCCCGCCATTGAGTTGTTGCAAATCGCCGGGCGTCACCGACTCGATCACAAAACCCGAGCGCTCAGCAGCCGAGATGACGAGACCGGAAAGCGTCTCCGCTGGTCGCTGTCCAGCAAGCGCATGCAGAAACTGGTGCTGATGCTCGCCGAGCAGCAGTAGGCCTGATGACAACCGCTGCGCAACCGCAGGTCCGCGCGCCATCAGGGACACCTGAGCCTGCCGCTGAGCGCGCACTGACAGGGGGCTTGCGGTCCACAACTTTGCAGATCCGTCCATCAGAGACCAGAGACGCAGAGCCAGCAATGCGACGAGAATGATCAGGGCGGTCCGCAGCCGCCACGGCGACGTCCTCATTTTGCGTTTCTCGACGCGTCGCTGGCCGGGAGCGCGGGATTCGCGGGTTGCGTGAGTGGTGCGCTCCTTACGGGTGCAAAACGTAAGCGCAGCGTGATTCGCTCCAGATCGCTCGGCGGTGTCTCACGCACCACGCTTCCGACAAGTCGCGCATCCTGCACCCACTCCAGCGAGGCAAATACCGCGGGTGTTGCGACACCATCCTGAACGAGCAGCGACAGTTCCGCCGAAGAATCCTGCATAGTCAAGCGATCGATCGTGCCAATCGGCTCCAACAACTCCGCCACGGCCGCCAACCGTATCAGCACGGAGGGATGCGACGCTGCGAAGACCCGCAGGCGATCGAGCTCGAGAGATATTGCCGCGAGCGAATCCGCCATCGCAACCACAGCCTCGGACGCGCTGGCATCCTGCCGGAGCAGCGCGGTCATGGTACTGTTCTCACGCAATTCGCTCAACGTCCGGCCGATCAGTGCTGCGAGACAGAACACGGCGACGTTCGCGACACCTCGCAGATACTTCACCCGGCGAACGGTCAACCCGATGGGCACCCGCATTCGAAGTCCGGCGGAAGTGGTGGCCGCGGTGTACGCGAGATTCGCTTCGGCGAGACCGAGCCTATCGACTGATCCGAGGGCCGAAGTGTCGCGTGCCTTGGCTTCGCCCGCATCCTCAAGAACAGCAGCGGCCGGAGCGATGACCACATTTCCCCAGCCATGCGCTCCAAGCACCCTAGTCAAGCAGTCGACGTCGGTTCGGCGAAAGGCCGTTGCCCAGACGTCGCCACTGGGACTGAACCACGGATCGGAAACCACGACACCGTCTCCCGGCAGTACGAAGTAGCGTGCCGGATTCTCAATGATTGCGAGCGAGTGCTCCGAGAAGTCCGACGCTAGCACACCTGGCAGGACCTTCGTCGTGACTCGACGGTGATGCACGAGCACGCGAACACGTCGCCGCGCAAGGCGTCGGGCGGGGCAGCTCGCCACGAGCGTTCGAAGCTCGACCTCGAACGGCCCGCGTTCAGGAATGTCGACACGAGCCTCCCACACCAGAGTTCCCCTACGCAGCAGGCACGCGTGAAGCGATCGCGCCTCCAGCGAGAGACCAATGGATTCCACAAAGCGAGAAAGCGATGCGAGCGCAGTCATCGGCAAATGGGCGCGATGGTGAGCGTACCGATTTCCCCGGGTAGGACCAGACGGCGCGCATCGACATCAATCCGCGTCCCGTATCGCACGACGCGCCACTCCACGGAAACGCACGCATTCGCCAGCCCGCCCCGGAACGCTGCGCGCAACGTCCACGCCACGGGAAGAGGAACAGCCTGGAAACCGAACAAATCATGCTCGGCGAGCCGCTTGGCGGCGACGCTGCCGCTCCACAGGGGTGCATGCTCAACGCCGAGCACCTGCAATACCCGTTCCGGCGCCACTTCGCCGCTCAGGGCAAGCAGCAACTCGGCGTTTGACTCGAAATCGCGATTCGCGGGTGCGCCATGATGCTGCCGATGGTAGAACAACCGCTCTCCACCCAGTGGCCTGGCGACATCATCTTCGTCCCGCCAATCCTGCAGACGATCGAGCCACGCGCTTTCTCGGCCAGGAGCGACCGTCGCAATGGCGGGGCCGAGCAGCTCGCTCGGGGCGGTGTTCACATCAAGAGCGCCTCCCGCAGCACGGCTATCGAGCGCACAGGATGCCGTGACGGCGCCGCTCGACGATGCCACCGTCGACCACATCGAATCAGCGGCTTCTGAAGTTGCGGCGTTTCGCATGCGATCCTCGAGCTGCGCGGCCCAGCGCGCCAGACACCCGTCAGCGGTGTATTCCGCGCGGACTATCGCATGTCGATTCTGAATCGAGCGCAGCGATAGCGCGGCAGCCGAGCGTCCGGAGAGCGCGGTCACACCCAACATGGTGATGACGACCAGTACGAGAAGCAGCGTCGAGCCGTGGCGACGCGACCTCATCGCAGCACTCCTACGCGGTAGACCAGTGTGTCAGACGCGCCCACAAGAGCGATCCCGACCGGAACGCGCTCGGACTCACCCCACGAATCAATCCACGAGGCGTCACCGGTGCTTGGCACCATGAAGCGCAGCGAGACGGCCCCCCGCGTTCTGACAACCCAGGTTCGCCCGAGGGTGGAGAAGCGCAGCCCGGTCTCCGTAGCCGTGCGAAACGTCTCCGCGAACACGCCACAGCGCCGACGAAAGCCCAACGGCCCCGGGCAATCGCTGGTCAGCTGCACGGAGCTTGGATCGCCCACGAACGGGCGACGAGCCTCATCAGCCAGCGCTGACCGATGTACGTGCAACAAGAGATCACGCCAGAGCGCGGGTCCTTCTGACTCACGCGCGATGATCTGTACGGAGCGGGTGATCGTGTCGGTGGACCGAAAGGTCGCCTCAACGAAGACAGCCGACAGCAAGCCCACGATCGCGGTCAGGGAGACCGCGATCAGGAGCTCCAGCATCGTGAATCCGAGGCGTGCGCCCGACTGCGGCCTCACGACCCGGCTCCCTCGTCGCGTCCAACGGTTGTGGAGAGCAGAGCTCGTGTGGCCGACGAATCCAGAACTGTGATCTCATACACGTCTGGCCACCTTCGATCAATGCGCATCATCCAGTCGCCTTGTCGGCGATCTCCGAGCCGCTGGTTGAGGTCTCGGCGCGACCACAGCATCGCGGCGTCGAGCAGCGCGACGGCGCGAATGAACTCGCGGTCGCTCGCCCGAGCCATTTGCACTGAGCGATGTGACTGCATGAGCGAGCTCAGCGTGACAAGTCCGAACACGCTGATCACAGAGAGGCTTACCAGAATCTCGAGCAGGATCATACCATCGCGACGCCGGTGACTTCGGCGAGACTCGCCCGGTTTGATGCGCCGTCTCATCACATCTCCTCCGCCGTGCGCACCATAAGTGCTGTGGGGGAGCATGACATTCGCACCACGCTCCCGGCATCGACAAACTCGGCCAGGACCACCCGTTGCTCGACCACCGCAGTCCGACAGGCGTCAGCGGTCGCGCGCACGGACATCGACGCGTCGTCGCCGATCGGCACCATCGGCGAGATCAAAAGCGCCAGGGCGGCAACGATAGTCACCGCAACCATGAGCTCCAGTAGCGTGAATCCTGCACGCGGCACGTTGCCATGCCGTAGCTGTCGCTGTCCGGTCATTGCAATGGCCGGACGGAGTAGATCGTTTGCATCAGGACCGCAGCCACCCCACCCACGAACAGCGCAACACCGAGCAACACGGTGGGCTCGACGAAGCCGACGAGCCGTCGGAGATCGGAATCGCGACGGTCTCGGGCCAGGCTCGCGACTTGCGAAAGCGCGCTCCCCAGCGTGCCAGTCTCTTCGCCCACCCGCAGTAGCTGCGCAAAGGCGCCTGGCAGCACCGCCGCACGTTCCAGCGCGAGGCTCAACGCACTACCGCGTACCACATCTCCTCGCGCCGCCGATAGACCATCAGCGAGCGTGCCGCTAGAGGCGCCCTGCACCGCAAGCGTGAGCGCCTTGGGAATCGCCAAACCGCTGCCAAGGAGCGTGGAGAGCATTGCGCATACTCGCTCAATCGCCTGCAGCCGAAAGAGAGATCCAATCAAAGGAAATCGCAGCAGCGAGTCGCCAAGGTGGCGTCGGGATCCGAAGTCGCGTCGCTGGAACCGCGCGACTACCCAACCACCCGTAGCAAGCACTCCGAGGACTGCAAGGCCCCTCGGCGCTTCGTGCACAATGCGGAGCAATAGTTGCGCAGACGCTGGCAGCTCCTGCCCAAGGCCAAGGAGGATCTCCTCAAACCGTGGAAGCACCACCATTGCGACGACGAGTACGCACGCGACACCGGTGGTGACGAGGACTGCGGGATACGAAAGCGTCTGCAAGAGTTCCCGACGTCGCCGTTCGGTCTCTTCAGCGTCGACGGCCGCGCGCTCCAGCGCGGCCGCCAGCGTTGCACTGTCCTCGCCCGCCCGAACAATGGCAATGAGGTGCGGTGGAAGGTCCGGCACCACCATCGCGAGGGTCGAGGACAAGCGCTCGCCTGAAGACACACGCTGCTTCAACGTCACAGCCGCCTGTTGCCAGACCGGTGCACACAGTGACGGCAGGATCGCTACGATCCGGACGAGTGGCAGGCGCGCGACGGCCAGCTGGGCGAGGAGTCGCAGACCCGCCGCACGCTCGGCGCCGGTCATGGGCGAACAACCCCACCCCACGAGGTCACGTCTGCATCCTCGCCCTCCCCCCCTGTCGCACCATCACGCCCGAGTGAATAGAGGTCAAAGGAGGCCGGATTCTGCAACCCCGGACTCACGTACACGTACGGGCGCTTCCACGGATCGACCGCGATTTCTTTCGTGACGTACGGACCTCGCCAGGCCGCGCTTGCGTGTGTGGTCGGCGGCGTCAGACGCAACGCCTGCAATCCTTCCTCCGACGAAGGATACGCTCCGACGTCCAGCTGATACGCGTGCAACGCTACCGAGAACGCATCTAGCTGTGCTTGGGCGGTGGTGTGCTTCGCGTCCCCGACGTTGCGGAAGACGCTCGGCGCAATAAAGGAGGCGAGCAGCGCGATGATGGCCACAACCACCAGCATCTCGAGCAACGTGAATCCGGCACGGAGCCGTGTCGTACCGGAAGTGTCAGGCGAGTGCGGCACGATGCACCTCCTCAATCGTTGTTTGGCGGTTGGCCACGTGTCGCAGGCCGTCGCTTCGCAGGTCGGCAGGCGCGGTGGCGCGCGCGATATGTCGCAGTGCGGCACGAGAGTCACCACGCACGATCGCCTCGCGCAAGAGTTCACTCACGTGGAGAAGCTCAAAGATGCCCAGACGTCCCCGGTAGCCAGTCCCTCGGCATCGCGAGCATCCGGCACCGCGGTAGTATGTGCCGTCACCGAGCGTCGCAGCATCGACGGTGCTCAGCGATTCCGTGGACGGCGTGTATTGCTCGAGACAGTGCTGGCAGTTGCGCCGCACCAGGCGTTGGGCGAGCACACCGTCGAGTGTCGCGGCCACGAGATAGGGCGCGACGCCGAGATCTACCAATCTGGGTATCGCAGAGACGGCGTCGTTGGTGTGCAGCGTGGACAGCACCTGATGTCCGGTCAAAGCGGCTTGCACCGCGACTTCGGCCGTTTCGCGATCCCGCATCTCTCCAACCATCACCACGTCCGGATCCTGCCGGAGTAGCGAGCGCAACGCGCTGGGAAAGGTCATGCCGGCAACGCGGTTGACCGGCACCTGCACCACATCTGCCAGCTGGTACTCGATGGGATCTTCGACGGTGATCACCTTTTCGGCGCGCAGGTTTCGGCAATGCAACGCGGCGTACAGGGTGGTCGTCTTCCCGGATCCGGTTGGTCCGGTGACGAGCAGCAATCCGTGCGGCCTGCGAACGAGCGCGACAAAGTCGGCGTGCATCCGCTCGTGCAACCCCAGGTCGTCCAGCATCGTGGGCCTCCCTTGCTGCTCGAGCAGGCGGAGCACCACGCTCTCTCCATGCATGGAGGGAACCGTGGACACGCGGATGTCGAGTTCCCGCGTCGCGAGGCGCACGCGGATTCTGCCGTCCTGCGGTATCCGGTGTTCTGCGATGTCGAGTCCAGCCAGCAACTTCAGGCGTGAGATCACGGCCTGTCGGTGCTGAGGAGGTGGACCACTGGTTCCGGTCAGCACGCCGTCGATCCGGAGCCTTGCGACCGCACCGTCTTTGATTGCCTCGAGGTGTACGTCCGAAGCGCCACCTTCCACGGCGTCCCTGATCACCGCATTCACATATCGAATGACGGGCGGTTGGGAGGCGAGGTCCCGCAGGTCCGCGTCGAGTTCGTCGGGAGCCGATGCGTTCGCCAGATCTCCTTCATCGCGTCCGAGGTTCGCGATGGCTTCGCTGATCACCCGCCAACTTGTCTCTTCCCGATGGACGGCGATGCCGTACGCGAGTTCCAGCTCAGGGACGGCGTCCGAAAGCAAGGCGTCCGGCGCCACAAGCAGTTGAAGCGTACCATCATCGCGAAGGCCTGCCGGACACACGCGGTGATAACGCAAATAGTCGTTCGTCACGCCAGGCGGGACCGGCACCGAAGATTCGTTGGAGTGCATGGCATTCCTGCATGGCAGGAAGCGTGCCGACCCGTGCGTCTTGGCAACCGACTGCGTTTCAACGTTTTAGCTGTACATCCACGTCGCGCGTTCCGAACATTTGAGAGCCCGCGGCTCTCAAATGTGCTCTCAGGCGCCTCCAGGCGGGCTCGCGTCTTCCTCCCGCACCTGTCTGAGGCGACGGAAAAGCGTTGCTTCGGAGACGCCCAGTCGCCGGGCCGCGTCCGCGCGTGTGGTGGCGCGGAGCGAGCAATTCTTCGCATCTGCCGGCGAGACTGCGCGAGCGTTCCTCGCGAAGCGCGCCAAGTGTGCCAGATCGTCCTCGCAATGTCGCAACTCCAGGCAGTTCGCCCCCTCTGCGTCCACGAGGAGTCGCTGCACGGCAGCGTCGAGTTGCCGCAGGTTACCGGGCCAATCGGCGCGCTTCATGGCGTCGAGCAGAGCCGGATGGACTGTCGGCACATGGGCGTAGCCGAAGCGCTTGGCATGTTTCGAGACCATATCCCTCACCAGGTGAGGGATTTCCTCCACGCGGTCTCGCAGCGGTGGAAGCTCAAGCGTGAAGGCGCCCAGTCGAGGCAGCAGGTCAGGTAGCATCAGCCCCGCCTCACATAGTCGTGCGAGCGGGATATTCGTTGCGAATACCAAGCGGACGTCCAGAGCGACCGGACGATCAGAACCAATGGGCCGAATGACGTGATCTTCGATCGTGGTCAACAGGCGCCGCTGCACAGACAGTGATGCCTTCCCAATCTCGTCAAGAAACAGCGTGCCTCGATTGGCCGAGCCGAACGCGCCGTGGCGTGAGGCGCGTGCATCGGTGTAAGCGCCGCTGACATGGCCGAACAGCTCTGATCCAGCCAGCGCATCATCGATGGCCGCAAGGGAGACGAAGTGAAAGGGCGCCCTAGCCCGTGGAGAGTGCGAATGAATCCAGCGGGCGAGTTGCGTCTTTCCTGTCCCGCTCTCACCGAGGAGGAGAATCGGCACATCGCGTTGCGCAGCGAAGCGAGCTGCCTTCGTCATATAGGCTTGCATGGCGGAGGCAGTTGCTCCTGTCAAGTGGGTCTCGCGCGTCATCGGGATGGGACGACCGCCGCCGCTCGGAACGGGACAGCCGTACTGGCACGTCAACATCGATTTGCTCGCCGTGTTGGGTAGGAGTAGCCAGTCTCCCCGCCGAGCTTGGCGCATCCGCTTCGATCGCAGTCTGCGCCGACGGCGTCGATCGCGGCAATAGGATAGACGCGTCAGAAGTACGACACCCGTGACGCCGCGCACCAAGTCGGCGCCAGCCCGTACTCATGGAAGTGGACTATGAAGTGGAACATGGGGATCGTGCGTACCGTCACGGGCGTACGCCCGAGCGCGCGCGAGTTGAAGCAGACGCCCTGGAGACGCAAGTCCGGCGTCCGCAAACCGACGCTCAAGCGTGCGTGCACTCACCCCGCACGCATCCGCAAGCTGCTGCGCGTTCCATTCGCGCGGTGCGGCCAGTGCAGGCAGCACCCAACGTTGCATCTCAACCGGCAGCGCGCCGAGGAGACCATACGGGTCTCCCGTGAAGCCATCGGCAAGAGAGCGCAGGGCAGACGTTGATCGGCTCCAAAGCGCCTGCAGCGCCACCGCGTACCAGCGAGGCTGCGCCACTTCCCGGGGCAGCAGATGCACGCGAGCCGTGAGTGTGGTGCGGACTATTGACTCAGCCTCACCCAAGTCCTCTGGCGAGCACAACAGTAGCGAGTGATCCCACGCGGAGACGAGGCTGATGAGGGAACTGCGTGGCGACGCCGTTCGCCCGTCTGCGCTGGCGCGTCTCAGGAGGCTCATGTCAAGAACTGCGGTGGTGCTCGTGCGGAGCGGATACATCACCCACAGTTCGTCGGGTGAGTCGAAGTGGCGTGCATTCGCCTGCACGCACGGCACCGTGACATCGCGGAGCTGCACGCACGCGGCGTCCAGCACCTGTCGCTGCGGCGGTGTGACGACGGAGTGAATCGCACGAAAACTGTGCAAGGGGTAGCTCGGCGGAACCACGGAACTCAAGCACCACTGGAAATGAGTGGCACGAGCGCGCGATTGGCGCGCACTCTTGGGTGTGACGCAAGCATCGGCGCGCTCTCGAGTAGCGCTACGACGCGGCGGTTAGCACAAGTCTTTGGTGGACAACGGGTTAGCGTCGGCAACGAGCTGTGCAGAAGATACGCTGGTGGGATCACGAGACTCCCTTACGGTTGAAGACGCCGACACGGTACGGAGTCGAGCAAGCCGTGCGAGACGCTGGGCTCGGAGCTGCTTGCAGACCGCGAGCGACAAGCCGCCGCGCGGACCTCTCGGATTCGCGCGAATTCTCGCAGTGGGTGTGCGAATTCGCACGAGTCGAACGCGGGGCGGCGTGCCGCGCATCCCGGAAGTCTAGCGCGAGCAACGCGTTACCGCATACAGCGTCGCGGCACGGGTCGTGCACCTGTCCGTGCTGACTCCTTTCCTGAGGTGAACGCATGTCGTTTGCTCGCGTCGCGGCTCTCGCCGCTTTCCTGTTGGTACCCGCCATGTCCCATGCCCAGACACCACCATACGTCGCGGTGTCACCTGGAAACACTAGCTTTGTCGGTGTCAGCACGGTCGCCGTCAGCGTCACGTACTGTTTCACCGCAGCAGGCGGCTTCGGCGCTCCGGTGGTGCGGGTGAACAACGTGGATGTCACCGGCAGTGCCAGCGTCTATACAATTCCACCTGCGCCCGGCTGCGACGACATGTGGCAAGCCGATCTGACGGTGAACCTGCCGGCGACCGTCGAGGGCCGCTACCTGACGCCCGGCAACTATCTCTACAACGACGTGGCGTACTATGACATCCCCCGCGCGCCTCGGGACGTGCGCGTGGAAGCGTCCACGCAGCTCAAGAGGCTCCGTCCCAGTAGCGCCATCCACGTTCCCTACACCGTCGTGAACACCGGCGAGGCCACGGATACGTTCACGGTCAGCACGACGTGTACCGGTGCCACAGTCAGCGGCAGCTGCAGCGTCTCACCAACGTCCATGATACTGGCCGGTGGCGGCACGGGCGTAGTCACGCTGAGCGGCACTGCCAGCGCCACGGTCACCAATCAGTCTATCGCCGTCGTGCGCGCGGTGGCGGCCAGCGGGCCCACGGTGAAGGACTCTACGTGGACCGAGCTCGCGATCGAAGCGGCCCCGGTCGCAGGCTTTTCGATTGTCACCGTGACGGATGACATTGATCGTGGGTCGTGCGTCTCGTTCGCAGCCGGGAGTATGTCATCATACGAATGCGGGGACTTGCGGGTGGTGCATCCGCTGCCCTCCACCACGCGACGCAACAAGACGCGCACGCCCGCGCTACTGTACAGCAGCCAGACGGCGTCGCCGGCGCCCGCCATCAGTGTGGACTTCACTCGCGCCACCGGTACCCCGACCCCGGATTCGTTGCAGATCTGCGTGAGCATCAGCAGCCTCACGTTGGTGCACTGCCAGTACAGTACGCCGCCGGCCGCCGGCGCGACGCGTCGCTACACCAGATTGCTCGACGGGTGGACGGCATCCACCGGACGGTATTCGTACGTGGTAGAGGTGGCGACGGTGACCGGTGGCGTACGCACCTCGACCACCAAGTCCGGCGCACTCGCCGTAGTCAACCGGAGTGGGAGTCCGTACGGAGCCGGCTGGTGGCTGACGGGAGTCGACCAGATTGTTGGTAGTCCTGGCGCAGTGGATACGCTGCTCTGGGTGGGCGCCGACGGGAGCACGCGCACCTTTGGCAGCATCGGCACGCTGAGCGGCGTGAAGCGCTTTGTGGCCCGCTCACTCGATCGACCGGACACCATTCACTATAGTGCGGGCGCCGGCACCCTGTACCGGCGGCACGACAATGATCGCTATACGACGTATTTCGACCCGAGCAACGGCTTCTACTCCCGCAACGAATCCACGTACGGGCAAACAGTGGACCAGTGTACCACAATGGACAACGACGGCCTGTGCCGCGCGTGGACCATGGATGCCGTCTACACACTGCACCGGGTGTTGCCGAGTGGACTCCTCGACTCCGTGACCGCGCCGACGGCGACTGGTGTCGTGCGACGGGTAAAGATCGGACGCAGCCTCGCCCGCGTCACCTCCATCATTGATCCCGACGCGAGTACAGTCGGCTTTAGCTACAGCGGCGCCACCAATCGCTTCGCCTCCCGCACCGACAAACGTGGTGCGATCACCAACTATAGTTGGACCAACGCGCGTCTCAGCACCATTGTACAGGATGTGGGCGGGTTGAATGCCACAGCGACCGTCTCACCGGCTGAAATCGCCGGCACCGGGGTCGGACCCGGCGCCCTGCTCGACTCGGCGTACACGGAGATCAATGGCCCCCGCTCGGATGTCGATGACCGCACGCGGATTTGGATCAACGGCTATGGAGCGGCCACGCGCGTCCGCGATCCGCAAGGCAACGAATCGCGCGCGACGTTTGACGGCACGTGGAAACTGCTCGTCCAGACCACGCTGAACCCGATGCGCCTGCTGACGGAGGCCTATTACAACACGCGCGGGCTCACGGATTCCGTCCGGGTGACGGGAACCCTCGGCGGCACGGACAAGGCGGTCACAAAGTTCAAGTGGCACAGCAAATGGCGCTCCCCGATCCTGGTCACCGATCCGGTTGGCGTGAAGGACACGAGCGGCTACCACACGACGTACGGCGTGCTCGAATTCCAGCAGCGGGGCTCGAGTTCGGTCCGGCGCGTCAGCTACTCGTACGGCAGCACGGGCGTGACTGCCGGCCTCGTGCGCTCGGTCCAGCGACCGCCGTCAAACGCGAGAGACAGCGTGTTCTACGACGCGTACGGCAACCTGTCGCGAAGCCGGACTGCAATCGGGTTTGTCTCGGTGGTCTATCGCGACGGCGCGGGCCGCGACACGGCGAACTTCTCTCCAATCGACAGCGGCTTCACCACCTCGCATGATAGCGCTGCCGTGGTCACGACCGGCCTTCGCTCCATCGTGCGCTATGACCTCATGGGCCGTCTGGCCACCGAACTGACCGTCGGCCCGCAACGCTCGGCCGCCCGCGGCATCACGCACCCCAAGGACTCCGTCTGGCAGGTGCACACTTATGACAACGAGGGCAATCGTCTCACCACCACCCGCAGCTATCGCCAGATCCCCAGCGCGGTCACCAACCTCTACAGCAGTTGGGTCTGGGACAAACTCGGGCGGCTGAAAGTGGAGACCTCGCCATCGGCGAGCAACAAGTCCTTCGACTACGATCTCGCCGGCAACCTGACGCGCATGACCACGGGGCGCGGCTTCTTCATCGACACCAAGTACGACGCCCTCGGCCGCCCGACGCGGCGCACAGTGCCACAGACGTCGTACAGCAGCCGGCACTGCTCCACCCTGCCCGCGCAGAATCCTTACTGCATGTACTCCTTCCCCACGCAGGGGACGAGTGTCTGCATCCCGGCCGACACCTCCCGGTTCCGCTACAACGCCGCCGGGGCGTTGGTGCAAGCTGACAATCGCTGGGCCCGGGTGCGCCGCGACTACACGCCCGCCGGCCTGCTCGTCGCGGACACCCTGCGCACGCGCGCCTGGTGGGTCGCCAGCAACGCGTCGTGCGAGACGGCCCCTCCGAGCGGCACGACGGCCAGCCCCTTCGCCACCGCGTTCACGGCCCATGTCTACGGCCTGAACTACAGCTACGATCTGGCGGGGCGGCGGACGCGGCTGTTCCACCCGACCAGCATCGACCCGTGCCCGGGCCGGTGCGAGCAGCAGTACGGTTACAACACGGTCACGGGCACCCTCGACACGGTCATCGACTTCGCCAGTCGCCTGCACCGGTTCGTGTATGACAACGGCGGCCGCGTGACCAATCGGTATGCCCCCGGCGGCGTCGACGACGCCCGCATCTACGATCTCGACGACCGGCTGGTCCGGCGCACGATCACCGGGGTGATGGCGGACACCGTGAAACGGGACGCGCAGGGCCGCCCGGTACGGATCGAGCGCGGCTACGCGTCCGTGTACACCAGCCAGCTCTGGTACAACGGCCTGGGCGCGGTGGTGGCCGCCGACAACCTGATCCAGTCGCTCAGCGCCGAGGACTTCACCGTCGACGGCCTCGGCAATCGCCAGCGCACCGCGCGGCCCAACAGCCGCGACCCGGTGCAC
>JBBSPE010000105.1:0-15998 GCA_038259155.1 Gemmatimonadales bacterium
CGCCCGGCCCGTCTGTCGGGTCCGGGCCTGCGATACCCCGCGCGCTGCCTGTTGTTGATCCCGCTCATGCTGCTGGCGGCGTGCACCGGCTCCAACGACTCGGCCAATCCGGCGGATGAAGTGCCGCCGGATTCGGGCGCGCCACCCGTCGTGTCCGCTCCCTCGCTGGTACAAG
Source organism: Gemmatimonadales bacterium (assembly GCA_038259155.1). Lineage (GTDB taxonomy): Bacteria > Gemmatimonadota > Gemmatimonadetes > Gemmatimonadales > Gemmatimonadaceae > JAABRT01. The sequence continues at coordinate 176 of JBBSPE010000105.1, forward strand.
ACAGCGTCGGCGCCGCGGCGGATACCGGCGTCATCGGTGACCCCGCGTTGGACAGCCTGATCGCTGCGATCCGCGCCTGTCCGCGCGACGGCCGCTGGCACCCGTGCAGCCTCGAACGGCGCCTCGAGCAGTCCGGACTGCGGGTCGAAGCCGTGGATACGTCCACCGTGATTCCCGGGATTGCGCAACCCGCACGCACGTGGCGGGTGGGGCGCCAGTTGCTCCGGGTGGTGCTGTTCGAGTCCACCGACGCGGCGACGCAGGCGATGTCGGGACTCGATTCAGCGCGGGTGGCACCGCGGGGCGATCGCTCGGTGGTGTGGCCCGAGCGGGTGACCCTGCTCCGGAACGCCAATCTGCTGGCGGTCTACTTTGGTGGGTCGGACCGCCAGGTGGAGCGGGTGAGCAATGCGTTGCTGGCGGGTGCGCCACAGTCGGAGCGGTCAGTACCCTGAGTACGGGTTACTATTTTCGGTTTTTGTTCGTCTAAAAAGGGCCAGTGTACGGGCTGCGCGCTTCTTTGTGCCAAACTCACACAGATTTGGCGCTCTGCGGTGCGTTCTCGGGTTGAATCGGAGGCCAATGTTCGTAGTTTTCTGCGCACTTGGCAGCGCAACGGTGTGGTCCCGAAAAACACCGACTGCGCGCCCTCACTTCCCGACGCCCGACCCACTCATGGCCATCGATTCGATCAATCCGCGCTTCACCGTGCTGCGCGAGATCACGCAGCGCACGGTTCGCATCACGCCACGCCCCATGGACGAAAACGGGGTGGTGCTGCCGACCTCGGCCTTTTTCGGCGACAATACCTTCGGCCTGCGCCAGATGCGCACCAAGCTGCCGTCGCACGTGTACGCGTCGCTCGCCGACTCGGTGCGCCTTGGCCGCAAGCTCGACAGCGAGATTGCGCCCATCGTGGCGCAGGCCATGAAGGAGTGGGCCATCTCGCGCGGCGTCACGCACTTCACGCACTGGTTCCAGCCGCAGACGGGACTCACGGCCGAAAAGCACGACGCGTTCCTCGGCTTTGATGAAAACGGCACGCCCATCGAGCAGTTCTCCGGTGAGCAGCTCATTCAGTCGGAGCCGGACGCCTCGAGTTTCCCGTCCGGCGGCTTGCGCGCCACGTGGGAGGCGCGCGGCTACACGGCGTGGAATCCGGCCAGCCCCGTGTTCATTGATGAAGAAGGCGGAACCCGCACACTGTGCGTGCCGGGCGTGTTCATTGGGTACAACGGCGAGGCGCTCGATGAAATGACGCCGCTGCTGCGGAGCTCCGACGTGATCTCGCAGAAGGCCATGGCGCTGCTCGAGCTGATTGGCGACACGGGCGTGCAGCGCGTGACCACCACGCTCGGACCGGAGCAGGAGTTCTTCCTCATTGATCGCGGACACTTCGCGCTGCGTCCCGACCTGGTGATGGCACGCCGCACGCTCGTGGGCGCCGAGCCGCCGCGTGGTCAGCAGCTTGAGGATCACTACTTCGGTGGCATTCCCGAGCGCGTGCAGGCCTGCATCAGCGAAGTGGAAACGGAGCTCTACAAGCTCGGCGTGCCCATCATGACGCGCCACAATGAAGTCGCGCCCTGCCAGTTTGAGATGGCGCCGCTGTACGAGGAGACGGATGTGGCGGTGGACCACAACCAGCTCGTCATGGAAACGCTGCGCAAGGTGGCCATGCGCCACGGTCTGCAGGCCATCATGCACGAGAAGCCGTTCGGCGGCATCAACGGCTCGGGCAAGCACTGCAACTGGTCGCTCTCGATCACGTCCGAAAATTCGCTTGACGGGATGAACCTGCTCAAGCCCGGCAAGACGCCGCACGAGAATCTTCGGTTCCTGCTGTTCCTCGCGGCCGTCCTCAAGGGCGTGTACAAGCATGGAGCGCTGTTGCGCGCCGGTATTGCCACGAGCGGCAACGAGCATCGGCTGGGTGCCAACGAAGCGCCGCCCGCGATCATCTCTGTGTTCCTCGGCAGCATGCTCACGAGCGTGGTCGAGGACATCGCGGCCGGCAAAGCCGGCAAGGGCTCGGCCGAAGCCACCATGCTCAAGCTTGGCGTGGACAAGCTGCCGGAGGTGGTGCAGGACAATACCGACCGCAATCGCACCTCTCCGTTCGCGTTCACGGGCGCCAAGTTCGAGTTCCGCGCCGTTGGTGGGTCGCAGAGCATTGCGTTCCCCGTCATGCTGCTGCAGACCGCCGTCGCCGAAGCGCTTGACGAGCTGTGCGGTTCGCTCGAGAAGGCACTCAAGTCGGCCAAGACCACCGGCGATGCGGTCCTCAGCGTGGTGCAGGAGGCGTTCAAGAGCACCACGGCGGTGCGCTTTGAAGGCAACAACTACAGCGACGAGTGGGTGGTGGAGGCCAAGAAGCGCGGCCTGCCCAACCTGCGGCGCACCCCGGAGGCACTCGCGGCCATGGTGGACGACACGTCACGTGCGCTGTTTGCCGCCACGGGCGTGCTCACGGAGCCCGAACTGCACAGCCGGTACCACATTCGACTTGAGCGCTACAACAAGGACCTGCTCATCGAAATGCACACGCTGCAACAGATGATCGACACGCAGGTGCTGCCGGCCTGCTACACGTATCTCGGCGACCTGGCGGGTGATGCCGGTCGCGGAAGCACGTCGGGCATCAACCTGCAGCCACTCATCAACGCGGCCAACGCCGTGAGCAATCAGGTGGCGGCGCTGCAGAAGGCGCGGACCGATCTCAGCAAGGTGCTGGCGAAGGCCGAAGCGCTTCACGACGAGCTCGTGGCGCAGGGCGAACTGATTTCCACGGCTGGCCGAGAGGCGATGGACGCGGTGCGTGCGGCAAGCGACGCACTCGAACTCACGGTGGGTGACGCCTACTGGCCCCTGCCGCGCTATCGCGAGATGCTGTTCCCGGTGTGATGCGCCGCGACGTCGTGCGCGCGTTCGCTCAGCAGCGCGCGCACGATGTCGCCGGGCCCTTCGCTGCCCAGCACGGCACTGCACATCGCCACGGCATGTGCACCGGCGGCCAGACACGCCGCGGCGCGCTCGCGTGTGATCCCACCCAGCGCCACGATCGGTTTCGCGCTTGCGGCAGTGATTTGTTGAAGCGCGTCCAGACCCACGGGAGTGACACCCGGCTTGGACGTCGTCGCGAACACCGGCGCCAGCAGCAAGTAGTGCGGCCGCTGCTCCTCCGTGGGCCGCGCGACATCTGTCGCCAGCAAGGCGTCGCCCACGTGCACCGACCGTCCCACGAGCACCTCGACGTCCGGCGCCGACCAGCAGGGATCACGAGCGGTGAGATGCACGCCAAATCGCGCGTCCGGGTACAGCGACTGCAGCAGCAGGTACGCCGTCGGGCGCACCGTCCAGGTCACGCGCGCATTGTCGCACTCATCGAGCAGCAGACGGCACAACGATACGTAGCCGAACAGGTCCAGATTCGGCTCGCGCACGCGGATCCACCGTGCTCCGGCGCCGACGACCTGCTGGATCGCCAGGGGCAACGGCAGCGCGCTGCGGGATCGGTCGGTGATGATGCACAGCGACGACGGCAGCATCAGCGCGATATCCAGCGCGGTATCCAGCGCGGTATCCAGCGCGGTATCCAGCGCGGTATCCAGCGCGGTATCCAGCGCGGCGTCACGTCCCGATGATCCCGATTTCCGGGCTCGATGGCTCCGCGAAGGAACGCTCGGGAATGCGTCCGGCGAGCCGCGCGTGCCGGCCCGCCGACACGCCGTCGCGCAATGCGGCCGCCATGCGCGGCGGCGAGTCGGCGCGCGCCACGGCGGTGTTCACCAACACGGCACTCGCACCGAGCTCCATCGCGAGCGCGGCGTGCGACGCCGTACCGATGCCCGCATCCACGATCACCGGCACGGGGCTGCGCGAACACAGGTGTTCAAGTGCCGCCGGATTGAGCAGGCCACGTCCGGACCCGATGAAAGAGGCCAGCGGCATCACAGCGGCGCAGCCGACATCCGCCAGGCGCTGACATACCACCGGGTCATCCGTGCAGTACGGCAGCACGGTAAAACCGTCGCGTACAAGCTGCTCGGCCGCGTCCACCAGCTGCACGACATCGGGATACAACGTTTCACGGTCTCCAATCAGTTCGAGCTTCACCCACGACGTCCCCAATGCCTCGCGTGCAAGCTGCGCGGTGAGCACGGCATCGCGCACGGTAAAGCAGCCGGCCGTATTCGGGAGCAGCTGGTAGCGATCGCCGAGCAGCGCGGGCAGCGACTCGCCGGACGCGTCGAGCGACACACGACGCACCGCCAGGGTGACCAGCTCCGTGCGGCTCTCCGCGAGCGCGGCCAGCAGCGCACCCCGATTGGGGTAGCCGGCCGTCCCGAGCAGGAGGCGGGATTGGAACGTCTGGTCGCCGAGCTGAAAGACATCAGCCGGCAGCGCTCGCTCAGCCACCGGCGACCGCCGTGATGATCTCGACGCGATCACGCGCGTGCAGCACCGTGTGCACCCATTGCGTGCGTGGTACCACGGCGTCATTCACCGCCACGGCGAGATGCTTCGCGCTGACGGAGAGGCCGAGTGCGTGCAGTGCGGCGTCTATGGTGGGCGCCGCGAGCGCGTGCGGCGCGCCGTTCAGCTGAACGGGAAGCGCGTGCGAGGCGGAAGCAGGGTGAAGCGCGTGGGCCGCATCATTGGCTGGTGGCATGGGATTGGTCAAAGCGATCGGGCGCGAACGCCCGGATCCACTCGGGAGCACCGCCATCACAAATGGTGTGCGCGATGGCATCGGCCGTCGCAGGTGCGAGCAGGATGCCATTGCGGTAGTGGCCCGTGGCGTACAGCAGTCGATCGTCACGGAATCCGAGGAGCGGCGCATCGTCGCGCGATCCGGGCCGAAACCCGCACCACGTTTCCACGACGCGCGCCGACTCGACCGCTGGCAGGGCGCGCCACGCCCCTTCGAGCAGGTGCAGCAAGCCTCCCGCCGTCACGCCCGCTTCGAATCCACGATCCTCGACCGTGGCTCCAATGAGCATGCGCCCGGAGGACCGTGGCACAAGATACACCTTGGGCGTGAACACCGCGTGCTGCACGAGCTCGTGCGCGCCGCCCATCTCCACCGCCAGCATCTGTCCTTTGACCGGGTGCACCGCGGGACGCCACGCATCCGGCAGTCCCCCCAACTCGCGCGACCAGGCGCCCGCGGCCACCACCACGAGGTCCGCCTCGAATTGCCAGTCCGGTCCCACCACCGCGGGTCGCTCACCCTCAAGTGCGACGCCCGTGGCGCGGCGCGCGTGCAACGGCACCTGCAAGCCGCGCAGCACGTCGCGCAAGCCCACCACCACGGCCCGCGAATCCACTTGCCGGTCATTCGGCAGGTACCGGGCCGCGATGCCGGTGGCGGCAAGATTGGGCTCGTACGTCGCCACCTGTTCGCGCCGCACCCACGTCTGTTTGGTGCCCAGCTGCTCGTGAAATGCGTGCGCGTGCTCAAGGCGCTGCACGTCGTCCCGCGTGAGCGCGACGACAAGCGAGCCGTGCTCGCGAAAGTCCAGCGGCACGCCACTTCGCGCCTGCAACTCCCGCGCGAAATCCGGCCACGCGGCGAGACTGCGCAGACAGAGTTCGTGCAGCGCGTCTTCGGTGGGTTCGGCTTCGACACCGGGCGCCAGCAATCCGGCGGACGCCCACGTCGCCCCCTGACAACCCGTGCCGCGACCAAGGCCACCAGGCTCGAAGATGTCCACGCGACAACCGCGTTGCACCAGTCGCCACGCCACGGACAGGCCGATAATACCGCCGCCGATGATGGCGACGTGCGGCATGGCGGCTGGGCGGGAGTTCGGCGACGACACGATGGCAACCGGAAAGGGAAAGAAGCAACACACAGCATCACGTTGCACCAACGCACCAGAAATCGTAAAACTACGTATCCCAAAAGTTATTCGTTGGCGCGTTCAACCCGTACGCTCGAGCCCGCCAGTCACGCTGCTCCCTCTGGCGCAGACGCCAACGGCGCTGCAAGATCGGAGGGTCGCGATCACTCGACGCGCGCAACGCGGGCCGTGCTCACTCCGGGTGCACCGCCAAGCGCGAAGGAGAAGCGCCACATGGGACACCGCAGCATCAGCACGCAGATCGCCGATATCGTGGGCGCCTGGGAGGGCGTCACGGTGCAATCGCATCGTTTTGGCGGAGTCGAGTTTCGCGTGAACCAGCGCGAGATCGGACACCTGCACGGTGAACGCACGGCCGACCTGTTGTTCTCGGTGCGTGAACGACGCGACCTGGTGGCTGCCGGTCGCGCGCGCGCACCACGTGCTCCCCGACACCGGCTGGGTGAGCCTCCCCATCCGCAGCGAACACGACATTCCAGCGGTGATTGCGCTCATGCGCCGCAACTACGAACGCCTGTGCGGACTCGGGGCGCGCGCGCTCTCACGACGGATGGACGATACCACGCAACTCGTGGACGACCGCCACTCCGGTGAGCTGCCCGCGTGACCTAGCGGTCCGAACAGCTCTGTCAGGGCACGACCGGGAGGCGCGTGTACACGACAGAATCGGCCGTGCGATAGGCGCCGGTGGCCACCGCATCGAACAGGCTCAGCAGCGCCGCCGCGTGCACCGCGCGCAGACGCTGCTGCTGCGGATCGTTGGGCAGCGCTCCGCCCAGCACGTGCACGATACCACTGCGCCGGTCCGCGCCACGCGCTTCCGGCGCGACGGCCAACACGAGGTCCGCGGCACGCGCGAGACGCCCCGGCAATTCCGTCACGAGTGACGTGCTCAGCGTCGCCGCAATCCATCGCGACTGGCTGTCGGCCGCCGCGACGAGCACGATCACCGCGGAGTCTGCCCGCGCGGCGCGTTCGCCGTTGCCGCCATTTCTCCCCACGGTCTCCGAAGCGGTCAACCGTCCGTCGCGCTCCAGCAAACCGATGGTCACACGCGGATGCGTCGCGCGCTGCAGGCTCGCAACCAGCGCGCTGGAATCCGAGACATCGTTTGACGACGGCAGCAGCGGCGCGAGCACGAGCGTGACGCCGGCCAGCAGGCGCGCACGCAGTGCGTCATCGCGATCCTCGGCGCGGGTGTTGGCGAACCACCGGACGATGTCCGCGAGCGCCATCGTGCCCGTGGATCCTCCCTCCGAGGCGCGCGACCACACCAGCACGGTGTCTGGCCCCTGCCCAATCGTGATGGTGCGGATGGACGCGGTCTCCGTTGCACCGCTGGCGGACGTACGACCCGACGTGGCGAGCGGGCGTGCGGCCACGGTAAACCCTGCATACTCGGCCACGGGCAGCGTCGCCGTCCAGAACTGATCATCGGTGAACAGCCGCGTCGCCAGCGCCGACTCCCGGTAGTCAGCGGCGATGCGGAGCGCGACCCCCATGGCACTGTCGCCGCAACACGCGGTGACGCTCGTTGGCATCGCGGTGGCGTCCGCATCGCCCTCCGAGTTCGCCACCGACGGCCGACCCGCACACGCCGCGAGCAGCGTCGTCGCCACGACCGCAAGGATGAGGCGCAATCGTGGCGACATCACCACGTGGCGGCGTCGCGCCAATGGTACACCGCGGTGGATCGACGGAAACATGCGGGAGCAGTGAAGGGACATGGCGTGCCAGCCGACGGGTGTCAGATCGATGTGCTGACCCATCGGTTGACCGGAATCTTGACCAATATGCCAATACACACGCCGGCGGCGCAGCGCAGGCCGCTTGCCCCGCCGCTGCAGCCTCGTCATCTTGGCGCATGCCTTCGCTGGATGAGCTGCTCCCGAGCGTGTACGCGGAGCTTCGGGAGCTGGCTCGTCGCCGCCTGCGTGACGAACAGCTGGGTCACACGCTGGGTACCACGGCCTTGGTACACGAGGCCTACCTGCGCCTCAAACCGCTCGATGCGGGAGAATGGCGGGATCGCGCCCAGTTTTTCGCCTTGGCTTCCAAGGTGATGCGCCACGTGTTGGTGGACTACGCACGCCGGCGCACCGCCGAGAAGCGTGGAGGTGCCCTCGCGCCCATCACCCTCGATCCGGACCGCCATGCGATCGAGCCTCGTCTTCCCGAGTTCCTGGCAGTCAACGATGCGCTTGACCAGTTGGCGGCGCTTGATGCCCGCCTCGTACAGGTGGTGGAGTGCCGCTTCTTTGGTGGCCTCTCAGCCGCCGAGACCGCGGACGCGCTCGGTACCTCCTTGCGCACCGTGGAGCGGGACTGGGCACGCGCCCGCGCCTATCTGGTGGAGCTGCTGCGCGAGCTGGCGCCGGACGCCCCGACCGGTGGCCCGCCGGCAAGCGCCCTCTGATCGCATACAACTGTTGAGCGCGCCCGCGTGAGCGTCCCGTTCACCGATCCCGCACGGTGGGCCGTGATCGACCGCATCCTGAGCGACGCGCTGGACGTGCCGCCGCACGAGCGCGCCACGTTCGTCGAGCAGGCGACCGGTGGCGACGCCGACCTTGCCCAAGCCGTACGGCGACTGCTGCAGGCGAGCGACGCACCCTCTCCTTTGGACGGGGACAACAGCGACGTCCGCGATGCCCTGCTGCGCGAAGCCGCGCGCGACTGGGACGCCGAACCTGCGGACAGCGTGCACATTCCGCGTTTTCGCATTGAGCGCGAGATTGGCCGCGGCGGCATGGGCACCGTGTACGAAGCCACGCGGGAAGACGGGGTGTTCGACCAGCGGGTGGCCGTCAAGGTGCTGCGGCGCGGCGTGGACACGGATGATACGCTCGCCCGATTCCGTCGGGAGCGACAGATTCTCGCCTCCTTCGACCACCCGCACATTGGGCGTGTGCTCGACGGCGGCGCCACGGCCGAGGGCCGTCCGTATCTGATCATGGAATTGGTCGCCGGCGACGCAATCACCGGGTGGTGCGACACGCGTGGACTCAACGCGCGCGCGCGTCTCTCGCTCTTCACGCGCGTGTGCACCGCCGTGGAGTACGCCCATCAGCGACTCGTGGTACATCGCGACATCAAGCCGTCAAATATTCTCGTGGATGCGAGTGGGGTGCCCAAGCTGCTCGACTTCGGGATTGCCAAGCTGCTGCTGCCGGACGCATCGACGCCCCACGGTGAACACGCGGGCGCGCTGGACAACAGCGATTCGTCCGACCTCACCCGCACGGGCCAGGTGTACGGGACGCCGCGCTACGCGAGTCCTGAGCAGCTGCGCGGCGACCCCATCACCACCGCGACGGACGTGTACCAACTGGGCGTACTGCTGTTCGAGCTGCTCACCGGCGAACAGCCGGCACGAGCGGGCACGCCGTCGCTCGGCGCGCTGCGGGAGTCGATCCTGGCCGGCGACCTGCGCGCGCCCAGTAGTGTGCCGGGCCACGCCGCGCTGCGCGGCGATGTGGACGCCATCGTGCTCAAAGCGCTGCGTCTCGACGCGGCAGACCGCTACGGATCGGTGGCGGCGTTGCGCACAGACATTGAGCGCCACCTGCGCGGTGAGGCGGTTGAGGCGCGCAGCGGTGCCACATGGTACCGTGCGCGGCGCTCCATGTGGCGCCACCGGGTGATGCTCTCATTTGCGGCGCTCACCGTGCTTGTGGGAAGTGTGTACGTGACCAGTCTTCGCCGCTACACCCGCCAGCTCGAGGACGAACGCAGTCGCGCGGAACGCGCCGCCACGCAGGCCGAGCAGACCACACAGTTTCTTGTGGACCTGTTCAGAGCGCCCGGTGATGCGTCGCGCGTGCGAGGCGATACGCTCACGGCGCGCACGCTGCTCGAACGCGGCGCCGCACGGGTCCAGGAGGAACTTGCCAATCAACCTGAGGTTCGGGCTTCACTCCTTGGTGCGATGGCCGTGGCCAGCGATCATCTGCTGCTCGACAACACGGTCACGCTGATGGACCTCGAGATCGACGCGTTGCGCGAGGCGTACGGGAACACAGACGCACGGGTGTTCGACGCGCTGCGTCGGCAGGGCGCGATGTTCGCCGAAAATCGGCAGTTTCCGTCCGCCGCGCGGCGCCTGCAGGGTGCGCTGGATTCACGGCCGCTCTCCACGCCCGACACGGCGATCGCGAGCGTGCTTCTGGGGCTCGGCAATGCGTTGCTGCTCGACGACCATGCCGATTCCGCCGCTGTGGTGCTTGGCGAGGCAGTTCGTCGGCTCGATGGCGCGCCGGTCGCCAACCGGGAGGCGCTCGTGAACGCGCGGACCGCGCTGGCGGGCGTGGAGCGCCGGCGCGGCAATTCGCGCGAGAGTGAAGCGTTGCTGCGCGAGGCGCTGCTCGAGACACGGTCGGAGACGGCGCGTGCTGCCGCCCTGAACAATCTGGCGGCGCTGGTACGATCGCAGGACCGGCTCGTGGAGGCGGAGAGCCTCTACCGGGCGGCGACCGCCCTGGTGCGACGAATCGAGGAGCCCACCGACCAGAACCGCAACATGGTCGCGAACAATCTCGCGTCCCTGTTGTTGCAGGAAGCACGCTACGACGCCGCGCTCGAGGTGCTGCAGGAGGAGCTCACCACACACCGCGCGAACTTTTCCGCGAATCACTGGCGTCTGGGGCGTGCGCTGGGCACAATCGCGCAAACGCTGCACGCGGCGGGGCGCTACGAGGAATCGCTGGGCTACCGGGAGGAACAGCTGGCCGTCTACACCGAGGCGCTGGGGCCCGAGAACGATTTCACGGTGCGCGCACGGGCTGACTATGTGAGCACCCTCAGGGCTGCCGGGCGACCGGGCGACGCTGATCGCGCAGCGCGCGGTACACTGCCCCGGGACTCAGCTGGGTCCCCGTAGCAGCGCGGCGGACAGTAGCGCCGTATTCTTGGAGAGGCTGTTCCGGTTCCCTCCCTCCCCTGCCGTCCATGTCACATTGTGTCCACTCCCGTGGTGCCCGCCGCTTGGCGAGGCTCCGTGTCGCCACCTGCACCGCCACCCTCGGCGCCGCCGTGTGCTTCTCAGCGGGCGCCGCGTCAGCGCTGCACGCGCAGCCGCGCCCCGACGATGATCCCGCGCTCGTGGCCCGCGCCCGTGCGATTCACGACCGCGTGATGACGCTCGACACGCACGTGGACATCAGCCCGAACAACTTCAACTCGGATGCGCCCAACTACGCGCAAAAGCTGCCGCGCACGCAGGTGGACGTCGCGAAAATGGAGGAGGGCGGACTGGACGCCGTGTTTCTGATTGTGTACGTGGGACAGTCACCGCAGCTCAACGCCGAAGGGTTTGCGGGGGCCAAGGCCTCGGCGATGGAGAAGTTCGCCGCCGTGCACCGACTGGCAGACTCGCTCGCGCCCAAGCGCGTGGGGCTGGCGCTCACGGCAGCCGACGCGCGCGCGATTTACGCGAGTGGTCGCAAGGTGGTCTTCATTGGTATCGAGAACGGCTTTCCTGTGGGCTCCGACATCCGGAATGTGAAGCTGTTCTACGATCAGGGCGGCCGCTACATGTCGCTGGCGCACAACGGACACAGCCAGCTGTCGGACTCCAACACCGGCGAAGCGGACGGCGTGTGGCTGCACAACGGCCTGAGCCCGCTCGGCCGCGAGGTGATCGCCGAAATGAACCGCCTCGGCATCATGATCGACATTTCGCATCCGTCCAAGCAGAGCATGATGCAGACGGTAGCGCTGTCCAAGGCGCCCATCATCGCGTCGCATTCCGGGGTGCGCGCGATCTGCGGCCACAGCCGCAACCTCGATGACCAGCAGCTCGACGCCATGAAGTCAAACGGCGGCGTGGTGCAGCTCGTGGCGTTCAACAGCTACCTGAAGTGCGACGCCGAAAAGAACGCGCAGCGTGCGGCGGCGGTGAGTGCGCTCCGTGCCGAGTTTGGCATTGCCGGCGCGAACAATCGTGAGATCAGCGCGGCCATTCAGGCGCTGCCGGACGCGCGCCGCAACGAGTATCTGGCCAAGCAGGAAGACATCACCGCGCGTCGCTACCCAGCTGATCCGGCTGCCACGATTCCCGACTACGTGGACCACATCGACTACGTGGTGAAGCGCATCGGTATCGACCATGCGGGCGTCAGTTCGGACTTTGACGGCGGTGGCGGCGTGGACGGATGGCGCAGTGCCACGGAGACGTTCAACGTGACGCTGGAGATGGTGCGGCGCGGATACACGGAGGAGCAGATTGCCAAGATCTGGAGTGGCAACCTGCTCCGGGTATTGGAGCGCGTGGAAGGCGTCGCGAAGGAGCTGCAGCGCGGCGGCGCCTGACGCGCTAGTGCGTGCTGAGCTTCCCGAACACCGTGTCGAGGGCGGCCCGCATCTTGTCCGTGGCGCCGGCCACGGCGCGGGTGAGGTCTTGCGCGTGGTGTGTGACCGCCGTGGGCTGACGGCCCGCGATACGCGCCTCGATCACGCAGCGCTTGTCGTCGGAGCCGTGCTTGTGGCTGTTTTCGTCACTGAGGTGCACTTCGATGCGTGTCAGCCGGTCTTCAAAGCGACCGAGCGTGTGCCGCACCGCCGCTTCTACTTCGGCGGCGGTGTTGGCGTCGCCTTCGACACTGTTGTCGGTGTTCACGAGTACGTCCATGGAAGCTCCGCGTGAAAGTTCAGTGAGGGGGCCGTCTGGTGTTCTTTGGGTATACCCGGCCGAAGGGCTGGTGAGCCGAGCTGGAGACCGATTGATGACGGCAACCGCGAAGACGCGACCAGAATACGCGTCCCCTGTTGCAATCAGTCGCCGGCCTCACGCACCTGCACCGTGATGGCGCGGACGGCATTGTTGCCGTAGCCAAGCACATTCCAGGCGATCACATCCGGCTGCACCGCGCCCGAGGCATCGGTCGCGCGACTGCGCAGAATGATGCGCCCGGACTCGGTGGGCGACCAGGCGAAGCGCCAGGGCGTCCAAGCGTGTGGACCAGCCGGTGCGCCGAGTGTGGCGTCCTGCCAGTGGTCTCCACCGCCCACCGCGATCTGCACGCGGGCAATCGGGCCCGTTCCCGACCACGCCCACCCCTGCACTTCGCACGGGTCAGCGGCGAGCGTGGCCCCGTCGAGCGGGCTCACAATCATTGATTTGATCCGCATGCGCGTCACGGGCGATACGCCCTGCGGCTCCTCGTATACGTAGCGGCGCGTCTGGAAGTAGCCGGTGAACGGGGTGCTGCTCGCGACCAGGCGGGCCACCCACTTCACGTTGGCCATGCCGTACCAGCCGGGTACAATCAGTCTTACGGGTGCCCCGTGGCGCGGCGTGAGCGGCTGCCCGTGCATGTGCGTGGCCAGCAGAGTGTCGGGGTCCATGGCCACGTGCAGCGGCGACGACCGGGCAAAGGTCACCGGTTCGGTGCTCTCCGCATCGTACCGCGGACCATAATCGGCACCTTCCACCACGATCTCGCGTGTCTCGTCTGCCAGCCCCGCACGTTCGAGCACATCGCGCAGGCGCACGCCCTGCCACGGCGCGGTGCTGAGCGCACCACTGGCCCACGGCTCCCCGTCCGGGATTGGCCGCATGCCCAGGCGGTCGTTGCCGGCGCACTCCATGGTGACCACCAGCGCGTGCTGAGGCAGCGCGACCAGATCCTGCCAGTCGAGCTGCAGCGGTGTGCGCACCGTCCCGGTCACCGCGAGCGCGTAGGTCTCGCGAGTGACGGAAGGGGTGGGAAAATTCGAGCGGACATAGTGGGAATCCGCTTTCGTCAGGGCCGAGGCCAGTGCAGCAGCCGGCGTCTCGGCATTGTACGGGTCCGACTTGATGACGTCACGCATGGTCAGGCGGCACGAGCCGCGGTCCCGCGTCAGGATGCACCCACGAGCTCCTGTACGCGCAGCGCCTTGAGCGCATCGCGCAGTTTGTCCATGCTCACGTTCTTCCCCTCGAGCTTGACCAGCACACGCTGGCGCACGATCACGGACAGTTCGGTTTCCTGTCGTCCGTTGCGCAGCTTTTCCGTCTCGTATCCACGATTCCCGTCAATGGTGACGGTGCGCTCGTAGCCCTCATCGTTGGCCTTGTCCACATCAACCATCGACCATGCGGCGCCCATGGCCGCCATCATGCCGGTGCCGCCCACATCGGTGAGCGACACGTCGATGGAGCGATCCTCTCCTCGATAGCTGGCACTGGCCGTGGAGACCTTGAACCCCATCGCCCCCGTTTCATTGCGTTCGGCGTTGCTGCGGTCCATGCCGTCAATCGAGGCCGGCAAGTGTTCGAGCAGAGTGGCGCCAGGAATGAGCGGCTGGTCCGAACTCGCCGTACTCATCTTCTCAGCCGCCTGCTGCATCTGCTGCACGGCCTCCGCCATCGTTTCGGCGGCCTGTTCCTCCGGGGGCGGCGCTTCATTGCCGCCGCACGCGGACATGGCCATCGAGGAGACGACCAGCGCGCCTCCCAACATCGCACGACGAACGATTGCGGGCATTCGAGTCTCCAGCGGTTGGTGGGCGGCGATGAGCGGCTCGAGCGAGAGCAAGCGCTCGCGCCGGTCGAGCAGGAGCGTCTGACTCACGTCAACGAGTTTGTGATCTTACCCAACGGGCCTTCAAACCGCGAATTGCGGGGGCCAACGTGTGGCGTCACGGCGCGCCGGGCCCGCGTGGCGTGTCGGAGGCCAACGAGATGGCGCGTTGCCGAATGACCTGCGAATCTGCAACGGCGGCAATACGCACTGGGCGGCCGGCATGCGAGGCGACAAGGTGGACGAGCTCCGTCGCGCCGTCGCAGAGAAACCGATGGCAGATATCAGACCGCAGCGTGGGCTCAAGCGCGCAGCCGCCCGGCGCATGGAATACACAGGCTTCGCGATATGTGCGTGGTGGTAGCTGCTCAAGGTACCGCGCCTTGATCGCGTCGCGCCCGAGATGCGGATAGGTGCGCTGGACGCGGCGCACGGTCTCGGTCGAGATCCACGCCCGGGTTCCTCCGGTGAGGCAGCACGCACCTCGACAGGTGCCACAGGCGGCGCGCACCGCGCGCAACGTGTCGGTATCGGCGCTCGAGCCGGTGGGCCCCGCAGGCTGGTCGGCGAGGGAAGGCGCCGGCAGGTTTACCCGTTCCGCAGATGTCTGGTCCGCGGCCGGCGGGTCGTACTCCTCTCCTAGTATCTGCTCCAGGTGCTGCGCAAAGGCTTGGCGCCGTCGGGCCGTTGCGCGCACCGTAACCCGCTGGTTCACCGGCAGGAATACTGCGCGCTCGTCGCCGCGCAACTGTTGACGAAGGTGCACGTCGCGGCGGGCCGCCAAGCGTGCGCCCTCGGCCGACCGCGTCATGGCCGTGCAACGCGGAGCGGAACAGAATCGGCTGCTCCATTCAGAAGTCGGTGAGCCGGCGGAAGTGATTCCCCGAGAAGCCGGGATGGGCGCATCGCTGATGGGCGCGCCGCACAGGGCGCACCAGCGTGGCAGCTGGAACGCGGCGGTCAGGGACAACGGCCTCATGCTCATCCCCCCAGTTTACGTCGCGGGGCAGCTCCATGCCCAGCCATTGTCCTCGCTGCACGTGCGGCGCATCATCCACGTATGCTCACCTTTCTCGCCGAACTCTGGCCCGTGTTGCTATCGGTGGGCCATATCGTTGCGGCGATTGGCGTGACGGTCGATGCCGTGCTCCGCAAACGTCAGGTGTCGGCAGTGATCGGCTGGGTGGGGCTCGCGTGGCTGGCCCCGGTGGCCGGCCCGGCGCTGTATGTGTCGTTCGGCATCAATCGGATTCAACGCGCCGCGCTCGCGCTGCAGCGCGAACCCGCCTTGGGCGACACAGGCGAGTTCCGGGCCACACTGGCTGGCGCTGACTTCCTGAAGCAACTCGCCCTCCAGCACCCCACCCTGCCCGGCCTCGCGCGCCTGGGTTTCCAGACCACCGGCAATCCGCTCATGCCGGGCAATCGCATCACGCCGCTGCGCAACGGTGA
>JBBSPE010000106.1:0-15842 GCA_038259155.1 Gemmatimonadales bacterium
CGAGCGCTCCCGTCGCTCAGGTGCGGCGGGGCGTTCGGTCGGGTCGGGAGCGACCAGCTCGTCCGGCGTTTCCTGAGTCTCGACCGTGCGCGCAATCACGCGAACCGTGACCCGGTCCCCACGCCGACGCCAGCCCCATCGGGCCAGGGCGACGGCGTCCGGCCAGGCCGTGCGGCGCGTCTCGCGCGTTCGCACGGAGAATGTGGGGGTGACGGGAATCGTCTCGACTCGGCGCGCCAGCGGCGCGGTGCGCAGCAGGAAGTCCGCATTCGCCGACCAACCCTCGCCGACCATGATGGGCGCGTCGCCATTGGCCTTGATCAGGTCGCGCAGCACGGCAATGCGCACGAGGCGAAAACTCGATGTCAGGTCCCGGACGTCGGTGATACCGACAAACGGCCGCAGCACCCAGCGTGCGGCCTTCCAGAGGCGCTGCACGGCCACCGGCGCGTCGCCAGCCGAGGTGCGCTCGCCGATCACGAGATCCGCGCCGCCTTCGAAGCGCCGCAGGAACTCCGGCACGAGTGCCGGTGGGTCGGTGAAATCGCCCTGCAGCAGCAACAGGGCGTCGCGGCGCGGGTATCGCGTGGTACGGGCGACGTGCCGGGCAATGGCGTTCACTGCACCGGCATAACCCAGCCGCTTGTCGCCGCGCAGCACCGTCAGGGGGAGCACTCTGGAGTACGGCGCCAGCGTCGCGGCGGTCTCGTCGGTGCTGGCGTCGTCGTACACCACGACTTCATACTCGCGGGAGACGTCAGACAGGACTGAGCGCAGACGCCAGAGCAGGACGCCGATCGTCGTCGCTTCGTTGTGGGCGGGTATGCCGATGTAGAGCACGCGGGGCCGGATGACGGGTCGGGCATTGACGCGAACGAGTTCCGCGCGTCCGATAATAACAGGTAGGGAGGCGCAGCGGGGTGTCTTGGCACCGCTGCACTGGCGCTCTGGATCACGGAGGAATCCCATGATGCTGGCGAACGTGCGGGCCCGACTGGGCCGAGAGGACGCGCAATTGGTGCTGCGCCTGCTGTCGCGGGGTGACCCGAAACTCGGGCGCGCCGCGGAGTCCACCTTGGCGGACCGCGGCCTGGACCCGCTCCTGGACGAGCCGGAGCTGCTCCGCGGCCTGATCGAAGCTCGGCAGTCGGCCCAAGCCTCGCTGCCGCTCTTCTGCTACGTGGTGGTGCGCCACGCGCTCCGGCGAATGGGGTCGAACGACCGCCGACTCGCCGACTACGTAGCGAGCGTCCTGCTCCACTTCGGCCTCCGGGAACGGGCGCGGCGCATCGCGGACACCGATGATGAGACTTACGACAGCCTGGCCCGCATTGCCGAGGACGTGGAGAGTGCGGACGCCGAACGGGCGTTTCTTGCCCGGGCGCACTTGGGCAACTACGCGCTGTGGTTGAGCGGACTGTTCCCGGACCACATTGAACACCGCCGATGGCGGCGTGGCGGCCCGGATCTCGAGTACTACGAGGACATGGGCCGGCGCGGGTTCCGGCTCGCGGCCGACCATCGGTTGGCCAACCAGCATGGGCTCGGCCCGCTGTATGGCGCGGCAGCGGAGGCATTCCCGCAGCTGCGGCGAGCGCTCAATGTCGTGAGCGATTCCCTGCTGTTCCGGGACGTGCACACCCCCGAACGCCTCATGCGCCAGGTACGGGACGCCTTCCCGAATGATCGTGTGAGCTGAGTTGGGGTACTGAGTCCGGCGCAACGGCGGTCTGCGTGCGCGCACGGCCGCTGTGTTGCCCCATGTGCGGCCGGGGGCTAACCTGCCCGCTCCCGATGCCCGTTCCGCTCAACCACTGCTACCGCTTCCATGTTCGAACAGCTACGAGACGCCCTTCGCGGGCTTGGTCGCGACGTCGGCCCCGGCGATCGGCGTACAGCCCTGGCCGGCATGAAGGACGCACTGGTGCACGCGCGCATGGCGCTCCAGGACTTGCGGGAGGGGATCGCAGTGACCGAGCGTCGACTTGTTGGCGAGCGCAAGGAACTGGAAACGGTGGTGCGTCGTCGCGGGTTGGCCGAGCAGATCAACGACGCGGACACCGTGGCGATCGCCGAGAAGTTCGTCGCACAGCACGCGGAGCGGGTGCGTGTGCTCGCGCAGAAGCAGGCGGCGCAGGAAGACGAGCTGTCCTTGGCGCAGCGCGAGTACGACGAGATGTCGCGTGAGCTCAAGCGCGCGATGGCCGGTCTGCCGCTCGGAGGCGGTGCCGGTGATCTGCACGAGGCGGCCGCCATGCGCGAGGTCGAGGAAGCGCTTGGCGAACGGCAGGCGGCGTCCGACACGGCTGAACTCGATGCGTTGTCCCGCGCCCGTCGTCGAGAGGCGCGCGAGGCCGATGCCAGCGCGCGGTTGGCCGCCCTCAAACGGCAGCTCGGCCAGGACCCGTGATCCACGGGCGTGGCGGATGTGCGCTCGATCCGCGCGCAGTCAGGTGGTCCTGTCGTCTCGCGATCGTCGCCGCCGCGGCCGTCTGGTTTGTCGTACCGTCAGGCAGCGCCGAAGCGCAGGAGTCGCCCGATTCGCGCGCGGTCGTGACGTGCACCGGGCAGCGCATCAGCAACATCGTGGTGCTGACCCAGCCGCCCTACACCGACCGTCTGCCGAAATCCCTGGACTTCGTGCGCCGCGGCATGGTGCGACTGCATTCCAATACGCGCGACGAGGTGGTGCGAAACTTCCTGCTGTTTGAGCCCGGTGACGTGTGCACGGAGCTGCAGCGTTCCGAGTCCGAGCGCATTCTGCGTGCGCAGCCGTATCTGGTGGACGCGCGCGTGCGCGCCTTTGATGACGGCGCGGGCGGTGTGGAACTCGAGGTCGAGACGCGTGACGAGTTCTCGGTCGTGGCCAGTCTCACGGTTTCGGGCGCCTCGCCGGTGGTGCGTGGCATCACGATGGGCGAGAGCAACCTCGCCGGTCGCGGCATGTATGCGGCGCTCGAGTGGCGCGATGGTCTGGCCTACAACGATCTGGTGGGCGTGCGGGTGGTGCACAACCAGTTCATGGGCGAGCGGAACATTGCACGGCTGTTCGGCACACGGGCGCAGCGTGGACACGACTACGGGGCGGAAGTGCTTCGCCCGTACTACACCGACCTGCAGCGCGTGGCCTGGCACGTGGGGGTGGGTGGCACGCGCGACTATGTGCGCTTTGTGCGCCCACTCGACGATGGATCGCATCTCGCGCTCCGTCGCGATTTTGGCGACGTCGGCGCCGTGGTTCGCGTGGGTGAGCCCGGCCGTCTCAAACTCGTGGGTCTCTCCCTTTCGCACGAACGCGGCGTTGTTGATTCACGGCCGGTGCGCATTGAACGGAAGGGATTTGCCAACGATCCCTTGGCGGCCGCGTTCCCCGCGCTCTACCGCTCCGCGAACGTCACGCGCATCAACGTGCTGGCCGGTATGCGCCGCCTGTCGTTTCTCCGCGTCGAAGGCTTCGACGCGCTCACGGGTGTGCAGGACGTGCGGCGCGGTGTGCAGACCGCGCTCACCCTCGGCCGATCACTCGGCGTGCTCAACGGTGCCGATCGCGATCTGTTCGTGCGCTATGACGTGTACGCCGGGGGTGGATCGCCACGGTCGTTCGTGGGCTTCGAGACGCTCACCGAAGCGCGTCGCGACGCGAGCACGCGTTCGTGGGACGGCGTGCTCACCAGCGGGCGCGTTGCCTGGTATCTCAAGCCGTGGCGCAACCAGCTCACGCTCACGTCGCTCAACTGGAGCGCCGGATGGGATGTGCGCGTGCCGTATCAGCTTTCGCTGGCGGACCGGGAAGGTGGGTTGCTGGGCTATCGCAACTCACGCGATGGTGGCGCGAGGCGAACCGTGTTGCGCGTGGAGCAGCGCTGGCTGCCCACACCACGCACCACGGTGGGCGACCTTGGCCTCGCGTTTTTTGCCGACGTGGGCAAGATCTGGCGCGGTGATGTACCGTTTGCCACCACCACGCCGATTCGCGGCACCATCGGTGTCGGCATCCTTGCCGCTGTGCCGCGCCGTTCGCGCCGACTGTGGCGCCTCGACATTGGCATGCCGGTGGGATCGGATGCGCACGCCGGATTTGAGATCCGCATCAGCAGCGCCGATCGCACCCGCACGTTCTGGCGCGAGCCGTTCGATGTCAGCAACGCGCGGGAGCGCGCCGTTCCGCCCAGCCTGTTCTCCTGGCCGTAGTCGGTTCGGCGCGTGCTCGCGCGACGTCGCGCGTCAGCGCACGCCCGCCATCATGCGCCGTACCGGGACGATCAGCGCGCCCAGAATCACCGTGGAAATCAACAGCGACGCGGTGGTGAGCGTGAACAGCTGCGGCATCTGCTGCAGGTTCTCGGGGTCAACACTGCCGCCCACGAGTCCGCCAATCAGGTTGCCGACGGCGGACGCCAGGAACCAGATACCCATCATCTGTCCCACAAACTTGCGCGGCGACAGCTTGGTCATGGACGAGAGGCCCACGGGGCTGATGCACAGCTCGCCCACGGTCTGGAAGAAGTAGCTCGCCACGAGCCACCACGGAGAGACGAGCAGCGTGCCGCCGCTCGCCACCACACGGTTTGCCGCGAGGATCATCATCGCGAAGCCGAGCCCGGCAAACAGCAGGCCGAGCGTGAACTTGGCGGGGCTGGACAGGTCCCGGTTGCGCCGTCCGAGCCCCGACCAGATGGCCGCGAACACGGGCGCCAGGATGATGATGAAGGCCGAGTTGACGGACTGGAACCAGGTGGCCGGAATGAGGAACGAGCCGAGCTGACGGTCGGTGAAGTCGCGCGCGAACAGGTTGAGTGACGTTGGGGCCTGTTCGAACGCCGACCAGAACACGCTCGCAAAGATGAAGAGCACGACGATCACACCGACCCGCTTCTTTTCATCACCGTTGAGTTGGCCAGCAAAGAAGACGTACGCAAAGAAGCCGATGGCCAGTCCGAGCAGCAGAAACGTCATGTAGCTGCCAATCACCAGTGGATCCAGCGCGATCGTGCCGGTGGCCGTGAGCACGAACAGCAGTGCGAGCGCCGCGAGCCCCATGGCGATCACGAGCTTCACCTGGCGTTCCTGACTCGCCTGTACCGCCGCGTCGGGGTGACGCGTGGGCTCGACGCCGATGGGGCCGAGCGTGCGTTTGGCGTACACGGCGTATACCACGAGGCCGAGGAACATGCCGACACCCGCTGCGCCGAACCCATAGTGCCAGCCCACGGTCTCACCGAGGAATCCCGTCACGAGCTGCCCGAAGAACGATCCGATGTTGATTCCCATGTAGAAAATCGAGAACCCGGCGTCGCGTCGCGCGCCGCCTTCGGGGTACAGATCGCCCACGGCGGCGGAAATGTTGGGCTTGAGCAGCCCGGTGCCCATCACGATGAGCAGCAGCCCGAGAAAGAAGAACACCTTGCCCGCCGTGCCGTCGGCCAGCCCCGACAACCCGATGGACAGATGGCCGCCCGTGATGAGCATGGCGCCAATGAAGATCGCACGCCGCAATCCCAGCAATCGGTCCGCGATCCAGCCACCGGGCAGAGACGACACGTACACCAGCGCGCCGTAGATGCCCACAATCGCTGACGCCTGCGCGCGATCAAAGCCGAAACCGCCCTCGGCGAGCGCTGCCGACATGAACAGCACCAGCAGCGGTCGCAACCCGTAGTACGAGAATCGTTCCCACGTCTCGGTGAAAAAGAGCGTGGCGAGTCCGCGCGGCTGACCAAAAAAACTGCGGTCGTTCGTGTAGTGGGTGACGTCGTGCGTGCGGGCGGTTGACATCAGGCGGAGGCTGGAGAGGAGAGAGTCGGGGCGGCCGCCACCTTGTGGCACGCCACCCAATGGGCTGGATGTTTCTCTTCGAGGGCGGGGACGACCCGCCGACACATGTCATCCTTGTCGGGGTGACTGCATCGGGGATGAAAGACGCAACCGGTCGGAGGGTTCGCTGGGGACGGGGGGTCGCCGACCAGCACGATACGACGTCGCACGCGACCCGGTTCAGGGACCGGCACTGCCGACAGCAGCGCCTGAGTGTACGGCATGGCCGGCATCGCGAACAGGCGCGCGGTGTGCGCGAGTTCGACGATTCGCCCCAAGTACATCACCGCGACGCGATCGGCCATGTGCGCCACCACGGCCAGATCGTGCGCGATGAAGAGGTAGGCCAGGCCACGGTCGCGCTGCAGATCGCGCAGCAGGTTCACCACCTGGGCCTGCACGCTCACGTCGAGCGCCGACACGGGCTCGTCGCACACAATGAAACGCGGCTGCACAGCGAGCGCACGCGCGATCCCGACGCGCTGTCGCTGTCCACCGGAAAACTCATGTGGAAAGCGCGATGCGAACTCGGCACGCAACCCGACCTCCTCGAGCAGCGACGTGACCTGGCGGTCGGCCTCCGCGCCCGACGCCAGCTGGTGCACCAGCAAGCCCTCGCGAATGGCATCGCCGATCGAGAGGCGCGGATTGAGTGATCCGAACGGATCCTGGAACACGATCTGCATGTGGCGGCGCAGCGCGCGCAGCGATTCCCCGCGCAGTGCCCGCACGTCCGTGCCGTCAAAGTGAATGGACCCGTCCGTCGGCTCCACCAATCGAAGAATCGCGCGACCCGTGGTCGTCTTGCCGCATCCCGATTCCCCCACGAGTGCGAGCGTCTCACCAGCGTGCACGTCAAACGACACGCCATCCACCGCGCGCACCGTACCGGTGGTGCGGCGCAACCACCCCTCCTGCACGGGGAAATGCTTGGCGAGTCCTCGCACTTCGAGGAGCGCACTCATTGCTTGCGACGCTCTGGTTCTTGCACCAGGTGACAGCGCGCGCGATGCGCAGGGCCTACCTGCAGCAACGCGGGCGCGTCGGTGGCGCAGCGATCCCAGGCGAACGCGCAGCGGTCGCGGAAACGGCAGCCGGCCGGCCACTCGGTGGCGGGTGGCACCGTACCCGGGATCGTCTCCAGCCGATCGCGTGACGTGTCCAGCGTGGGCACGGCGGCGAGCAGACCAGCGGTGTAGGGGTGGGTCGGAGATGCGAAGAGCGCCTCCACGGGCGCTTCCTCCACCACTTCACCGGCATACATCACCAGCACGCGCGACGCCATCTCGGCAATGACCCCCAGGTCGTGCGTGATGAGCAGCATGGCCATGCCGATGCGCTCGCGCAGCTCGCGCAACAGTTCGAGAATCTGGGCCTGAATGGTCACGTCGAGCGCCGTCGTGGGCTCGTCGGCGATCACCAGAGAGGGTTCGAGCACCAGCGCCATGGCAATCATGACTCGCTGACGCATGCCACCCGACAGCTCGTGTGGGTACTGACGCGCGCGCGCCGGTGGGTCGGGAATGCCCACGCGTTCGAGCATCGCGACCGCCTGTCTCCACGCCTCGGCCCGCGTGACTGTCCGGTGCACCCGTACCACCTCGGCGACCTGCTCGCCGACGCGCAGCACGGGGTTGAGCGCGGTCATGGGTTCCTGGAAGATCATGGCCATGCGGTCGCCGCGCATGGCGCGCAGTGCACGGTCGGGTAGCGAGAACACGTCGAGCCCGTCAAACGCGACACGACTCCCGGGGGCGAGCTGTCCGCCGGCGGGAATCAGTTTGAGCAGCGACAGTGCCGTCAGCGACTTGCCGCAGCCCGACTCGCCGACGAGGCCCACCGTCTCGCCCGCGTGCACGGTGAACGTGACGCCGTCCACCGCGCGGGCCAGGCCCGCATCGGTGTTGAAGGAGATCCGCAGGTCGGTCACGGCAAGCAGTGGTGTGGTCACGCGGCAACCTGCCCCGGCGTGAGCCGCTCACGCAAGGCATCGCCAAGGGCGTTGCAGGTCATCACCGTGGCCACGATGGCCAGTCCCGGAAATACCGTGAGCCACCAGCGTGTGGTCACCGAGCCGGTGCCGTCGCTCAGAATGGAGCCCCAGCTGGCCTGTGGTGGCTGAACGCCGAGGCCAAGGTACGACAGACCTGCTTCGAGGACGATCGTGTGCGCGAAGCCGAGTGTGGCGGTGACCACGAGCGTGGGCCAGACGTGTGGCGCGAGATGACGCCAGACAATGCGCGCGTCGCGCACGCCCGTGGCCTGCGCCGCAATCACGAAATCGCGGGTGCGCAGCGCGCGCACGTCGCCGCGAACGAGTCGGGCGACGTCGTACCAGCCGGTGAGGCCGAGCAGTATCACCAGCCCGAACAACGGCAGCGCGCCCCACAGCGCCGACACGCACAGCAGCACGAGCACGCGCGGCACGGACATCGCGACGTCGAGGAGGCGCATGGCGATCACGTCCACCGCGCCGCCCAGCCAGCCGGCGAGCGCGCCAAGCAGGGTGCCAAGTGTGGTGGCCAGCGCCACGCTCAGTACCGCGATGCCCAGGGAAACTCGGGCGCCCGCCAGTACGCGACTGAGTACGTCGCGACCGACGGGATCGGTGCCAAAGGGATGCGCCAGCGTCGGGCCGACGCTGGCAATCACGCCCGTGACCGGAATGGCGTTCGGAGCCCAGGGAGAGATCAACGGGGCGACCACGGCGAGGACCAGGAGCGTGACCACCGCACCCAGCGGCACGACCACGCGCGCTCCGAGCAGACGAGCGCTCACGTGCGCAACCGTGGGTCCGCGAGCTGCTGCAGCCAGTCGGCAAGCAGGCTGCCCACGGCAGTCATCGCACTGCCGACCACCACTGCGGCCGTCACGAATTCGTAGTCCCGCGCGGTGACGGCGCGCACCGTGCTGTTTCCCATGCCGGGCCAGGAAAAGATGCGCTCCACGAACACCGCACCGCCGAGCAGTGCCGGAAAGAACAGGCCGAACAGCGTGAGCACGGGCACGAGCGCGGTGCGCCACGCGTGACGACGCACGCCGCCTTCGTGAAGCCCCTTCGCGCGCGCCGTGCGCACGAACGGTTCCTGCCAGGCCTCGCGCATGCTGCTGCGCTGATAGCGCGCGAACACGGCGGTTCCCACCAGGGTCAGCGCCATCCATGGGAGCACCAGATGTTCGAGGCGGTCCTGTACGCGCGCGCCGAATGTCATGAAGGCGTACTCTGGCGAGACCATACCAGTGGCCGGCAGCCAGTGGAGCGACTGCGCGAACAACTGGAGCAACAGGAGCGCGAGCCAGAACTCCGGCACGGAATACACCAACAGGGACGCCGTGGATGCGGCGTCATCACCAAGTGAACCAATGCGCGTGCCCTGCCAGGCGCCGAGCAGCGTGCCGAACAACAGGCTGGCGCCCAACGCGAGCGACATGAGGAGCAGCGTGCGCGGCAGCGTCTCCCGCAACACGTCACGCACGGGGCGCTCGTACAGGGTGGACCAACCCAGGTCGCCGCGCCCGGCATTGCCCAGCCAGCGCACGTACTGGACGGCCATCGGATCGTTGAGGCCACGCCGCGCCGCCAGCTCCACACGTCGGGCCTCGGACATGGCGAACCCGTCCAGGCTCCTGGAGTACGGATCACCGGGGGCGCTGCGCAGCAGTACGAAGGCGAGCGTGGCCGCCGCCCAGATTACAAACAGCGTCTGGGCAAGGCGACCAAAAATCTTAGCCAATCGCGCGCCGTGCGTTCCGGACATGCCTTCCGGTCAGTTGCTGGTTGGCAGGCCGATGCGATCGCGCTCAATGCGGCGTTCCGGCGGAATTTGCCACTCCGGCAGGCCATGCCACCAGCCGATGGAGGGAAGCACGCCGGGTTCAATACGTGTGCTCATTCCCGCTGGCGACAACTCCTCCACCAGCCAGATGCCAGGCGCGTCGTCAACAATGGTCTGCATCGCCGTGGCCAGCGCTCGCTTGATGACCGCAGGATCGAACGACGTGAGGAACGTCTCGGTCGCGGCATCGAAGGTGGGGTTGCTGTAGCCCGAATAGTTGCTGCCGTCACCACCGATGGCCGCCGTGGTCCAGTTCTGCCGGAGGCCCACCAGGCCGGGTGAGACGTTGAGGCCTGCCATGTAGGCGTCGTGCTTCCGCCCCGTGACGAGCGCAATCAGGCTGCCGATTTCGAGACGCTGCACCACGATCTCCGCACCCACGGACCGCAGCTGATCCTGCAGCAGCACGAGCATGCGGTCTCGATTGGGGCTGGCCGCCGGCACTGCCACCTGGATGCGCAGCCGCACGCCGTTCCGGCTGCGCACGCTGTCGCTTCCCGATGCCACCCAACCGGCGGAATCCAGCAACGCGCGCGCGGCGGCCACGTCAAAGTCCAGCGTCGTGAGCCCCAGGTCGTCGGGCAGGTACACCCGCGGCGCAGGCGCGCGTGCGACCGTTCCCAGGGAATCGAACACGGCCTGCACGATGCGCTCGCGATTCGTGGCCATGGAGAGGGCGCGTCGCACGGCACGATCGCCCAGCACGGGGTGCGGTCGCGAGGGATCCGCGGGATCGCGGAGATTGAATCCCACAAACTGGAACCCGAGGGTCCGATATGGCACCACGTTCACCAGAGGCGACGCCACTGCCTCGGCGACACTCTCCGCGCCCAGCGGCATGAAGAAGTCGGCCTCGCCGGTGAACACTTTCACGGTGGCGGCCCCGACATCGGAAGCAAACACAAAGAGGACGCGATCGAGATGCGCACGCGTGCGATAGTTGCCGGTGTCGGCCACGATCTCGATGCTCGATCCGCGTGTCCAGTTCACGAAATGAAACCGACCTGTTCCGACGGGAGCACTGGCCAGCGGCAGGCGCGCCAGCTCCGTGGTGCCGGCGTCGCCAAGCAGGTGCGCTGGCATGATGAACATGTGGTACGCCGCGTCGTAGAACTGGAGCGGCGACCGGCGCTTGAACCAGAACGTCGCCGTGAGCGAATCGGTGATGCTCACCGAATCGATGTTGGCAAAGAGGTCCACGATCGGCGACTCATACTGCGGGTCGGCATACAGCGCGAACGAGCGGCGGACATCTTCCGACGACACGGGCGTTCCGTCGTGCCAGCGGGCACGCTCGTCGAGCGCGAACGCAATCGACAGCGAGTCGGCGCTCCACTGCCAGCCGCTCGCCAGCCGCGGGATGAAGCCGGCGTCACCGACCGTTTGCAGGTCCGGGCCGATGTCGGCGAGACGATCGTACACCACCTCGACCACCGCCTGCTGGAAGTCATTCCGCACGAGAACCGGCAGCAGTGTTGACGGCTCGGAGGAGAGCGCTACCACCGCCGTACCGCCGTCCGCGCCCGCGTCTCCGGTGTCCGCAGGGGGCGCGGTCTCCCCACCGCACGCCGTGAAGAGACAGCCGAGAACGGCCGCAAGAAGCGGCGTTGCGTGTCGAATGTGAAGCATGGCGTGGTCGGGCTGGGAGATCCAACGGGGCGCGACGACGGGCGGCGCGGGGTGAGCGAGCAGAGCGGGGCTGAGCGGAGCTGAGCGGGCGTCGCTCTCAACGATGCGCGGGAACACTCAGCGACGCCAGAGCCACGCATCGCTGACGAGCAATGTCCTCGCCTCGACACACGCGCGCTGCTCCGTCTCCAACATCTCCGCACTGCGCGCCGCTGCCCCGTCAACAGCACTCCCAGGGGCAGACCAGGCGGTGTGCAGTGCGGCGTGCACGCGCGCTCGCATTTGTGCCAGCGAGTGCGTCGGCAGCCACGCCGCCACCGTGGCCGTCGGCACCGCCGGCCCTGTGGCATGAGACGCGCCACGAAAGCGCGACAATGCGTCCTGTCCATCCTGCAGCAGAATGGAGCCGTGCTGCAGGTACGCCCCCGCGCTGCGCCACACGGCGCTTCCGGCGATTTTGGCGCCGTTCACCACCAGCTCACCGACGGACGGCGCGGCGAAACACGTGGCGCCCAGGGCCAGCCCCGGCTCCCGCGCACCATCAAGGCCGCGCGCCAGGTCGGGCATCAGCCCGCGCTGAGTCCCCGGGAGCGCTTCGGATGATTCCGGCTGTTCCGCCCGCGCATGGACCGCCGCCGGAATCCCGAGCGCCTGCAGTGCGCCGCAGAGCCGCGCGTTCACCTCCGCGTACACGCTGCGCCAAGGCACGCTGTCGGCGATGGGCAGACAGACGCTCCACGTCGCCTCGTGCTCATGCAGCAGCGCCCGGCCTCCGGTGGGGCGGCGGACGACCCCCAGCCCCGCGGCGCGCATGGCGTCCACGTCCCACACGCCGCGAACCGGTTCGTTCCGCCCAAAGCTGACCGTGGGTTCGCTCCAGTCGTACGTGCGCAGCACGCCCGCCGAGCCGTCGGCGACGCCGCCAAGCAGCGCAAGATCGACGGCCATGTTGTCCACGCCGGACGCTGGCGCCGAGTTCCGGTGCTGCCAGCGGGCTGGCCAGAGCGCTGCATCAGGTCGTCGCGGTTCGGTCGGCACGATTGTTAACTTACAGGAGTTGAATCCGTGGTCGGCAGGCACCACGGCCTGATTCGCACCGCCCGCCTGCGCGCCGCAGCGCAGGCTCCCGTACCGAGCACTCGCCGGGCCTCGCCCGGTTCCTGAGGATGGACATGGTCACGCGTACTCGCACCGCCCCTGATTTTTCGTCCGCGCCGTTCGCGCCGCGCCACAATGGTCCGACAGCGTCCGAGCAGCAGCACATGCTGGCCACGCTCGGCTACGACTCGCTCGACGCGTTCATGGACGCGGTGGTGCCGGAGGCCATTCGCCTGCGAACTCCGCTCGACATCGCGCCGGCCCGGTCCGAGGCGCGAGTGCTCGCCGACCTGCGGCGGCTCGCCGATCGCAACCAGCTGTGGCGCTCCTATCTTGGGCTCGGCTACCACGACACCATCACGCCGCCCGTGATCCTGCGCAACATCATGGAGAACCCTGCCTGGTACACGGCCTACACACCGTACCAGGCCGAGATCGCCCAGGGACGCCTCGAAGCGCTGCTGAACTTCCAGACCATGGTGGCCGATCTCACCGGGTTGCAGATCGCGAACGCGTCGCTACTCGACGAGGGAACAGCGGCGGCCGAGTCCATGGCGATGGCGCTGGCGGTGCGGGGCGGAGGGGCGCGCAACACCTTCTTTATTGACGCGGCGTGCCACCCGCAGACGATCGCCGTGGTGCAGGCCCGTGCCGAGGCGCGCGGCGTGAGCGTGGTGGTGGGCGACGCCCTGCACGCCGAGTTCTCCGACGCCGTGTTCGGCGTGCTGCTGCAGTATCCGGCCACCGACGGCGCCGTGCACGACTATCGCGACGCCTGTGAGCGCGCGCACGCGGTGAACGCGCTCGTGACCGTCGCCACCGACCTGTTGGCGCTCACGCTGCTCACGCCGCCCGGCGAGTGGGGCGCGGATGTTGCCGTGGGCAACTCGCAGCGGTTCGGGGTCCCCATGGGCTACGGTGGCCCGCACGCAGGATTCTTCGCCACGCGTGATGAGTTCAAGCGGCAGTTGCCCGGCCGCATCATCGGGGTGTCGCGCGACGCCGACGGCAAGCCGGCGCTCCGCATGGCACTGCAGACGCGCGAGCAGCACATCCGTCGCGAAAAGGCCACGAGCAACGTGTGCACGGCGCAGGTGTTGCTGGCGGTCATGGCCGGCATGTACGCGGCCTACCACGGCCCGGAAGGATTGCGTCGCATCGCCGAGCGCGTGCACGGCCTCACGGCGCTGCTCGCGGCAGGCCTCGAACAACTCGGCCTGCACGTGGCGCACGACCAGTTCTTCGACACACTGCGCGTGGAGGTGGGCATTCACGGGCAGGAGGACATCTTGTTGGCGGCCGCAGCCAAGCAGATCAACCTGCGCGTGCTCGAGCCAGGCACGCTGTGCGTGGCGCTCGACGAAACCGTGAGCATGGACGACGTGCAGGATCTCGTGACAGTGTTCAACAGTGGCGCGGCGCCCGCGTTTGGCCTCGACGACCTCGTGGACGAGCTCGACACGCGATTCGACGAGCGATTCGCACGCACGTCGCCGTATCTCACACATCCGGTGTTCTCGCGCTACCACAGCGAGACCGAGATGTTGCGCTACATCCACGCGCTGCAGTCGCGCGATTTTTCACTCGTGCACGGCATGATCCCGCTGGGCTCCTGCACCATGAAGCTGAACGCCACGGCGGAGATGATGCCCGTCACGTGGCCGGAATTCGGGGCGCTGCACCCGTTCGCGCCGGTGGAGCAGGCCGCGGGGTACACGGAGCTGTTCACGGAACTCGAGCGTGACCTGTGTGCCGTGACCGGGTTCGCAGCCGTTTCGCTGCAGCCCAACGCCGGCTCGCAGGGCGAGTATGCCGGACTGCTCGTGATTCGCCGCTACCACCAGGCGCGCGGTGAGAAACACCGCACGGTGTGCCTGATTCCGCAGTCGGCGCACGGCACCAATCCGGCGAGCGCCGTGATGGCTGGCATGCGCGTGGTAGTGGTGACGACGGATGCGGCCGGCAACATCGACGTGGACGACCTGCAGGCCAAGGCGGTGGAGCACAGCCATGAACTGGCCGCCCTCATGGTCACGTATCCCAGCACGCACGGCGTGTTCGAGACGCGCATCAAGGACATCTGCGCCATCGTGCACGAGCACGGCGGGCAGGTGTACATGGACGGCGCGAACATGAACGCCATGGTCGGTATCTCGCGTCCCGGCGACATTGGCGCCGATGTCTGCCACCTCAACCTGCACAAGACGTTCTGCATTCCGCACGGCGGCGGTGGTCCGGGCATGGGGCCCATTGGTGTGGCGTCGCAGCTCGCGCCGTTCCTGCCCACGCATCCGGTCATCGGCACCGGCGGCCAGCAGCCCATTGGTCCCGTGTCGGCAGCGCCGTGGGGCAGTGCGAGCATCCTGCCAATCTCGTACGTCTACATCAAGCTCATGGGGCCGGACGGTCTGGCCGAAGCGACCAAACTCGCCATCCTGAGCGCCAACTACATCGCCAAGCGGCTCGAAGCGCACTACCCGGTGCTCTACCGCGGCCAGCACGGGCTGGTGGCGCACGAGTGCATTCTCGATACACGTGGCTTCAAGGCAAGCGCCGGCATTGAAGTGGAGGACATCGCCAAGCGTCTCATGGACTACGGCTTCCACGCCCCCACCATGTCGTTCCCGGTGGCCGGCACCATGATGGTGGAGCCCACCGAGAGCGAATCACTCGTTGAGGTGGAGCGCTTCATCGAGGCGATGATCGGCATTCGCGCCGAGATCGCGACCATCGAGTCGGGCGCGCAGCCGCGCGATGGCAATGTGCTCACCAACGCGCCGCATACGGCGCATCACGTGGTAGCCGACGTCTGGGAGCGCCCCTATGGGCGCGAGCAGGCGGCGTACCCCACTTCGTTCACGCGCGACCGCAAGTTCTGGCCGTCCGTTGCGCGGGTGGAAAGCGCGTTCGGCGATCGCAACCTGGTGTGTTCCTGCCCGCCCATCGAGGAGTACGCGTAGCCCGCCCGTCAGCCCACCAGCGCCGTGTACTCCCCGGCGCTCATGAGCCCGGCGTCGCCGTCAGGAGCAAGCTTCACCTTGATCATCCACCCGCCGCCGTACGGATCGCTGTTCACCAACGCCGGCTCGCCGTCGAGGGCCGCGTTGATCTCGGTGACCTCGCCGGCCACGGGCATATAGAGCTCGGACACCGCTTTCACCGCTTCCACCGTGCCGAACACGTCGTGGACGCCGAACGTGGTGCCCGGCTTGGGCAGGTCCACGTACACGATGTCACCAAGCTCACCCTGCGCGAAGTCGGTGATGCCGATCGTGACCACACCGGCCTCGTCGGCGGTGCGCACGTACTCGTGTTCCTTCGTGTACCGCAGTTCGGTGGGGATGAGCGACACGGGACTGGCTCCGGCTTGGGAAAAGAGTCACGGCCCGGTGCGGGCCGACACAATTGGTGAATGCTGCGACCGCTAGCGTTGCGGTGATTCCTGCGTTGCCTGCGCTGCCTGCA
>JBBSPE010000107.1:0-15763 GCA_038259155.1 Gemmatimonadales bacterium
CCCAGGGGGGCGTCCGCACCAACTCCCCGTCGCCGAACGCGTCGCCCGGCGCCGCGACGTCCGCACCAGGCGCGCCGCTCCATGGCGGATTGGCGCCGCCCGCGCCGGCGCCGGCGCAGGCTTCGCCGCCCAAGCCGATCTCTCCGCTGCCTTCGTGGAACGCAGCCTGGAACTGCTGCGCGAAGGCGGCGTGCTGGCACTGCTTGTACCCGCCAAACTCTGGCGCGCACTCGCGGGCGGCGGCGTGCGACGCCTGCTCGCCGATCAAAGCCGCCTGCACGTGGTCGTGGACTGGAGCGACGCGCCCGCACTTTTCGATGCCGCCACCTACCCGTCCCTCGTGGTCGCTCAACGCACGGGCGTGCTGACCGCCGCCACCGCCACCGAACGCGTGCGCGTGCACGTGATGCGTGGCACACGTGATCACGCCTTCGCCCTTCCAGCCATGTCCCTGCCACTCGCGGGCGAAGCATCCGCCCCATGGCTCCTCCTGCCCCCCGACGTCCGCGCCGCCTTCGAACGCCTCCGGCGCAGCGGACCCGCACTCGGCGACGCCGGTATGGGGCGCCCCACGCTTGGCGTGAAGTGCGGCTGCAACGAAGCATTTCTCGTCGCCGCCCACGAACACGACGACCACCTCGCCACCATTGTCGCAGGCGACCGCAAAGGCACCATCGAACGCACACTGCTGCGCCCCGCCCTCATGGGAAATGCGGTGGGACACGCGGGCCGGCAGACGGACGACACGCTGCGCATCGTCTGGACACACGGACGGGACGGCCGACCGCTTCCCACGCTGCCACCACAAGCGGCAAGATGGATGCAACGCTGGCGAACCCGCTTGGAAAGCCGCAAGGACGCGCGACACCGCGCCCCGTGGTGGACACTCTTCCGCACCGAGGCCGCACGTGCGGAAACCCCACGGCTCGTATGGGCCGACTTCGGTCGCACACTGCGCACCCGCGTACTGGAAGCCGGTGATCCCACGGTGCCGCTGAATACGTGCTACGTGCTGCGCGCCGCCTCACTCGACGACGCGTTCGCCCTCGATGCCCTGCTGTCCTCACCCGTGGCCTCCGCCTGGCTCGACGCGATCGCCGAACCGGCACGCGGGGGCTGGCGGCGCTTTCTGGGCTGGACGGTGTCCGCACTCCCCATCCCGTCCGACTGGATGCGCGCGCGCCTCCTGCTCGCTCCGCTGGGCCGTCGGCGCGCCGCTGGCGACCCGGCATCACCAGACGAACACATCGCCGTCACAGCATCGGCCTACGGCATCGACCCGCGACGCCTCACACCCCTGCTGGACTGGCAACATGTCTGATGCGCGCCGAGCGGTGTTGAACGCGCTCGCGCGAGCCGGACTCGGACTGCCTGCGCGCGCAAACGGCCTCACGCAGACGGCGGGTGTGGTGACACTCTATCCACATCAGGTGGAAGCCGTGCAACGGCTCCAACCGCTCCTTCACCAGCACCACGGCGCCCTCTTGGCCGACGACGTCGGACTCGGCAAAACCTACGTGGCGCTCGCTTTGGCCAGTCAGCGCACCCACGTGCATATCATCGCACCCGCCGGCTTGGTCCCCATGTGGCGACAAGCCATCGCGCGTGCATGTCTGTCGCCGGCGCCACCGGTGCTCTCGCTGCATCGTTTCTCCTCCACGACGCCGCCCGGGTCACCAGACGCACAGCCGCGCAACGACGACCACGCGAGTGACCCACCACGCACCCTCGTGGTGATCGACGAAGCGCACCACCTGCGCAACCCGACCACGAAACGCTACGCGCACGTTGCGGACTGGTGTCGTGGCGCCGACGTTCTGCTCATCACCGCCACACCCGTGCACAACCGCACGCACGATCTGCACGCGCTGCTCGCCCTCTTCCTTGGCACACACGTCACCGCGTTGAGCGACGCCGAACGTCACCAGCTCATCGTGCGACGCAATGGCGACAGCCTCTCGCACGAACTCCAGTCCATCGGTCAACGGCCGCGCATTGTGGCGCACGCGCCGCTCACCATCCCGGACTCGCCCCCCATCGCCCGCGCACTCGCCTCCCTGCCGCCACCCGCACCAACCCGCGACGGACGGGCTGCCGGCGCCCTCATCTCGCTCGGTCTCGTGCGGGCTTGGTGTTCGAGCGCGTCCGCGTGCCTCGCTGCCGTGCGCCGACGACGGGCACAGGCCGCCGCGCTTTCGGACATTCTCGCCGATGGCCGCTGGCCCTCGCGCACGGAACTCAAGGCCTGGACCGTAAGCGACGACGCCGTGCAACTCGGCTTCACCGCGCTGCTCGTTGAGGACACGTCCAACCGCCACACACCCGTCGCGCACACTCGATGGCGCGAGCAACTGGCGCGCCACCGCACAGCGCTCGACGAACTGCAGCATCTCCTGAACGCAGCCGCTGCGGGCACCGACCGTGTGCGCGCTGAGCAATTGCGAGGTGTCCGGGCACGGCATCGTGGCCTCACGGTGGTGGCCTTCTCACAGCTCGCCGACACCGTGCTCGCGTACGGCAGGCTGCTGCGCTGGGACGATGGGGTCGCCACACTCACCGCCCGCAACGCTCGTGTGGCAGGAGGCGTGCTCACGCGTGCGGAGGTGCTGCATCGCGTGGCGCCGCGTGCACATCAGGTCGCGGCACCGGCGGCACACGAACGCATTCACCTGCTGCTCACCACCGACCTGCTCGCCGAAGGCGTGAACCTGCAGGATGCCGCAGTGGTTGTGCACCTCGACCTGCCGTGGACACCCGCGGCCATCGCCCAGCGCGAGGGACGACTCGCACGACTCGGGTCGGCGCACACTGAGGTGCACGTGTACTCGCTGCAGCCACCCATCTACGGCGACGCACTCCTGCAGCTCACCCAGCGCCTCCGCCGCAAGGCGCGCACCGCCGCGATCGCCCTGTCCGCAGGACCACGCCACACGGCCCCACGGCGACTGGTGGCAATCCCGGCCGCCAGTTCCGCGATGCAGGAAACCCTCCGCGCATGGCTGGTGCCTTCGCCAGACAGCGACCCGAACGGTGTCCAACGGCTCAGCGCCCCGCTGGTGCTCCAATCATCGCGCTCCGGTTGGCTCGCGTCCGTCGCCCCGGTCTCCGGTGGCCAATCGCAACTGCTTGGCGGCTGGTTCTCCGGATCACCACCCAGCACGCGTGCTTCCGACGAGCCCGCTGTGCTGGCCCGGCTGATCGCGCGTGCCGGCGCGTCACCAACCCATGCACAGCACCAGGACCGCGAACCAGCATTCGCCCGCGCCGTGCAGCGTGCCATCGCTCGCCTGTCGAGCCGAGAGGCAACCCGAACGGTTGTGTCGAGCGTGCAGTCGCCGGTGACGCGGGCGCACCAGCACACGCGCGCGTTGCTTCAGGCAGCGCCACTCAGCGCCCGTCTCCGCTGGCGCGAATCCGCCGAGCGCTGCACCCGCTTGCTTCGCCGCCTGCACGGAGCCGGCGACGAGCGCGCCCTCTCCCAGCTCATCGCGCACCCCGACGCACGCACGCCCGCCACGTGGTTCGCCGCAATCGAGCGACTCGCCGCCAATCGAGCGCCGCCGCCGTCAGGCGCTGACGAGATGCGACGCGTCGTGGCGTGGCTGCTGCTGGTTCAGTGAATCGCGCCAAGTACATTCAATGCATGTCCTCACGCTCTCGCACTGCCGATGCGGCACAGACGCACGCTCCGTCCCGCACGGCGAGCGCCGAGTTCCCGTCACTGCATCATCCGGCCGGCGCTCCACCGTTCGCGCTGCTCTTTGATCTCGACGGCACCTTGCTCGACTCCATCGGCTTGCTGCTCGAGTGCATGGAGTACGCATTTGAGGGCCGAGCGGTGGTGCCAACGCGTGAGGCGTGGACGGCGGGGATTGGTACCCCGCTGCGCGATCAGATGCGACAGTTCGCCGTGCAGGAGCACGAAGTTGAAGACGTCGTGGCGCGCTATCGGGTGCATCAGGATGCCAACCTTGAACGGCTTACCTCCTTGTTTCCCGGCACGACTGAGGTGCTCGGCTGGGCCCGCAGCGCACGGCTGCAGTTGGGCGTGGTCACGAGCAAGGGACGCGGCATGACCATGCGCTCGCTCGTGCACGTAGGACTGGAGCATGCATTCGACGTGGTCATCACCGCCAGCGACACGGAGCGGCACAAACCTGACCCGCTCCCCGTGCAGCGGGCGCTTGACGCGGTGCGCGCCCGACCGGAGCACGCGTTCTTCGTGGGCGATTCCACGCACGACATGCACGCGGGCCGCGGCGCGGGCACGTTCACCGGTGCCGCGCTCTGGGGGCCGTTTTCCCGTCAGCAGCTGGATGTCACGCGGCCAACGCACTGGCTTGAGGGTCTCGCCGACGTGCCGCACGTCACCGCCGATCTCGTGCGCAGCATGCGTTTGCTCGCCTGAGTCTCAGCCTCCCGTCGCGCCGTCTGACACACCCGCCCGCAGCAACTCAGCGCGCGGCGGCGTCCAGCTCGGTACGTACGCCGGGCACGCGTTTGAGGAGCCGGGCAGCTCCACATCGGCAAAACCGTTGCCGCCGTTGCCATACCGCAGGTCGCTCAGCGCCACTCGGCCGTCCGGAAGCACTTCCCACACAGGCACCCGAATGAACCGCAGCGCCGCCGCTACGCTGCAGTTGTTGCGCGCGAGCGTTGCCAGTGCGCCAGCCGGTGCGGCCCATTCCTGACGCCACACGATAGCTGCGGCATCCGCGCGAGTCGAGGGTCGCATGCCGCCGGCAAGACCGGGCCCCGGCTCGCGCGCCGCAGACACCGCCTCGCCGCTGCCCACACACGACGCCGCCGACCGCAGCGCCGGCCAGGGCGCCACCGTGGCCCGACTCGCCCTGTACTCCGCGCTGTCCTCCTCGACAATGAGCGCGTCGAAACACAGCGGATTCGCCGGCGCGGGCGTGAGCACCACGTCACGCAGCGTGCCCAGCGCGGCCTCGGCGCTGCCAGCCGGCGCAATCTGCAGCACAACCTGCGCCCGAGCAGCCGAAGACGCAGCGAGCCCTACCGCCTCCACCATCAGCCACGCCGAGACTGCGAATACCAGCCTGGACGTCACCCGCGCGCGCCATGTCGCCGCCACCGACACCACCGCGCCAGCCAACAACACCAGGGCCGCCGAGCGGTCCACCGCGTCGGTAAACAATGCCGCGCCAACGATGACCGCCAGCGCAAGCACGAGCAGCGCACGCCCGATGCGACTGCGCGCCCCAAACACCAGCGCCGGAATCGCCGCAACCCAGATCCACGGCTCCACAATGAACACCGCGTCCCCGTACACCCAGCCGTTGAACACGGGCCAGAACGGGTGCACCCCATAGCTGTTCGTGAAGTCGAGCAGCAGGTGCGACAGCACGCCCGCCAGCGCCAACCCCAGCAGCGGCCATCGCACCGATGGCACCCGCGCCGACCGCTGCGCCCACAGGATCGCACCCCACAGCAGCACCCCGAGGGCAACCGCCACCAGCACGGTGTGCGTGTGCCCTCGGTGGTGCAGCAGGTAACCGAGCTTGCCCATCCCCAGCACGCCACCGGAGTACAGCAGGTCGCCATCCGGAAGCTCGGCCGCCGCGATGCCAAGCAGAACAGCGGTCCGGCGGACAGCCGGCGCAACCGGTGTCCCGATACGGCGCTCCATCAGGGCAACCGTGGCGTCGGCGAGCACAAGGCCGGCGAGGGCGTGGGTGACATTGTCCATGGCGTACAATCTGACCTCGCGCGCACAACGAATCCCCTCACCCGGCCCGTCCGTAGGGATTTCCGTTCCCCTTCAAACCATCCCGGCCCTCACGCCATCCAATCGGCGACACCAAAATGGGGGCCATGCACACGCTGACCGTGACCGGATTCATTCCTGACAACTCGCTGCCATCCAATCGCTCGGCGCCCCGGCGCCGCGCGGATCCGGTGGCCGAGGTCACGAACCATCCGGACACGGAAGCCGCGGACATCGCCGCCGCCTCGGCGGGCGACCGTCGGGCGTTTGAGCGCCTGTATCGACTGCACGGCCAGCGCATCTTCGCGCTGTGCCTGCGCATGATCGGCGACAGGACCACGGCCGAAGAACTGGTGCAGGATGTGTTCGTGCGGGCGTGGCAGAAGCTCGAGTCGTTTCGTGGAGACGCCGCCTTTGGCACCTGGTTGCACCGCGTGGCGGTCAACATCGTGCTCTCGCGGCGCAAGCGGGACGGCATCCAGCGGGACCGAAACGTGCAGGACGACGACGTGGTCGCAGCCGCACCGGCACGGACGGTAAGTGTAGGAGACCGTGTAGACCTGGAATCAGCGATTGCCGGTCTGCCGCAGGGCGCTCGACGCATCTTTGTACTGCACGACGTGGAAGGCTACACGCACGAGGAGATCGGCGATCTGCTCGGCATCACTTCAGGGGGCAGCAAGGCCCAGTTGCACCGGGCACGCATGCTGCTGCGAGAGGCACTGACCAAATGACGGAGCGCATCATCACCTGCCACGATTTCGAGACGCACCTCGGGGAGTTCCTCGAGGGTGGGCTCGATGGCGCCACGCGACGCGACTGCGAACAGCATCAGCAGTCGTGTACGGCGTGCGCACAGTTGGTGCGCGACCTGCAGCACATTGCCGTGTCCGCGCGGTCGTTGCCGCTCCCCTCGCCCAGCACCGATCTCTGGCCCGCGATCGAGGCGCGACTCGAAACGCCCGTGCTCTCACTGCCCGCACGTCCGGCGGCAGCCGCGTCGCACGACAATCTTTCCTGGCGCCGCCTCGCGGTCGCCGCGGTTGTGCTCGTCACGCTCAGCGCCGGCGTCACGTGGAACGTTGCGCGTCGCGCGCCGGCGGGTGCGAACGGCACCGCGACCACCATTGCGACAAACGACGCGCCTGCCAACGCGCTCAGCCGTGCACCCGTCGAAGCGCCGCCTGCGCTCGGCGCCGACAGCCAGCCGGCCGGCGTCACCATCACCGGCACCACCGCGGGCCCCACGCCGCAGGTCATGGGCGGTGCGCTCGACCGCGCGTCGTCGCAGCGAGGGGTCGTGGCCAGTGCACCATCCACCGCGGGAACGAACGCCGTGGCCGTGGTGAACGAAACGCGCGCCTTCGCGCTTGACACGCTGTACGGCCGAGAGATCGCGATGCTGCGCACGGTGGCCGAAGAGCAGCTGGGTCTGCTCGACTCCTCCACAGTCACCATCGTCCGTCGCAACCTCGACATCATTGATCGCGCCATCATGGAAAGCCGCGCCGCACTCGACACTGATCCCAACAGCGGCTTCCTGCTCGACCAACTCGACCGCGCCTACGAGCGCAAAGTCGATCTGCTGCGCCGTCTGGCGCTGCTGTAACCTTTCGGCACGTCACGCCATGCAACTCGCCTTCGTTTGCTCGCCGCGCGCACTGCGGCTCCACAAGCTGCCGGCGCTTTTCGCCGCCATCGCGCTGCTGGTGCTGCCCGTTGCGGCATCAGCGCAGGCCACGCGCGACACCACCTTCACGGTCGGCAGCTCCGCGTCCATTGAAGTGGTCACCCGCTCCGCTGAAATCACGGTGCGCGGTGGCAACAGCGGCCGGCAGGTGCGCGTGCGCACGACTGGTGGCGGCACGGTGGACGTGAGCGGCACCGATCGCTCCGTGCGAGTTGACGGCGGCATGTCGCGGGATCGCGACCTCGACACCATCGAACTCGATCTGCCCGACGGCATCACGCTGCTCGTGCGCACGCAGAACGGCGATGTGGACGTGCGCGGCACCAACGGCGACGTCGAAGTGCACAGCACCTCCGGTGACATCACCGTCGCCAAGGCCGCGCGCGTGTTGCTCGACAACGTCACCGGCGACATCATCGCCTCAGATATCACGGACGGGCTGCGCGTCAGCACCACCAGCGGCGACGTTGACGTCGCGAACGTAGCGGGCGATCTGGAAGTCAGCGCGACGTCGGCCGAGATGACCGTTCGTGATTCGGAATCGCGTCGGGTGCAGCTCAAGGTGGTCAGCGGCGACATCAACTTCGGTGGACTGCTGGCCGAGGGTGGACGCTATGATTTCAGTGCGCACTCGGGTGACGTGCGTCTCACCGTGCC
Source organism: Gemmatimonadales bacterium (assembly GCA_038259155.1). Taxonomy (GTDB): domain Bacteria; phylum Gemmatimonadota; class Gemmatimonadetes; order Gemmatimonadales; family Gemmatimonadaceae; genus JAABRT01. The sequence continues at coordinate 8,079 of JBBSPE010000107.1, forward strand.
GCGCAACAGTCGAGCCGCCATCGACATCCAGACGTTCAACGGTGAGATCACCACCGCCGACCTGCCGCTCATGCTCATGCCCGACCCCGCCGCAGCAAGGCGGGAGGACGAGCGGGAACGTGCTCGTCGCGAGATCGAGCAGGCACGCGATTCGGTGCGCCGGCAGGTGCGCGACTCCATGCGCCGCCTGGACCCACCACAAAGCCGCCGGGACTCGGCCAGCTTCGAGCGCAACATTGAACGCTCCGTCGAACGCCTGGTCGAATCCGTCATGAACGCCGTCAGCGTGCAGCTCGAATCACTCTCCGTACAACTCGATGGTCGTGGTTCAGGTCGCGCTCGCCGCTTCCAGCTCGGCGAGAGCGGCGGCCCGCTCGTCACCATTTCCACCTTCAGCGGCGACATCGTGATCGGTTCCGGGTCCACGTCCCGCCCTCGATGAATCACGCGATGAATCACGGTATGCATCACGCTGCGTTCTCGGCCCGTTCTCCTCGCTTCCTCAACCCGAGTTCTCCCATGTCCATTTCCCGTGCGCTCCGCCGCTCGTTCCTCGGAACAGCCGCTCTGTTCGCCGTGCTGTGCGCCAGTTCCGCGCAGGCCCAATCCCAGCAGACTGACTCCAACGCCTTTGCCTATTCCGGCGCACTCAGCGCCGGTCGCACCGTGCATCTGTACAACGTCAACGGCACCATCGACGTCGAGCGCGGATCGGGTGGTCGGGTGGAGTTGCGCGCCGAAAAGCGCTGGCGTCGTGGCGATCCGGATGACGTGAGCATCGTGCAGGTCGAGGGCAACGGTGGTGACATCGTGGTGTGCGCGCTCTGGAATGAAGCCGAATGTTCGGCCAGCGGCATGAACAGCCGGCGCAACTCCAAGTGGAACAAGAACAACGATGTCTCGGTGCACTTCACGCTGCGGGTGCCGGACGGCGTGCACGTGGACGTGAACACGGTCAACGGCGAAGTCACCGTGGAAGGCGTGAGTGGCATGGTGGACGCCAACACGGTGAACGGCAGTGTCACCGCGCGCAGCACCAGCGGCCCGGTGCACGCGAAGACGGTGAACGGCAGCATTCACGCCAGCATGCGCAGCATGGGTCGTGAAGACCTGCGCTACTCCACCGTGAACGGCTCCATCACGCTGGAACTGCCGTCGGGTGTGGACGCCGATCTGGACGTGTCCACCGTGAACGGCAGCGTGAACACCGATTTTCCGGTCACGATTCAGGGCTCCATCAGCCGCAAACGGTTGCGCGGCACGATTGGCGATGGCGGCCGTGAGCTCAAGGCCACCACGGTGAACGGCAGCGTGAATCTCAGGCGCGCGGGCTGATCCCTATCGCGCGTCGTAGAGCGCGTCGACCGCGCGGGCGAGCGTGAAATCCTTCTCCGTGATACCGCCCGCGTCGTGCGTGCTCAGACAGAACGTCAGCTTGGTGTATCGCACGTCAACATCGGGGTGGTGGGCCTGCGCTTCGGCCACGTCCGCCACCTGGCGCAGGAAGTCGATCCCCGCGGGGAAGGCATCAAACTGGTAGGTGCGCGTGAGGAGGTCGCCCTTGCGCGTCCAGCCCGGCAGCGTGCCAAGCGCGCGCTGGATTTCGATGTCGGAGAGGGATTGCATGTCCTACGCTACCCTCGGCCCGAAGGTGGCGCCAGTGCGATTGCCGTGTGATTGCCCACTGAACCCGACGTCCAGGCAGACCGATCCGGCGTCCGACGGTCCACTGATTTTCGGTATATATTCGGTATCATGAACGCCGCCGTTACCGCCCTGCGCGCCAGCCTGCACGCGCTCGTCCCCACGTTGCCGCCGGCCGGTCCGGCCTGGCCCACAGGCATCCCGTCACTCGACGCGGCCCTCAGCGGCGGCATCCCCCGTGGGCGGCTCACCGAGCTGGTCGGCCCGCGCGCGGCGGGTCGCACCACACTGGCCCGCCGCATCGTGTCGCAGGTGCTCTCCGCAGGTCGCTGGGTGGCCATTGTGGACGCCACCCGCACCCTCGCCGCGCAGAGCTGGGCCGGCTTGGGCGATCGGCTGGTGGTCATCCGGCCGCATGATCCCACCCGCGCCACCTGGTGCGCCGACCGCCTGCTCCGGAGCGGCGTGTTCGGACTCGTGGTACTGGACGGCGCCCCCATCGTGCCCCGCCCCATCACCTTCCGCCTCAGCCAGCTCGCCCGCGACCGCGATGTCGCCCTGTTGGTGGTGGGCATGGGCGACACGGCCACCAGCGGCGGGGGTGGCGGTCTGCGGCTCCGCGTGCGGCTTCAGATGCGGCCCGCGCGCCACCACACGCCACCCACGGCCGTGCGCGGCCGCCTCGGGGGTGGACGGATCACCGAGCGTGCGGCTCGCCGCGCCACGCAGCACGCCCCCACCCGCGCCGCCTCGGCCACACCCTGCACTGTGGCCATCGACAAGGGCGCCGCACCAGCGGAGGTCGCCGTCCCTCGACTCGTCGCCATCACCGTGCGTCTCCCTGCACTCCCGGGCGGCGCCGATCGCCGAGGCGCCGCCACCAACTCGCGGCGGCCGTGGGGTGGCCAGCCAGCACCAGCGCACTCCGACGCGTAACGCATCGTCCCGCTCGCCTTGCCCTCTGGCGACGCGCCCCGCATCCTTCGCCCCGTTCGCGCGCCACCCCGCGGCCGCTCGCCATACCATATGGAACGGCCGCGTCACGCTCCAGCCCCCGCCGAGCCGCCGTGTCCCAGCAAGAGTCCCCGCCACCGTCCCTGTTCGCCCGCCTGCTGGGCCGCTACGCCAAGGTTGAACCCGAGGAAGCCCCGGCCGTCATCGCCGCCTTCTGTCTGTTCTTCTGCGTTCTCGGTGGCTACTTCGCCGTCCGGCCCGTCCGCGAGACCATCGGCACCATCCTCGGCTCCGAACGCGTCAGTGACCTCTGGATTCTGACCTCGCTCGGCGCCGTGGTCATCGTGCCGCTGTACGGATGGCTGGTGGGCAAGGTCCGGCGCTCCATCCTGCTACCCGCCATCTACACCGCTGTGGTGCTCGGCTTCATCACATTCGGCGTGCTGTTCCGCAACAACCCCGAAGACCTCACCATCGGGTCCTCGTTCTACGTGGGCATCAGCGTACTCAACCTCATGCTGGTATCCGTGTTCTGGAGTTTTCTGCTCGAGCTGTTCAGCAGTCCGCAGGCCAAGCGTCTGTTCGGCGTGATCGCCACCGGCGGCACACTCGGCGCGCTGATCGGACCGCTCATCACGGATCTCTCCGTGCAGCGCGTGGGCACGAGTGGTGTGCTGTTCATTGGCGCCGGCCTGTTTACCGGCGCGATCATTTGTCAGCGCATTCTCATCAGTGTGTGGACCAAGCCAGGTGGCGCCGGTGAGCACGCCGACCGGCCCATCGGCGGCAACCCGTTCGCGGGTGTGCCCATCGTGCTCAAGTCGCCGTACCTGCTCATGATCGCCGTGTTCGTGGTGCTGCTCTCCACCGCCAACACGCTGCTTTACTTTCAGCAGCTCGACATTGTGAGTGCCACGTTCACCGACAACGCCATGCGCACGCAGGTGTTCGCGCGCATCGACTACGTGGTGCAGACGCTCACCATTCTCTCGCAGTTCTTCCTCACCGGACGCATCGCGTCAAAACTCGGTGTGACGGCGCTGCTTGCAACCGTGCCAATCATCGTGATGTTCGGCTTTGTCGCGATCTCGCTCACCGGCAGCTTTGCCGTGCTGGCCAGCGTGCTCGTGATCCGCCGCTGGGGCGAGTATGCGTTCATCCGCCCTGGCCGCGAGATGCTGTTCAGCAAGCTCGGCACCGAAGCCAAGTACAAGGGCAAGAACCTCATCGACGTTCCCGTGTACCGCGGCGCCGATGCGCTGGTGGCGCAATTGCAGAATGCCGTGCGGGCGGCCGGCGTGGGCAGCACCGGTGTGGCCCTGCTGGGCGCCGGCGCCGCACTCGGCTGGGCTGGTGTTGGTGCGTGGCTCGGGCGTCGGTACGAGCGGAAGGACGCCGTGTTGTAACCCTGAGTCTGAAGGCGAATACGCACCTTAGCTCCGCGAAATGCAACCAGCAGGCCACTCGACCACGCGTCCGGTGGCCTGTTGGGTTCAATACCGCGAAAAAGTTGAGCATTGACATCAGGTGTACTAGCACACATAGTACACTCATGCTTCCGTTCCGCGTTGCCCTCACCAGCGGCGATTCGCCCTTCCGTCAGATCGTCTTCGCCGCCACCCGCGCCGTGGTCTCGGGCGAGTTGCCCGCCGGTGCCACGTTCCCGTCCGTCCGCGAGCTCAGCCAGGCCATCAAGATCAATCCCAACACGGCCCACAAGGTGGTGGCCGAGTTGGTGCGCACTGGCCTGCTGGAGGTTCTGCCTGGCGTCGGGACCGTGGTCTCCGCCAACTGGCGCACCAGCGCGCACGACCGCGAGCAGCTCCTGTCCGAGGATCTCGAGCAGCTCGTGGTCGAAGCCGCCCGCCTCGGACTGCAGGAACACGAACTGCTCCACGCCGTCCGCGCGCGTTGGGCCGAGCTCTTCGCGGCCAACGGCACCCCTGACAACAGCATCAACCATGCGGCCGCGGCCGCATCACGCGCCCACACTCCAGTCACCGGAGACTGACATGGCGGTTATCGACGTGCACGACCTCACCCACCGCTACGGTCGGCATCAGGCGCTGCGCAACGTCTCGCTCTCCATCAACGCTGGCTCGGTGTACGCGCTGCTCGGCCCCAACGGCTCCGGCAAAACCACGCTGCTGCAGGTGCTCGTGGGGCTGCTCCCCGCCACCAGCGGCCAGGCCCGCGTGTTCAACACGCCCGTGCAGTCCCTCACCGCCGCGCACCGCGCGCGCATGGGGTATGTGGCCGAGGGGCAGCAGTTGCCACCGCGGTTGACGCTGTCGCAACTCGAGCGCTATCTCGCGCCGCTCTATCCCACGTGGGACACGGCACTGGCCACGTCGCTGCGTGAGCGGTTCCAGCTCGATCCGTCGCGCCAAATCCGCACGCTCTCGCGCGGTGAACACATGAAGGCGGCCATGCTGTGCGCGCTCGCGCCGCGTCCGGAATTGTTGCTCATGGACGAACCCTTCACCGGCATGGACGCCGTCGTGAAAGACGACCTCGTGCGCGGCGTGCTCGAACTCTCCGGCCGCGAAGGGTGGACCGTGATGATCGCCTCCCATGACCTCGCCGAGCTCGACCTGCTGTCCGACTGGGTGGGATTTCTTGACAAAGGAAAGTTGCAGTTGCACGAGACCATGGACAGTGTGCGCGCGCGCTATCGCTGGGTGGAAATCATGACAAGTGATCTCGAGGCGCGACTGCCCAACGTGCGACCGCCGGGTTGGGTGTGGGCCGAGCAGGCGGGTCCGCGGGTGCGTGTGTTGGTGAACGAGCCCGATGATGCGGTGCTGCAGCGATCGGCGCGCACGTGGTATCCGTCGGCCGCGCGAGTAGAGGTGCACGAGGCGTCGTTACGTGATGTGTTCGTGGCGCTCACGCGGAGTGGGCAGGCGGCACTGTCCACTGGTGCGCAGGCCAATCAGGCGGGTTCACACGCTGGTTCACAGCAGGAGGTGGCGTGATGTCATGGTCGCGACAGGTGTGGCACGTCTTCATGAAGGATGTGCGGGAGCAGAAGTGGGTATTGGCGCTGTACGTCGCCCTCCTGTGCTTCGGCACCATGCAGGGTGTGCGGTTCTGGCCCATCGACGGCGACAGCGAGCCATTCCTGCCGCTGCTTGGCAGCGCGGTGATGCGCGCCGTCGCCGCGTACCTGGCGGCATCGCTGATTCTGGGGGATTCGCCCAACAGCCCTCGGGCCTACTGGGCCACGCTGCCCTTCGCGCGATCTGCGGTGTTCGGCGCAAAGGTGCTCGGTTTCGTCGGTCTGCTGCTGACAGCCGTCGCAGCGTTCATTCCCCCGCTCGTGCAGCTGGAGGTCTCGGCAACGCAGCTTTGGCTGCAACTGCTCAACTTCAGCGTGGCGTTCTCGGCGCTCCTCGTTGCAACTGCCGTCTTTGCGTCCGTCGTGTCGCGGCTGCGCTACGTGCTGCTCGTTCCGCTCGCCGCCATCGCGCTGATGATCGGCGGCCTTGTTGTTGTGGCGAAACGGGGCTTCGTTCTACAGTATGATCTGTCGTCCGCGGTCGTTCTCGTGGTGATTGCCGGAGCGCTCGGCGCACTGGCGTTCGTGTATCTCACACGACGCGTGAACGTCACGCAACGATCGCTTACCCTGGTGCCGTGCGCGCTCTTGCTGATCGCACCTTTCGCTGTGAGCGGCTTTGGTCCCGTTGCGCCGGTGATTGAGCCTGCGCGCATCACTGGCATTGCGCCTTCCATCTCGCTTGTGGTGGGTGATGCAGCGTACCGCATGGGTAGTCAAATCCCGGCACTGCAACTGCAAACGTCCGGCAGGTTCCAGCTCGATGGAGCTACGCCTGCGACCCGGGTCGAGCTCCGCACGCGCTACGCAACCACCGTGGACGCCCTCGGCAACGATCGCGATGCCGTTGGGTTTGATATCTCGCGTCGACTGGTCGAGCCTGCCCTTCCCATCGACCCGGACGTGCGCTGGATTGGCGCTGACATCGCCGGGTCTACCGGGACGTTCCGCCAGAGCGTGAGTGCGGTCAGCCTCTCGCGTGAGGAGGACTCCATTCATACTGCCGCCATATCGCGCATTCGCACCGAGGGCCGTTTCGAGTTCCGTACTCCCCGCCTGCTGGGGAGCGTGGCTGCCTCGCGGGACACGGCCTTCGCACACGACGGTGTTCACTTGCGCATCAAGCGCGGGACGCTCGCAGGCGCTCCGGTGTTCGAGGTGCAGACCATGGCGGTGCTCAATGCGCCGGACGGAGTTGAACGCGTGTCAGGTGCGCTTGATCACTTGAGCTTCGCGCTGGTGCACGACGAGCACCGCGAAGCCGTCAAGCTGTCGTTCCAGCGTTCTTCGTCGTCCGTTGGAGGCTCGCTGCTTGCCCCCCTTGGCATCTCGCGCGGGTCAAGCATGCTGGTCGCAGAACCATCCCTGTTCTATGCACCGGTACGTCCGGATTCCATCAGCGCCGTGCGCGCCCTCGTCACACCTGAGTGGCTGCGCGGTGCCAGGCTGGTGATCTACGAGTGGGTGCTCACCGGCACCTCACCGGTCAACATCTCGTCCGCCATCGGACGTACGTCCGCCGGCGACTGACCATGCGGCGCTGGCGAATGCTTGCAGCCATCAGCACGTGCGTTGCGCTGGTCGGTTGTCAGCGAAGCTATGAGCAGCTGTTGAATGCGCTGCCGCTCGAAGGACAACCGGTTCCAACCTTCGCACTCCCTCTGCTGGCGGGGGGAAGCATCTCGTCGGAAGAGCTGCGCGGCAATACCGTCGTCCTCGCGTTCTGGTCGAGCACATGTGGCGCATCGCGTGCCGCACTGGCCAGCATGGCCGAATTGAAAAATGAATACGCAGACCGCGGGATTCGCGTGCTGGTCCTGGCAGACGACGCCGCGCCGGACGCAGTCCAATCGGTACTCGACGGGGCTGGTGTTCAGCTGCCGGTGGCACTCGCCTCCGGACGTCTTGCGTCGATCTTCTCACCGTCCAAGCGCTATCCGTGGAGTCGCGGAATCGCGCTGCCGTCCTTCGTCGTGATCGACAGCAGCGGTGTGGTTCGCGTACGAAAAATCGGGATCGAGCGTGA
>JBBSPE010000108.1:0-15619 GCA_038259155.1 Gemmatimonadales bacterium
AAAATCTGGACGAACGCATCGCCGAAGATGATCGATTCACCGCCGAGCGCAATTCGCAAACCTTTGGGCACCGGAACCTTTCGCTCGACCAGCTCCAAGCTGGCTGCATAGTCGGCCAGAACCATTTTCCGCTCTTCTCGCGCAAGCGCGTCATCGTGGGCCGTGCCTTCCCAAGTCCCGTCTTGCGAGCCTCGCTGCATCACACTCTTTGCGGGATTTTCCTCGAGCGTCCACAGGTTCAGCCTACCGTTTACACCAGTGATCGGCTTGCACTCGATAGGGTCCGAGAGGTCCCAAAGGATATCGGATGACTCCCAGGACGACAGGTCAAAGTCCAGATCAGGAATGCCCTCTCCGCTCCAGATGATCCCGGCGTGAGCATCGGTGATGGAAACGGCGCCGATTACGGCGCTCTTCGGGAGCATCGCCACATCCTCCTGCGACCTGATGCCCGCTCCGGCGAGCGCCGCGGCAACATCTGGATTCTCGAGCAGTTCGGCTACTGCTTGCTTGGGTATCGAGGAGCTGGACGCATGGATTGCGATCCGGCCTCGCCAATTGGGTGGCCACGTTCGGGCTTCGAACCGCTTGACGCCTCGTACGATGAGCGTCGCCCACGGCTGCTTGACCGACAGGACGCGAACTGAGATCATGCCTTCCTCCATGGTTTCTGAAGTTGCTGAACGCATACGCTGGCTCGTCCGTCTCTCGGCGGTTCGTCTACTTCGCTTCTTCGAGCGCGCCGAGAAACCTGCGATAGAACCTCGACTGCTCCGGCTTCGAGATCTTCTTGTAGAGTGCGCCGAAGTGCTCCTTCAGTTCGTGCCGCTCGCATGAGAAGACCGAGGAGCTGTCCGACTGGCCGGCACGGAGGATCTCGTAGACCACAATCTGGCGTCCGTCCGTGACCAAGAGGTGGCGGCACTGCGTCCACATTGCGTAGCTCTTCGCCTGCCGGAACGCATTCTCCAACTCAGTCGGTCGCTTGAGCTTGTCTTCCTTCTTGGCCTCGGCAATCAGCAGCACCTGCCCCTTCAGGCCCTCGTCGTCCACGTTGTAGAGCGCAAAGTCCGTGGTGTAGGTGGTTTTCCGCGAACCCACGGAAGCTTTGCACGACATCCCATCGTACCGGTCGTCTTCTGAGTAGCCGAGTCGCGATAGCAGGGGGATGATGAACTTGTTCTCGACTTCCTTTTCGCTGCGGAGCTTGAGATTCACCAGCCGATCGAACCAGCCGTCATCGTTCCACCCGGGCGGCAATCCGTCATGCGGCTTGGCGGGGTCGTCAGCGACGATGGTGTCTTCCCAGGTGACGTAGATCCAGTCGTCGATATCGAGCTGCCACTCGTTGCCCAGCCGGATGATGGCCGGATTGATGGCAACGCCGGCAGCGGAGAGTGACTCCGTGATAACGCCGGTGTTGGTGTCGGATCGCTTTTCGTAGCCGAATCGCGCGAGCAGGGAGCGCACCTTCATGCGACGGGTCTTTCCGGTCGCATCGGCGAGCGAATCGCGGATGTGCGTGGCGATGTGGTGGGGCTCGGTTTTCATGTTGGCGCGGGGTTTCGGTGAGCGCACGGCTTGGGTAGAGCAGGCTCGTAGCTCCCTATTGTGCCCCCGGACACACTTCTTCTCAAGCGATTTGCTTTTGTGCTCATGGAAGGGACGTGCCGACCTCGACCGTGGTGAGGCCGCCACGGCATCCACTCCGACTGGTGCACGTTGTAGCCGCTGAGTCTGACAGCATTGCGGCCGAGCAAGTCAACGGAGCACGGTGCGAGCGAAGTGTTGCCGTTGACATTCGAAGCGAGTTTCGGTATATATTCGGGTAGTATCTGCCCGTGGTACTCTGCATCTTGGTCACTCATGTCTACCTGCGTCCTGCGCCCCGGCGATCCCGAGGATGAGCGAGTCGCGCTCGTTGCATTGCTGTCCGAAAAATCGATGCCGAAGGCGCATCTGGCAGCGATCACCGAGCAGCTGGGTTCTGCCGTCAAGTTGCTGCAGTCGATTTATCTCGGGGACAGTGGTCAGCGGCCACTGCTTGATCCTGTACCCGTCGAGGTGATCGAGCGCGCCGCTACAGAGGTGGAGAGTTGGAAGGAGCAGCCGTATCGCGTCGTGAGCGTATTCGACGACGAGTATCCGTCGTCGCTACGGGACATTCACAATCGGCCGCCGCTGATCTTCACTGAGGGCGATGCCTCCTTGCTTGAGCGAACCGGAATTGCTGTGGTGGGTACGCGTACTGCCACGGATCTCGGTAAGCGACGAGCGGCCAAGTTGGCTCGCGACCTCGGCAAACGTGGCTTCGTAATCGTGTCCGGTCTCGCTGACGGGATCGACACGGCCGCACACACGGCGGCGCTCGACGCCGGAGTTCCAACGGTTGCCGTGGTGGGCACCGGTCTCACGCGCACTTATCCCAAATCCAACGTCGCGTTGGCGAAGCGCATCGTCGCCTCGGGTGGCGTGCTGGTTTCGCAGTTCTTGCCGGCCACCGCTCCCATTGCGGCGAATTTTCCGCAGCGCAACATCACCATGTCCGGACTGGCCGTCGCTACGATCGTGGTCGAGGCCTCTCACACATCTGGCGCTCGCATGCAGGCGCGGGCCGCGCTCCTGCACGGACGTTCGGTGTTCCTGCTGCGATCCCTCGTCGAACAGCACGACTGGGCGCGACAGCTTGTGAACAGTGAGGCGACGGGCCCTCGAGCACAGGTGATTGAGTCGGTTGAGGACGTGGCGCGCAGCCTCCAGCCGAGTCTGCCGCTTCCGGCGTTTCAGTTCGGCTGATGTCACTTCCATATCCGACGATCGAGCATGCACTGGCGGTCGTCGAACGGGAGGCGCGCGCGCTTCCGTCCGCGACTTCGCCGTACGTCTGCCAATACTGCTACGGATCGAAGGGAGCCGGTCACAACCAATGCTACGGCTGCCATTGTCTGCTCAAGTCTGGCGCCACCGAGAGCCTACTGAAGCGAGTCGTCCCCGTGTCCATCGCAGAGGCGCCGGGTGCGTGGTATTCCCGCATGGCAAGCTATAAGGGCGGCGTACCCGAGAATTCATACTTGCTGGCGGCGGCGCTGTTTGCTGCGATTTCAGCGTGGCGTGAGGACATCGAACTCGCGCTCTCAGGTGCTATCGATGCGGTCTGCATCACGCCGTCCACAAAGGGCACTCCGATGCGAGAGCAACGACTTGCGGGCGTCGTTCGTTTGGTCGAGCGTTTTCTCCCGCCGGTGGAGCCGTTGCTTACGGCGGTGGATGGCAAAGTAAAGCCAAGAAACTCCATCGACGCGACATTATTTCATGGCACGCGTGCCGAGATAGATGGCAAGCGGATACTGCTAGTCGAGGACACTTGGGTTACGGGAGCGGCAGCAATGTCGGCGGCCATGACGCTGCTCAACGGCGGAGCGAAGGAAGTGCTGGTTATGCCGATTGCACGACGAGTGGAGACCGCGAGCGTCTTGAATGTGCACGGCACGGGATACCAAGAGGCGTTGGAAGCAGCGAGTTGGCGTGCCTCCAGCCTGGCGTGGCCGAAGTAGTCCTCCATCAAGCGCGGCACGATTGCGTTAAGCGGCGGTCACCCCTCGTCGAAGTAGTCGCTATCCACAGCCTTCACCGTGTAGCTGCTACGAGGAGTCACGCCGACATCTGCGTCGAACATCAGCGCTGCTAACCGCCCGCCATCGATCAGTACGATGCGCGTCTCGATTCGCTGGGCGTAGTCCTGGGCGTCCTTGGTGAAGTGCGACGTCGTGATGAAGATGCCTTTCTTCGCACGCTGTCCCTGCAGGGCGCCGGCAAACTTCTGGATCTCGGGGCGTCCCACCTAGCCCTCCCATCGCTTGGCTTGGATGTAGATGACGTCGAGCCCGAGACGATCCTCGTCGATCACGCCATCAATGCCGCCGTCTCCCGACTTGCCAACTGCTCGCGCCGCCTCTTCGCGACTGCCCCCGTAGCCCATCTTCACGAGAAGATCGATAACCAGCCGCTCGAAGAACAGAGGCGTACCGGACTTGACGGTATCGAGCAGCTCCGCTTCGACATCCCCCCGCAGTCTTGAGTAGGCCTCCTCCAGCGCTTCATCGGGAGGGAGTGCCTCAATCTTTTCATCTGGCAGAACCACGGGAATCGATTCGTCGCTCGCGCCAGTTTGCGACCGCGACCGCGAACGGAACTCCATGAACTCCGGAAACCGCTTCAGATACTCCGTATCCACGCGGGCAGGCGCGGCCGCGAGTACATCCGTCCCTCGCGGTGTGAGCTGATACAAGCCTCGCTTCGGAGAGGAAACGAGTCCGGCCTGCTTCAAATAGGTCAGTGCCCAACCCACGCGGCTCCGAATGATCAACCCTTTTCCGCTAGCGAGCATACGCTCTCGTTCTTCCTGCGTGAGACGAAAAAAGTCCGCCACCTTGTCAACAAGGGCCCAGCGGTGAAGGGCATCGCCATTGACGAGCGCGGCCAGCAAGGGCTGCATGCAGTTTTGGAAGGTGGGAATCGTCATGCGGCTCTTGTAGGATGGACGTGAGAGATCCGGATCGGGCCGCCATTGGCGCATGCCCGATCTCGTCTTGAGGCACCGATCCTACAATGATGCACCGATTTCGCGGGTATCGCCCGGACGGATACGGTGTCGTTCAGCGCTTGCCCTACTCCCACCACTCTCTGATATACGCCTCCTGCCGCTCCGTCTGCGGAATGCGCGGATACTGCTTCGCCCGCGCATCATGCCGCCACGCGCGCCGGAGCACACGCAGCGCCCCAGCCGGACTCTCACCCTGCCGCCGCAGCAAGCACCCAGCCACCAGACCCGTCCGGCCGATGCCCGCGCGGCAGTGCAGATATACCTTCTCGCCCGCATGCCGCGCCGCGTCGATCGCGTCCAGCATCGCGATCATCTCCGCTCGCTGGCTCGGCACGGACACATCACGAATGGGAAACGACACATACAGCGGACGCACTGCCGTCGCGCTTGTGATGTCTGCGAGAACTTCAGCATACGGCTCCACATTCTCCCACGACCGCCGCGTGAGGTCCACGAAGAGCGTCACCCCACGCGATAGCAGTGATCCGAGCCGCGAACGGATGGCGGCCTCATCCGACGCTGCCGGGTGCTCGCCGCACAGCACGGACATGCCGGGAAGCGCGAAGTGTCGAGGGATCTCAGTGCTCACATCGTGGACAGTAACGGGAACCGCGGGCGATGCCATAAACGAGGCGCGTGCTCATCATGGCCGCCGAGTCACGTTGCAACCGATCTACTTTCTTGCGCCAGAAAGCTGACGAGCAGGAGCGGCTCCACTCGAATCCGCAAACACAAAAATCGCAATCGCTCGCCCTTTGCGCTGCGTTCCCGTCCCGAACACCGCCGCCGCGACCTTCGCGCCTGCACCGGCCTCAGCAATAGCGTCGAGCACGATGGCGTTCGCGCCCACCTGCCCGGCCTTCTTGCGCATGGATTCGAGCATGGTCTGCTCGTTGGTCCAGTTCGACTCGCCGGTGGCGTTGAGCAGCGCGAGCTCTTCGTACCGACCCACAACCTGATAAAGGGTACGATAGATGCGCACGTCGGCAGCCGCGACGGGCGGTCGCTTAACCGGGGATGGGTTGAGCATGGTCGCATTCGTGGACACACAGCCGGACAACAGACAGAGCACAAACACGACACCGATGGCACGCATACGTGAACTCCTGGTTGAGGGTTCACCAAGGCTACGGCGAGGGTCTGACAGTGCACCCGTCTGCGTGCTTACAGTTGTAAGAACTCTGTCGATTCGCAGCCGCATAGCTGTCCCATAGCTGTCCCATAGCTGTCCCATAGCTGTCCCATAGCTGTCCCATAGCGGTCACCGACCTTCACGCGGAAGTCTATGACGCACGCGAATGGTACGTGTCGCAGAAACAACACTGATTAGGCTGGCTTGGTCAGTACCATCCTGAGCGCCTGTGGCCCGCGTGGACGAACCCTCTTCGCTGGTCGCGGCGCACTCTGAGGGTTTCGACTCCGACGGACGCAGTTTCATGCGGTTGATGCGGGTGTATTGGCCGACGTGAGTGATTGACATATACATTGCAACAACAGTCGTTTAGTGATTGTTTTTGCAAACGATATGTAGTTAGTTTCCACCCGCGCTCGCCAGCACAATGACCAGCAACTCACCGTCTCGAGGAGCCGTCGCCGACTGGATCGATACGCTCCCCGCCCTCGGTCGCCATACGTTCACCGGCGATGATGCCCGCTCGGCGGTCGGCGGTACCGATACGGCACGGGAGCAGGCGATCGGCCGACTGGTCAAGAAGCGCATGCTCTTTCAGCCGCATCACGGCTTCTTCGTGATCGTACCCGCCGAGTACCGGCTGACCGGCAGCCCGCCGCCCCTCTGGTATATAGATGCGCTGATGCGCTATCTCGAACGCCCGTACTACGTGGGCCTGCTCTCCGCGGCCGCTCTCTGGGGGGCCGCGCATCAGCAACCCCAGCGATTCCAGGTGTTCTCCTCGGTGCCCATGCGCAGCATGCGGCGCGGAGGCATCCACATCGATTGGATCGTGAACAAATCGGTTGAGCTTGTGCCGATTGGCGAGCAACGGACCCCGACTGGATACGTGCGTGTCTCGTCACCCGCCGCCACGGCCCTCGATTTGGTGCGATATCCACGGCACGCCGGAGAGTACAACAATGTCGCCACGGTGCTCCGTGACCTCGTGGACGGCATCACCGACGCCGACATGACCGAGACGTTGAACGCATCCGCAACGCCGGCTGTCGCGCAACGACTCGGGTATCTGCTCAATGCGTTCTCGAACGCACCGGTGATCGAGTCGGTGAGACACTGGCTCTCGGAACACACACATCGCGCGGTGCCGCTGCGCTCCGGCATCTCCACCGATGGTGCACGACTCGATACCCGATGGCGTGTGTTTGTGAATATCACCGTGGAGCCCGATCTGGAGTATCACGTCGAGGCGTCCGGCGCGGCGGTCGATGACGGCGACCTCATCATGCTCACGTCTGATTCCCTACCACCACCGGTCGACTGCCTCGAGAACGGCAGCCCAGCGGCGTGAGGCACTTGCGTTTGTTTCGATTGTTGCGAATATTTCGCCAAGGAGGCACCATGAACGCAACCATCGAAATTCCGTCCCCCGACACGATTCGCGACGCCAGGGCCGCACTGCGGCAGCTGGTGCCGCTCGCGTCCGCATCATCCGATGTTGTCACCGAGCTGCTCGTCCGGATGGGCTCGGCAGACGGCGATCGGACCGCAGCGGTGCCACGCCAGGCATTCGAGCTGTTCCTCGAGCTGCTCGGTCAGCTGGCGAACGGCAACGCGGTCACGATCCTTCCAGTGCACGCCGAGCTCACCACCCAGCAGGCGGCGGATCTGCTCAACGTGTCGCGTCCGTTCCTGGTGCAGCTGCTCGAGGCCGATCGCATCCCGCACCGGCGGGTGGGGACACATCGACGTATCCTCGCCGCCGATGTGCTTCGTTACAAGCGCGAGGATCAGGCGCGACGCCGGCAGGCCATGGACGAGCTCACGGCAAATGCGCAGGCGAACGACCTGGGATACTGACGCGCATGGCGTTCATCGTCGTGTACGACGCGTGTGTACTGCACGCGGCTCCAGTCCGAGACCTGATCATTCGCATCGCAAACGCTGGTATCGTCCGCGCGCGCTGGTCGGAGCGGATCCTCGACGAGTGCATGAACAGCATCGCCAAACGTCGTCCCGACCTATCGGCCGGAGCACTCACACGGACGCGAGCGCTGATGTGCGAAGCAGTCCCTGACTGCATTGTGACCGGCTACGATCACCTTGAGAACGGACTCGACCTTCCTGATCCGGACGACCGACACGTGCTTGCGGCAGCGATTCGCTCTAGCGCACAGGCGATCGTCACGTACAACCTTCACGATTTTCCCGACCACGCGTTAGCCCGCTACGATCTGGAAGCCAAACACCCTGACGAGTTCGTGCTCGAATCAATCGATCTGGCACCTGCGGCCGTGCTCCGATGCCTTTCTGAGCAATCGGCGGCGCTGCGAAATCCACCCGTAGGTCTTCCCGATCTGCTCGACACGCTGCGGAGACATGCACTCGTGCAATCCGTGGCACGATTGCGTGATCTGCTGGGTCCCGGTGGTCTCGAGGAGACCGGGGTGTAGCACGTGGAGTGATGGACCATGCACAGCGCCAAACCATTGGGCAACTCCGGACCTACCGCGCCTGCACCGGCCTCAGCAATAGCGTCGAGCACGATGGCGTTCGCACCGACCTGCCCGGCCTTCCTGCGCGTGGACCAACGAGCATGGTCTGCTCGTTGGTCCAGTTCGACTCGCCCGTGGCGTTGAGCAGCGCGAGCTCTTCGTACCGACCGACAACCTGGTCAAGGGTGCGATAGATGCGCACGTCGGTCGCCGCGACGGTCGGTCGCTTGACCGGGGATGGGTTGAGCATGGTCGCGTTCGAGGGTCTGACAGTGCGTCCATCTGCCCATTTCTCATGAGGTGGAGCTCGCTGCTGCCACAGGATCGCTAGCTTACCAATGTGATTCCATACTCCATTCTCGATCTCGCACCGGTCCCCGAAGGCGCCACGCCGGCCGACGCGCTGCGCAACTCCCTGCGGCTCGCCCAACACGCCGAGCAGTTGGGATACCATCGGTATTGGCTGGCCGAACATCACAACATGGCGGGCATTGCCAGTGCGGCCACTGCGGTGGCTATCGCGCATGTTGCACAGGGCACCTCCACCATCCGGGTTGGCTCGGGCGGCATCATGTTGCCCAACCATTCCCCCCTGGTGATCGCCGAGCAGTTTGGCACACTGGCGTCGTTGTTCCCCGATCGCATCGATCTGGGTCTCGGGCGAGCACCTGGCACGGATCAGAATACGGCGCGCGCCTTGAGACGCGATCTCGCCATGAGTGCGGAATCGTTCCCGCAGGACGTGCTGGAGCTCCAATCGTATTTCGAAGATGCGGTTCCAGGGCAAGCCATTCGCGCCGTGCCGGGAGAAGGCCTGCGAGTTCCGCTGTATATCCTGGGTTCCAGTTTATTCGGCGCACAACTGGCAGCC
Organism: Gemmatimonadales bacterium; assembly: GCA_038259155.1. Classification (GTDB taxonomy): domain Bacteria; phylum Gemmatimonadota; class Gemmatimonadetes; order Gemmatimonadales; family Gemmatimonadaceae; genus JAABRT01. The sequence goes on from JBBSPE010000108.1 coordinate 9,102, forward strand.
GCGCTGGGCCTTCCGTTCGCATTCGCGTCGCACTTCGCACCGGACGCGTTGATGCAGGCGCTCGCGATTTATCGCGCACAATTTCAGCCCTCGGCGCAACTGACTGCGCCGCATGCGATGGTCGCGGTGAACATCGTCGCCGCCGACACCGACGAGGAAGCGCGCCGGCAATTCACCTCGATGCAGCAGTCGTTCGTAAACCTGCGCCGCGGGAAGCCGGGAAAGATTCCCGCGCCCATTGAGGATATCAATGCGTATTGGACGCCCTTTGAGCGCGCACAGGTTGAGCAAGCGCTGGCCTGTTCGTTTGTGGGCAGTACAGAAACCATCGCACGAGAGTTGCCGCCGTTCCTGCAACGAACGACGCCAGACGAGCTCATAGTATCGGCGCACTTTCACGATCATTCCGCCCGTATGCACTCGATCGAACTGGCAGCGGGCGTGCTCAAGGAATTGCTATAGCCATTCGGGCGCGTTTGCAAAGTTCGCCTTCGAGAACAGGTGCAGCGTTGGAGTGAGGGTCTGACAGTGTTCACGATCGACACGCGAATGCATACCAATCACAACGCACATCGCCTGCAAACACGTTGCGACCTGTCGGATGGTTGACTGGCGTACGGACGGTGTGCGGATCGACGCTGGCACGTTTGGCATTGCACCGCTCGCCGCCGAAGCTCCCAAAACGCTTCCGGGCAAATCCCCAGCGATTCGCCGCTTGCCCGAGCTCGCTTCGCTGGTTGTGGTACACGCTGAGGGTTTGCACTCCGACGCGCGCAGCCGCTTGCCGATGATGCGTGGGCACCGCCTACTCGAGCGGTGAATAGAATGATCGCAAAACCAATCGTTTTGCGATGATCGACACGCTCCCTCCCTGGCACGCCGTGCGTTTACCGCCGAGTACCGTCGGACCGGCAGGCTGCCGCCTCTCTGGTGTATAGACGCGCTGCTGCGCTGGCTCGAACGCCGGTACTACGTGGGCGTGCTCTCCGCAGCGGCTCTCTGGGGCTCCGCACAGCGCAAACCGTGACCAGCTGCTCATGCGCGGTCTTCAGTCGTCCTTGGCTCACTGGCGGAGAACCAGGCGCGAATGCTATGATCACGAAGTGCAGCCGCAGTTCTGCGCCCTGCGGAACCCGCACGACGCGGTCACGATCCCGATTGCCGGGTACGACAGAGCGGGGATTCGGTACACCTGGCAATGATGTGGTGGTGAGGCAAGCCGACAAGCCTGATATTGTGCAGGAGACGGTCCCGTGAACCCTCGGGGGAGAGAATGACAGCGACGAAAACAGAGCAGGCAGCCAGTGCGACCGCGACGGCCACCGATGCGGCCTCGTCGACCATGCGGAGTGAAGCGGAAGCGTACTTCGAGCAGCACCCCGATACCCCGCTCGATGCCAAGGAGCTGATGACGCGGTGCAGCAACCGGCTGGAAGCAGCGGACGTACACGCCACCGGGCTCGACCTGAGCCGTAAGTTGCTGTCGCTGATGGACGAGCAGGTCGTCAAGTGGGACCACTCGTTCCGCCTCGTGCCAGGCACGCCGACCAATGGAGAGCGCTAGCTCGGAGTTACCAGCAGCCGACGCGGAGCGTTGGTGGCCGGATGTGAGCGGCAATCAACAGGGCAATGTGAAAGATGGTCGCGCAGCTGACGACAATCGCACGTCCTGTGAGCGGGATCGCGACCGCTTGCTGTATGGCGACGAGTTCGAGCGCCTCCGCGGTGTTACGCAGGTGGTCAGCCCCACCGAAGGCATTCTCTGCCATGACCGGCACGCGCCGCCGCGCTCGCGCACGACATCGGGCACCCGCCATTCGGCCACGTCGCGGAGAGTGAACTCGACTCGCTGCTGCGCTCGGACACGTTCGGAGACCCGGATGGCTATGAGGGCAACGCGCAGTCATTTCGCATTCTGACGCGCCGCGCCTCGCATCGTGCCGGAGGGCTGGGCCTTCGGTTGACTCGCAGAGTCCTGCTCGCCACGCTGAAGTATCCCTGGTTGAGCAGCGCAATGCCGCAGTCCGACGGGCCTCTGAAGCGGAAGTACGGTGCCTATACCGAAGATCAGACCGCATTTGATTTTGCGACCGCTCATGTCGCGAGCACCGCCGCCGGCCAGCGCCGCCGGTCCATCGACGCTGCGGTCATGGATGCAGCAGACGCGATCACCTACAGCGTGCATGATCTCTTCGATTTCTACCGCGCCGGCTTGATTGATCTTGGACGTGCGACAAGACGAACGCCGGAGGACATCGCGACGATCGCCGGCATCGAGCCAGACCATAGGCCGCAACGTCTGGAATCAGTGCAGGGACTTTTCTATGTGTTCAGCAACTGGCAGAGCTACGACGACTCGCGTCGCATGCGCGAGGACGTGCAGACCACGACCAGTCATCTGATTACGACGCTGATCGAGGGCCATTCGTTCGTGTGGAGCGCGGACCGTGGTTGGTCGCTGCGAGCGGAGGACGGCATCGATGTCGCGATGCGGTTCATGCACGGCCTCACGCGACGCTACGTGATTGACTCGGATACACTCGCCGCCACGCAAGTTGGACATCGACGCGTCGTGAAGCGCCTCTTTCGCATGTACCTGCTGGCCTTGGCTCGGAGCGAGGTGAGGGTGTTCCCGGCGTTCTTTCGCCCTGAGGCGCGACTGATCAGCGCAGCGCTCACCGAGTCGACCAGAAAGCCGGGAGACTTCAACGAGTTGCGCGCGTCGCTGCCTGACATTGACCCGTCGCTTCGACGTCGTGCCGGCCGGCTGGCCTCGGATACCGTCGCATCGCTGACCGATCGACAGGCGCTGGCGCTCAGCGCGAGAACGTCAGGAATGTCGCCTCAGGATGGGTTTGCCGGACAACGCGACGCGTGAATTTGCGCGCCGTGCTGCTGCGGGCGTTGCGCAACACCGACGGCTCCATGTTCCTGGAGTTCAATGTGCCGTGCTTGAGAAGGCGGATGGACGGGGTTGTGGCTTGATCCACAGTAGCTTGTGCGACCAAGCCGATGGGTTCTCCGAGGGCGCCGTGGAGTGGATGTAGGTGTCGAGCAACCCGCGCCATTTCTTCATTCGTGGACTCCACGAGCTCATCGTCGTTCATGATCGGCGCGAGGTCGTCGAGGGTGACTGGGAAGTAGACCTCGTCGTGGCCTTCGAGCTCGTCCCAGTTACCAGCCTCGTAGTGCGCGGTCAGCGCCCGCAGCGCGCCTCGGGCCCGGCGTGGCGGTGTCGCCCAGGCGGCCTCCACCAGCGCGTCGTGCACGCGCTGCATTTCCTGCTCGTTCAGTTCACACATGACAAACCTCCACGCAGGTGCGCAGAGAGGGAGGCGCCGCGCGGCCGTCGCCGCCTCCGTGGTCCGCTTTAGTGGTCATGTTTAGCGTCGCGCCACAAGCTGGCCGTTCAAATCGCGACGTGGTGCAGGGTGCTATGGGCTGAACAGAAGAGCCCGGCGAGCGCTAGCGCATTGGGCGTTCGGGTGCCACGCGCTGCCACGACGGCCGAGTGATCGATGTGCTTCGCGCGGGCGAGGCGGAGGGGTACAACACCACGGGTGGTGCACTCGCGTACGGATTGCGCGCCGAGCTGTTGGAGTACCTGGAGCCGTACTTGCTGTAAGGATTGTTGACGGAGGTGGAAGAATAGCGCGAGCCGTACCGGCCATACGGATTGGCGACGGACTCGGGGTCGTAGCGGTTGGCGTTCAGCGTGCCGAGGTAGGTGCCGTCGGCCCCGTAGATGCGACCGCCGTCGGTGGCGTACGGGTTGCGGGCACCCACGGGCGAGTACGGGCTGACGCGCGCATCGTACGGCGACACCGGCGCCCCAAGGGCCCGGTTGCGCGTAAGCAGGAGCGGGTCCTGCGCGTGGGCGTGAGGCGCGGTGAGGGCGAGTGCGGCCAGGGACACCGTGAAGAACATGGCGCGGCGGAGGACGAGGCGGGCGATGGACTGTGGCATGCGGGCTCCGGTGTGAGGGACACCGGAAGTATCGGGGTTGGGGGTGACAGTGCATTTCGCTCTGCGAGCTCGTACGTGATCGTGCCCGCGTGCGTCAGGATGTTGCGCTCATTGAACTGCAGGAACGCATCGAGCCGCTCCACCCACTCGGCCATGTGCATGGGCTTCCGGCGCCGAGCCTGATCCTCGGCGAAATCGAGGTACATGGTGACCACGCGGTTGAGCTCGGCAAGCTCCTCCGGCGACAGGTAGTTCTTGGCCACGCCAGCATCGGCCCGGCGAATGGGACCGCCCGGCGCGTTCTTCCAGGTGGTCAGTCCCATGTTCGGTTCCGTGGCGTTGGCGCGTTCCTTGAGGATCTCCGCAGCCGTACGTCCGTGCACCGCGAAGTGCAGTTTGTTCTGGACTGTGGCAAAGAACGTCTGGCTCACCGACAGCGTGGGATCGTAGTCGATGCTCGTGGCGTAGATGTCGGTGATCTTCTGGTAGAACATCCGCTCCGAGGCCCGGATCGCGCGGAGCGGACGCGGTAGCCCACGGCGTTGATGGCGTCGAGGTTGTAGTGCTCGACCGTGCGGGACACCTCACGGCGACCCTCGGTTTGAACTATCCGGAAACGCCGGATAGTTGCCTGCGGGTCGAGCTCACGCTCGGCGTAAATGTTTACCAGGTGCTCATTTGCGGTCTTCACCGACACTTGGAACAGCTCCGCAATGAGCCGCTGCGACAGCCACACGGAACGGCCGTCGAGCCGGACCTGCAGGCGCGTGGCACCGTCCTGATAGATCAGCATCTGGCCGTTCGGTGGGGGCAACGGCTGCTGCGGGTTCAGGCTATCGGGCATGCAGGCACCAAGGTTGGCGAGGGCTCATCGCGTCACGATGCGGAAGGGCACCGCGTCCCCGCAACCCTTTCCAACGCGCCCGGCATCGCTGCCGCCCCGTCCCCAGCTTGGCGCCTGGAAGCAGCAGCTCATCCTCATGCAGCAGGCACTGCTCGGGAACCACGTACACCTACCTCGCCGCGCTAGGAATCCCGGAGCTGCGAGCATCCAAATTGGTCGGGCCCGGGTCGCGCGCGTGGCGAAACGGTAGCGTAAAGCGTGGCGAAACAGGAGTGTACGTCACGTTTGTCCGAGGGCCACGCAGCCCATGTTCTCCCGAACGCCGCCGGCGCGTGCGTTCGGGGCGACGCTTGAGCAGTACACTGCTTAAGCGGTATACGAGTTAAGCGGTACACGAGTCAAGCAATCGTATGACCGGCTGACCCCCGCCCTCGTCCCCTCACCACCACGCGACTGATCCCCACGCCATCCGCCATGCCCACCACGCCCGACTCCTCCGACTTCGCCCGCCGACAGGCTGCCCGCACCGCCGATCAGTTCAAGCGGCTCGACGAAGAGTTTGCCGACCTGCTCCGCGAACAGTCTGGCCGGCTCCTCGGCCAGCTGTGGCTGGAGCAGGCGCTGGAGTATCACCTCGAGGAGTCCGGCGCGCCTCCCGGCGACGCGGACATCATGGTGCTCACCGTCTGGATTCTCTATCACTACCGCTCGGCCGCCACCGACGACCTGCCGTTTGCCGGCTGGTGGGCCGAGCGCAAGAAGCTGCGACGCGAGCCGATCAAGGCGCGATTCGTGCAGGCGCACGTGGACGCCCCCATTGGGCTGTGGGAGGTGCAGGAAATCCAGCGCGGCCACGGCTGCCTGCTCAAGGACCTGTTGAGCGGCGACACGGTGTTCGTGCTCGATCGCGCGTCGTCTGAGACGCTCAAGCCATGGCTCGTGCTGTGTGGCTATCTGGTGCAGGTGGACGGCATCGCGTTCATTGGCGGCGTGCATCTGCAGCCGCTCATGCCGACCGAGGCAGAGACGGTGGTGAAGGCCGCACGCAGTCTGGCCAGGACGCGTCGCAAGGTGGTGCCGCTCGAGGATCGCCTCGACCCCGACTACCAGGCAGCCCTGCTGGGGGTGTGGCGCGAGGTGGTACACGACGTCACACACCGTCCGCTGCCCACGATGCAGAACACAGACGGCGACCCGATGGAACCGCAGCGCGACGAGTTCACACTCAACGCGCCGGCGGCCGAGGTGGTCGAACGGCTGGCGTCGGTGCCGGGGGCGCAGCCGCCGGAGCGTGAGGGGCGTAACTTCATAGTTCCGGTGACAGTCACGCGGGACCCGGGCGACATGTCCCGCACGGCAATGGGAGGCGCCACGCTTATCGCGCAGATCGTGGTGACACCCAAGCGACTGCGCGTGGAGACGAACTCCGTGCGGCGCGCCGACAACGCGCGTGCGGCCGTGGAGAAGGCGGCTGGCGACCTGGTGACGTTCCGGTTGCGGGCGGCGGAGGATCTGCAGGCGGCGCTGGAGGAGCGGCACTCAGCGGGTGGGGGCGCTGGCGGCGGGCCCTTGGGCGGTCCGGTTGGCGGCGGCATGCCGAGTGGGTCCCCCGGCATGTCGTTCAGCTCGCTCGATGATCCGGCAAACCTGCCTCCAGAAGTGCGCGAGGCGCTGGCGGGCATGGCCGAGCAGGAGCAGGTGCGGTGGC
>JBBSPE010000109.1:0-15359 GCA_038259155.1 Gemmatimonadales bacterium
AGCGCAGGCCCGGCAGGGGCGGGAGGTAGTGGAGGCCACAGTGCTCGGTGTACCGTCTCGCGACCTGTTGTTGGCCCAGTTGGCGGAGCAGGCGGTGGCGGAGCGTGCGGTGGCGTTGGGAGCAACTGCGGGAGCACCTGCGACCGTACCCCTCCCGAGCGATCCCGCGGCCGTGCTGGCCGACATGGGCGACCTGAACGTAGAGCTCAGCGCCCGACTCGAAAGCAAGGTCGCACGATCGCAGAGCCTCATCTGCACGGCCGCACAACGCTCCCAATTTGGGTCCAACTGTTTTGCCAACTACCTGCCGGGTTTCGATTTCCAGGTCAATCTGGTTTCGCGCGGCGTGGTGGCGGATCGCGTGTTCGTGGACGTGGCGTACGACTCGCAGAACCAGTTCGACGCGTCCAACAACATCTCACTCTTCTATCAGGGCAAGCCCGACGAGATCCTGCACCGCGTGGAAGTGGGCAACGTGAGCTTCCAGGCGCCCAGCTCGCGATTCCTCACCGCCGGCATCCCGTCCAACAATTACGGGCTGCAGGCCAACGGGCAGCTGGGCCCGATGTACTTCAGCACCGTGATCGCACAACAGCGCGGCAACGTGTCGCGCAACAATGTGTTCACGGTGGGCGACCGCGCTGTGCAGCAGGTGGATCGCACAATTGAAGACATTCAGATGGAGACGCGGCGATTCTTCTTTACGGTGGACCCGCGCCAGCTGCCCGGCTTCCCCAATCTCGACATCATCAACCGGCAGGCCATGCTCGAAGCGGCCGCGTCGCTCCCCGACTCGGTGCGTCCCTACCGCGTGTACGTGTACCGCCAGCTCATTGCCGCGCAGAACCAGAATCCACTCGGTCCGCAGTTTTCCGTGCGTGGCGCACGCAACCCGGCACGCCAGATCTACGAAGTGCTGCGTGAAAACGTGGACTACTATCTCGACCCGTCGCAGCTGTGGATCTCACTTGTGCGCCCACTCGGGCTCAACAACGAACGACTGGTGGTGGCGTACGACGTAAACGAAGGGGGCGTTCCGGGCCGCAACGTGAACACGGGCGGCACGCCGGACATCCAGTTCACGCCCGAGCCGCAGTTCGCGAACCTGCTGTGGGAACCGGAGCTGCAGCCCAGCGACTCGGCGTATTTTTTGCGCGAGATCAAGTCGGTGTATCGTCTGGCAGGCGCGGAGCTGGATCGCTCCACCGTGGATCTCAAGATCGTGACCAACACCAGCGGTGATCAGGAGCAGCCGCCCGACGTGTCGCGCGGGCGCACGTACCTGCAGCTGTTCGGACTCGCGCAGGTGAGCAACGGCGCGCAGTTCGATGTGGAGAACCGTCTCTGGCCGCGCCCCAACGACGCCAACCTCTCGGCCGCCGGCGGAGCGGGGCAGAAGCTCATTCGCGACAACTTCGTGGTGTTTCCGTCGCTGCAACCCTTCGCGCGCGCCGGCCTCGCGCAACCGCGGGCGAATCCAGCCAACGATACGCTCTACTCGTATCCCAACGAGTACCTCTACTCGGCGCAGCGGCCGCAGTCCATCTTCCGTCTGCTGGCGCAGTATCAAGGCTCCTCTGAGAGTGCCGAGGGCGAGATCACGTTGGGCACCACGCAGCTTCGGCAGGGCTCGGAGCGCGTGGAGCTGGACGGCCTGCTGCTCGTGCGCGATCGCGATTACACGGTGAGCTACGAAACCGGGCGTATTGCGTTCAACCGTCCCGACACGCTCTTCCCGCGCCCGCGCTCCGTGAGCGTGCGGTACGAAGAGAATCCGTTGTTTGCGAGCGCCGCCACGCCCACCACGATTCTGGGCTTCTCCTCGCGCTTTCCCGTGGAGGCCGGCGAGTTCACGCTCACCGCCATCTCACAGGCGCAGCGCTCCGTGTCCAATCGTCCGGCGCTGGGCTACGAACCGGTGGGCTCACTCGTGGCGGGCGTCACCAGCACCCTTGGCTGGGACGCCGCGCCGCTCAGCCGAGCGGTGGCGCGGCTTGGGCTCGGTGATGCTGGTACGCCGTCACGTGTTGCCCTGCAGGGTGAGTTTGCCATGAGCCGCCCGCGACCGAATGCGGCCGGCCAGGCGTACGTGGAATCGTTCGAAGGCGACGCCGGTGCGCAGGTACAGCTCAACGAAGCCAACTGGTACTTCGGCAGCCGACCCACGGCGGCCGATCGCCTGCCACCCGGCTACGGGGCCAATCCCTTCGCGCTCGAGCGAGCGAGCACCCTCGCGTGGCAGAACACGGGGCGTACGCGCGGCGGACGGTTTCTCGCGTACACGCTGGAGCAAATCGATCCCTCCGCGCGCTTCAGCGGCGGCGGGCTGCAGTCGCCTGAGCAGGTGCTCTTTCTGACGCTGTATCCGCAGCAGGGTGCGGGCGGTCTCTCGTTTGATGCCGCAACGGGTGCTCCACGCACGCAGTGGCAGGTGAACGACGCGTCGGTACCGACTGGGCGGCGGTGGCGCAGCTTGCGCACCGTCCTCAATGCGAGCGGCAGCGACCTGTCGCGTGTTGAGAACCTCGAGTTTTACGCCCTCGTGTACACCGATCCGGGTCGCGAAGCGCGCAACCCGTCACTCGTATTCGATTTTGGCGAGTTGAGCGAGAACAGTGTGGCCTACGCGCCGGACACCATGATCGTACGGCGCAATCCCGTCACGCCTGAGCTCGTGGACACCTTGTTCCGGGGCCGTCGCCTTGCGGGCTACGACCAGCTCAACTCGGAGCGCGACACGTTCTCGCGCGCCTTCAACGCGGTCATCAATGACACCGGCCTGCCGGAGAGCCGCGCCGCGTCGATTGTCGTGATCGACTCGACCAGCGCGAATCCGGTGCCCACGCTCACCACCAACGTGGCGGTGTGCAATGGCACCACGCAGGTGCAGCAGCTGCTCGGCGACAGTCGTGCCAACTGCACCGTGCGCAACAATCGGCTGGACGAGGAGGACATCGACCTCGACGGCGAGCTCAACATGACCGACGCCACGGCGGCGTCGCAGGAGCGCTTCAAGCGGTTTGTGGTGGACCTCTCCGACCGCACGACGTGGAACCGCATTGGTGGCTGCCAGCGTACGGCGCCCATTGACGCACCGGCCGACTCGCTGCAGCAGTGCTGGGTGCAGGTACGGCTCAACTGGCGCACTCCCACCGATTCCGTGGGTACGCAGAATGACCGGCGCGTGCGCGCGCTGCGCATGTCGGTGGTGTCCAACGGCTCGCTGCCCGACAGCGCGTTCACCGGTACGGCGCTCGCGCGTATCCGATTGGTGGGCGCGCCGTGGCTCAAGCGGACCGAGCGCCCCATCAGCGGCATTGCGGGCGACTCGTCCAGCTCGCTCACCGGCGGTTACGTGATCGCGAGTGTGGTGGGCACGCTCGACTCGAGTGCAACGGTTCCGTACACGCCGCCGCCCGGTGTGGCCGAAGTACCGGAAGATCGCCAGACCGGTCGCGAGGCGAAGCGCGTGCAGGTGAATGAACGCGCGCTTCGCTTGCTGGCCGGCGGCGCGCCGGGCCAGCTGTTCCGGCCGTTCGATCGCGCGGAGGCGTATCTGCGCTTTCCTGAGGGGCTCAAAAGTTTCATGGGCTACCGCACACTGCGCTTGTGGATGCGCGGTCGCGGCAACGGCTGGGGCCCGAACGGCGAGCTGCAGGGCTTTGTGAAGGTGGGGCGCGACGAACACAACTTCTACGCCTACCGCACGCCGGTGAACGAAGGCCAGAGCGTGAACGCCTGGGAGCCCGAGGTGCGTGTGGACCTGCGCCGCTTCCAGGACCTGCGCGCTCGACTGGAGAATCTGTTCCTGCAGGGCGGGGCAGATTCCATTGCCTGCAGTGGCGCCGATCTCGAGCTCATCCAGCGTTCCGGTTTGCCGCTCACGAGCACGGTGCGTCGCTTTGCCGTCTGCGAAGACGGCTACATCGTGTACACCACCGATCCCACGGTCACGCCGCCAAGTCTGGCCGGCGTCCAGGAGCTCGCGGTGGGCTTCGTGCGTGTGGACTCCGTGCCGCGAAGCGCGTCGGCGATCATGCCCAACGACACACTGGAGTTGTGGATCAACGACGTGCGTCTGTCCGACGTGGTGGATGACATGGGCTTCGCCGGCGAGCTGGGTGTCACGCTCAACGCCGGCGACCTCATGGACGTGCGCGCTGCAGTGCGCCGGCGTGATCCAAACTTCCGTCAGTTGGGTGAGGCGCCGAGCTTTCTCACGGAGAACGGGTACTCGGTGGGTACCACCATGCATCTGGAGGAGTTGCTGCCACGCAGGTTGGGATTCGTGGCGCCGCTTACCGTTGACTATAGCGGCAGCGATGTGAACCAGCTGTTCGTGAATCGTACTGACATCCGCGCCGACGGCGTGCAGGGACTGCGCAACCCGCGCGCTGGTCGCGTGAACTATTCGCTGAGTCTCCGACGCGACGTGCCTTTGGCGGGCGGCTGGTACGCGCCGTTGGTGAACGGCCTCGCCATCAATGCGGCGTGGGGCAGCGGCAGTACACAGAGCGCGTTTCAGGAAGGACGTTCGAGCAGCTATCTGCTCAACGCCGCGCTCGACCTGGCCGGCGCACCACGCCTCGCACCGTTGCCGGATTGGTCAACCAAAGTCCTCGACATATTTCCGCAGTCGCTGCGCGATTCGCGCGCCTTTCGTACGCTGCGCGAGACGCCACTGCGCTGGAACCCATCGCAGTTGCGTTTCACCAGCGGCCTGTCGCGGCAGGCCGCCCGCACCACATCGTATCTCAAGCCGGCGTTCGCCGTTGGCGACTCCGGCGAGGTGGCACGCGCGGTGAACCACGTGTGGCAGAACACCGGCGTGCTCGAGTTCCGCCCCACAAGCGGCCTCTCGGCACGCGTGAACGCACGGCAGGTGCTCGACCTGCGCGACTACAACGACCTGCCGTCGTTTGGCGACAGCATCGCGCGGAGCGACGCGATCGCCAATGAACGTGTGCAACTGCTCGGCGCGAACGTCGGGTTGGAACGCGAGCGTTCGCTCACCACCGCCTTCCGCATTGCGCCGGCGTTGCTGCCGTGGTTGCGCCCGCGCGCGGAGTTCACATCGGGGTTCTCGCTGGTGAAGGACCCGAACACGCGTGCGCTCATTGCCGATCCGGATTCGGCTGGCGCATTCCGTTTGCCGCGCCGACTGGGTGCCACACAGACGCTGAGCAGCGGCTTCACATTCGATGTTGTTCGCCTCACCGCAGGTCGCGTGGCGCCCAGCGGCCTCATGGCGTGGTGGATCCGCCTGTTCCAGCCGATTGATGCCACCTGGATTCGCACGCTCGACTCCAATTACGATCGAATCGCCGAAGCCCCCGGTGGTGGCTACCAGTTCGGTTTTGGCGGGGTGGACCTGTTCCGCGGCATTGACGGGCAGCTGGCCACAGCGGCCGGCCGTTCGCGACGCACCATTCTCACCGGCGGACTCAATCTTCCGCTGTCGCTCACGCTGGGTTCGCGTGCCGAGATTGGGCGGACGGAAACGTGGACGCGTCGGGTGCGTGATGATTTTCAGGCGCTCATCACGAGCGATCAGGACGTGTACCCCGACGTGACGTTGCGCTGGAACTGGCGTCCCGTCCGACCACTCGGCGTGTTCGCCGGCCTCAGCGCGTCGGCGGGCTACGCGCGCAACACACAGCGCACGGACATCCGGAACGAACTCGGCGGCTTTGCCGATCGCAGTCGCGGACGCGCGGAGCGTGTACCCGTTTCGGCGAGCATCACGTGGGAGTTGTTTGGTCCGCTCACCACGTCGGGGTCGCTCAGCCGCACCACGCGCACCGATGAGCGGCCCGGCGCACTCACCAGCAGCCGGTCAGATGACGTCTCGCTCGGCCTGGGCCGCACCTTCCGCCTGCCGGCGCAGTGGAACCAGCGCAGCGGCCTGCGCACACAGTTCACTTGGCAGCGTCAGCTGTCACGCAGCGTGGTGAGCAACGCGCTCACCGATCAGTCCGGTACAGCGCCCACGTTCTTTGAGGCCGTGCTGGCCGACAACGGGCGCGAAGCATACAATCTGAATGCGGATACTGATCTGAACGAAAACCTGACGTTCTCACTCGCGGGTTCGCACGTGATCACTTTTGATCGCAACTTCAACCGTCGCTTTGCGCAGACGACCTTCAGTGCGATCTTGCAGTTGAACTTCTTTGGGGGGGCGCTGCCGTAGCATGCATGCGCGACGTGAGGCACTTGTGCGAACGGCAAGAATCACACTGGCCAGCAGCAGCTTTCTGCTGGTCTGGCTTGCGCTTGGCTACGGGTTGGTCTGGTACCTGCACGGCGCGCCGGTTCCCACCGAAGCCACGGCCACGGGCTTTGAGTCCGCAGTGAACGCGCCCCGCTCCCTGAGCCTCGGCGTGATGGTGTTCACTGCACCCATGGCATGGTTGGTCCACGTGCTGACCGCCGTGCTGGCGACACGCGGGCACGCCTGGGCCAGATTGTTCGCCCGCAGTGTACTCGCGGGCCTTGCCGCATTTGTCCTGTGCTCGGCTCTGCTGGCCGTGGGCCAGCGAATCGATGCGGGCGGAAGCGTTCTGTCGGGACCGATGCTCTTGATCGGACTGACATTCGCGATTGTGCTGGCGACGGTTGTGGCGGCTCGGTAGAGCGCAGGCACAGGCGGCGCACGGCTGGACAATGCGGACGGCGCGCTGGTACGCTAAACCCGCAAGGGGATGGAATCAGGGCGAGCTCGCGGCGGGGCGTGTGGTATTCGGTTGCGTGACGCGACATAGTGGCGGAGGCCGGTGGGCACAGCCAGCGCTGCTCGGTGCCACCTGTGCAATGGATAGGCCAAAGAGCCGAATGGCCTTGGGCCGCATGGCCGGATAGTGCTGTTGCGGGGAGTACCCGTACGGCCTGGCAACTGGTTGTTCTGCACTGCTCACGTCCATTTGGCACACGGCCATTCGGCTCTTCGGCGAACAGCGATACTCCCTCGGTCGCAACGAGTGGGATAGCCGAGACTTCTGGCCGGACACCCGATCGTGCGGAGGGTACAAATAGCAGGACCAATCGCCACCCTGCGGGTCAATCATCCCCCTGGCAACATTCCGATGGCGCCCCGGCGGCCCGGCACCGCCATCCTCCGGCATGCCCACCGCCGCCGAACGCCAAGCCGTTGCCTTTCTGGCTACCGTCGCCCTGCTGGGCGGCGGCGTGCGCATGCTGCAGGCCCGCGCGTTCGAACGGGCTCTCGACCAGGCGGAAGCCCAGTCGCTCGCACCCGACACACCCGCCCTCACCGCTGACGGCCGCGCCACCCAAAACGCGGGCGCACAAGCCTTCGAACGCCAGCGCGCTGCCGTGGACAGCGCCAGAGACGCTCGGCGCGCCAAATCGTCCACCAAAAAGTCCGCCACACCGGCCCAACCCATCGACCCGGACGTTGCCTCGGCCTCCGAACTGGAGGCCCTCCCACGCGTCGGACCCGCCCTCGCCGCCCGCATCATCGCCAACCGCGATTCACTCGGTCCATTCGGCTCGCTGGACGAACTCCAGCGCGTGAAAGGCATCGGACCAGCCCTCGCTCGGACACTCGCCCCCCACGTGACGTTTTCCTCCGGGCTCCGTCCATTACACGGTGAGACTCGGCCCCGCCGCAGGCCCTAATTGGCCGCGACAGCTCGGCTCAATACGTACCCGTCCCTCGGTTTCCCTCAGCCCGATTGCCCCGCACCATGGCTGCACCCGCCATCACCAAACCGGTCCAGGCCGCCGATCGACTCGGCGACCTGCTCATCCGCGAAGGGCTCATCACGAACGAGCAGCTGACCAAGGCGCTTCAGGAACAAGGCGCCTCGGGCCAGCGGCTCGGGTTGACGCTCGTGAAGATGGGAATGGTGGCAGAAACAGCCGTCGTCAAGCTGCTCGCTCGGCAGCACCGCATGCCCGCGATCGATCTCTCACGCTTCGAAGTGGACCCGAAGCTGCTGAAACTGATCCCGGCAGAGCTCGCGTCCAAACACACCGTCTTGCCGCTCAAGCGCGACGGACGACAGCTCACCGTCGCCATCGCGGATCCCACGAACCTCGGCGTCGTCGATGACCTCAAGTTCATCACGCGCTATGACATCGTGCCCGTGCTCGCCGGCGAGTACTCGATGCGGGCCGCGATCGAGAAGCACTACGAAGGCAGCGAAATCCAGATGCAGTCGCTGCTGCAGGATATTGGCGGTGACGATGATGATGTCGAGCTCATTGAGCAGACGGAGCAGGAGGCCGACGTCAGCGTGCTCGCCGCGGCCGTGGAAGAAGCACCCGTCGTCAAGCTCATCAACGCCATCCTGATCGACGCCGTCACCAAGGGCGCGTCAGACATCCACTTTGAGTCGTTTGAGCACGAGCTCCGCGTGCGGTACCGCGTGGACGGCGCGCTGCAGGAAATCATGCGCCCGCCCATGAAGATGAAGGCCGCCCTGATCTCGCGCTTCAAGATCATGTCGTCCCTCAACATCGCCGAACGGCGCGTGCCACAGGACGGACGCATCAAGCTCAAGGTGGGTCGCAAGGTCATCGACTTCCGCGTGAGCACGCTGCCCACGCTGTTTGGCGAGAAGGTCGTGCTCCGAATCCTCGACAAAGGCAACCTCACGCTCGACCTCGAGACCTTCGGCATCGAGCCGCGCGCCGAATCGGAGTTCATGGAGGCCATCTCCAACCCGTACGGTATGGTGCTCGTCACGGGCCCCACAGGCTCGGGCAAAACCACCACGCTGTATTCGGCCCTGTCGAAGATCAACACCATCGACACCAACATCATGACCGCCGAAGATCCCGTCGAGTACAACCTCTTCGGTATCAATCAGGTGCAGGTGCGCACCGAAATCGGCATGACGTTCGCCGCCGCCCTCAAAGCCTTCCTCCGTCAGGACCCCAACGTCATCATGCTCGGCGAAATCCGAGATTTGGAGACCGGCGGTATTGCGGTGAAGGCCGCCCTCACCGGCCACATGGTGCTCAGTACGCTGCACACCAACTCCGCGCCGGAAACGCTCACACGATTGCTCGACATGGGTCTCGAGCCGTTCAACGTCGCCTCGGCACTCAATGCCATTCTGGCGCAGCGCCTGGTTCGAAAGATCTGCCCGAAGTGCAAGATCAAGTACACGCCAGATACCGCCGAGCTCGTGGGTGCCAAGGTGACGGTGGACACCACCATGAAGGAGCTGCGCTTCAACGAGCGCGCCCTCGCGGATGCGAAGGCCAAGGCCACCAAGGAAGCGGCGCCGTTTCTGGAGAATCTCTCGCCCGATACCCGCGTGGGTGACCTGCCGTTCTTCAAGGGACACGGCTGCGACAGCTGCAGCGGCACTGGCCTGAAAGGTCGTCAGGGTTTGTACGAAGTGATGTTCATGACCAACCACCTCAAGAAGCTGGTGGTGCAGAATGCCGATTCTCAGGTGCTGCGGGACGAGGCCATTGCGGAGGGCATGCTCAGCCTGCGCATGGACGGCTGGCTCAAGGTGCTGAAGGGCCTCACCACCATGGAACAGGTCATCCGCGAAACGGCCGCCTGAGCCGTCACTCTTCAGGCCAACTGTGTCACGCCGAGCCGGATCTTCCGATCCGGCCGGTTTCCCCTCCGCGCACCGTTCGTCCTTGGCAGGAACACCCAGCGAGGCCCCGCCTCGTCGTACCCTGACTCCCATGACCGCACCGACGTCCGCTCCCGCTGTCTCGCTCCGCATGCTGCTCGACGAAATGATCGAGCGGGACGCGTCCGACCTGCACATCACCGCAGGCGACCGTCCCAAGCTCCGGGTTGACGGCGATATCCTCAACTCATCGGTCGAGCACGTGCTGCAGCCCCGCGACACGCTGCAGCTCGCATACTCCGTGCTCACGGAAAATCAGAAGAAGCGCTTCGAGATGGAGGACGAGCTCGACTTCTCGTTCGGCATCCAGAACCTGTCGCGCTTTCGCGGCAACGTGTTCCGGCAGCGCGGCTGCGTGAGCATGGTCATCCGGCAGATCCCGTTCCAGATCAAGACGTTTGACGAGCTCCAACTTCCGGCCGTCATAGCGCAGATGGCCGAACGGCCGCGTGGCATGGTGCTCGTGACCGGGCCGACCGGCTCAGGCAAGTCCACCACCCTCGCCGCCATGATCGACAAGATCAACAGTGAGCGGCGTGGACACATCATCACGGTGGAAGACCCCATTGAGTTCATCCACCGGCACCGCACCTGCATCATCAACCAGCGCGAGGTCGGTGCCGACACCAAGAGCTTCGCAACGGCGCTCAAGTATGCGCTGCGAGAAGATCCGGACGTCATCCTGATCGGCGAAATGCGCGATCTGGAAACCATCCAGGCCGCCCTCACCATCGCGGAAACGGGTCACTTGGTGTTCGCCACGCTCCACACCAACAGTGCGGCCGAAGCGATCAACCGCATCATCGACGTGTTCCCGAGTCACCAGCAGAGCCAGGTGCGCGCGCAGCTCGCGTTCGTGTTGGAAGGCATTGTCACGCAGACCCTGCTCCCCAAGCTGTCGGGACGCGGTCGCGCGATGGCGGCGGAGATCCTGGTGGTGACGCCCGCGATCCGCTCGCTCATTCGCGATGACAAGGTGCACCAGATCTACTCGCTCATGCAGTCCGGCAAGAAGTTCGGCATGCAGACGCTCAACGATTCGCTGTATCAGCTGTACGTATCACGCCAGGTGAGCGCCGACGAGTGCGTACGCGCGTCGAGCGACTCAAATGAGTTCCTGCGCATGATCGGAAAGTCCCCGTTCGAAGACAGTTCTCCGTCGTCCGGTCGTCCCGCGGCGGGTGCCGCTCTGGCCGGTGCCAACGGGCGCCGTTGATCCCTCATGAGGTAGTCTGAATGCCCACGTTCACGTATACCGCACGCACGCAGAACGGCGACCTCAAGTCGTCCACGATCGACGCGTCATCCCGCGATGACGCTGTCAACCAGCTGCGCCGCCAGCGCCTGACCATCGTCAAGGTGGACGAGAACCGGCCCACCAAGGCGCGCGGCTCCATCGGCATGCGCGACGTGGTGATCTTCACGCGCCAGTTCTCCACCATGATCAATGCCGGCCTGCCGCTCGTGCAGGCGCTCGACATCCTGGCCAAGCAGAGCGAGAACAAGGTGCTCGCGCAGACGGTGCGCGAGGTCGTGTTCGAAGTGGAGAGCGGACACACCGTCGCCGACGCGATGCGCAAGTATCCGAAGGCGTTCAGCGAGCTGTACACCAACATGGTGGACGCCGGTGAAAAAGGCGGTATTCTCGACACCATTCTGGGACGCCTCGCGGTGTTCCTGGAAAAGAATGACGCCCTCGTCCGCAAGGTGAAAGGCGCCATGATCTACCCCGCCGTCATCATGGGCGTGGCCGCCATCGCCATCGTCGTGTTGCTCTGGAAGGTGATCCCGGTATTCCAGAACATGTTCGCCAGCGTCAACATGGAGCTGCCAGGACCCACCAAGTTCGTGATCGCACTTTCGGCCTTCCTCAACACCTACTGGTGGGCGCTCATCATCGGCGGCGTCGCGGGTGTCATGGGCATCAAGCAGGCGTACAAAACGTCGGGTGGCCAGCTGGCCATCGACGCGTTCATGCTCAGAGTGCCCGTGCTCGGCGACGTGCTCCGCAAGTCGGCCGTCTCGCGCTTCACCCGAACACTCGGCACCCTGATCTCGTCGGGCGTGAGCATTCTCGATGGGCTCGAAATCACGGCCAAGACCTCGGGCAACCGCGTGATCCAGGACGCCATCATGGATTCGCGCGCCAGCATCGCCGGCGGTGAATCCATCGCCGCCCCGCTCCAGAAGAGCAAGGTGTTCCCGCCCATGGTCATCAGCATGATCTCCGTGGGCGAGCAGACCGGCGGCCTGGACGAAATGCTCACCAAGATCGCTGACTTCTACGACGACGAAGTGGACACCGCCGTGAGCGGCCTGCTCAGCCTGCTGGAGCCGATCATGATCGTGTTCCTGGGCGTGGTCGTGGGTGGCATGATCGTGGCCATGTACCTCCCGATCTTCGACATGGTGAATGCGGTGCAGTAAGCCGCGGCACCGAGTCTCTCGCAGGATCCGCCGCGCGGTCAGTCTTCGGACTGGCCGCGCGGTGGCGTTTGGAGCTGGGCCAGCGGTGCCTCGGCCATGTCGTGCCGTAGGCGTGCACCGGTTGTAGTGCGGATCGACACCTCGCGCGCCTAACCGGCGATCACGCTCGCAAACTGCGCCGCGTCCACGTTGCCGCCGGAGAGCGTCACCAGCGGCACCGCACCAAGCGCCACCTTGCCCGCGAGCACCGCCGCCAGCGCCGCGGCTCCACCCGGCTCGAGCACCAGATGCAACTGGCTGAACGCGACCCGCATGGCGTGCGCCACTTCGGCCTCCGATACCGCAACACCCGTCGCGCCGCGCGCCTGCAGCACACCAAAGGTGAGCGCAGACGGCGCGTTGGTCTGCAGTGCATCGCAGCGCGTGGCCGGTGGATTGGACATGACCGAGCGAATGACGCCGTCCTGCAGTGACCGCGTCACGTCATCCCACCCCTCCGGCTCCACCACCACGACCTGCGTGTCCGGCAGCGCCAGCGAACAGCCGCTGGCCAACCCGCCGCCACCGCAGCACGCGATGACCTGATCAAACACAAGGCCGGCCTGATCGTGCACCTGGTGCGCGGCCTCCAGCGCGAGCGTACCCTGACCTTCAATGACCCACGGATCATCGAACGCGGGCACCACCACCGCATGGCGCTCCGCAGCAAGAGCCTGCGCGATCGCCTCGCGTGACTCGGTCTGCCGGTTGTAGGTGACCACGGTGGCGCCCAGCGCCTCGGTGTTGCGCAGCTTTGCCGCCGGCGCGTCATGCGGCATGACAATGGTGGCGGCCATGCCGAGCCGACGTGCAGACCACGCGACGCCCTGGGCGTGATTGCCACTGGAGAACGCGACCACCCCGTTGGCCCGCTCGGCGTCCGTGAGCTCGGTGAGTCGGTGCCATGCGCCGCGGATCTTGAACGCGCCCATGGGCTGGAGCGACTCCACCTTGCACCACACGGTTCGCCCCTCGACATCAAGTGGAAGGAGCGGCGTGGGCGGCAGGATCGCAGCGATCTTTTCCATGGCGCGTGCGACGCCGGCGGCGGTTGGCTGGCGATGGGTGGTGGTGGCGGTCGTCGTCATGGGAGCGGTGCAGGGGAACGAGTAAAGAAAAGCGAGCGAAGGCGCGCGCGTGCTCACGGCGGAAACTTCACCACGACCTGCCGCACGCCTGCCCGCACACGCTCGGCCTCCTTCGCGGACGTGAAGAGCGCGATCACCAGTGTGCGATGCGAAGCGAGCTGCTGGAGGAGATACGAGACTTCCTGATTGGCATACTTGTCGTGCGCGTCCTTCACCTCGGTGCGCTTGCCGAACACGGCGTCGGCCTCGTCGAACAGCAGGATCGCACTGCTGGCGGCGGCCGAGGCGAACGCGCGGGCGAGGTTCTTCTCGGTTTCGCCAATGTAACGCGACGAGATCGGGCCGATTCCTGTGGCCGGCTGCACCCGCTGAACTCGCTGGCCGATCGCTCGCGCGAACTCCTCCGCGGCGGTGCGAAGCTGAGAGGCCGGAAGCCCGGTGAACGCCAACAGTACGCCTCGAGAGCTGGCGGGCGAGCGGCGCCACTCCGCGAGCAGGTTGCTGAAGACCGGGTCCTTGTACCGAACGACCAGCGATCGGCCGGGCTGAACGAGCGTCATGGGCCCTCCGGTGTGGTGAGAATCGAGCGCACTCTCAATGTACGGTTTTCGCGGGAAGGTTCGAGGGCGGGGACTTCCATATCAAAAAATATTGATGTATTGTTCGCCCATGACCGTCGCCACCCACCACGCCGCTGCCGCGCGACTCTTTCACGCCCTCTCCGATGAGACGCGGCTCGGCATTCTCGCCCAGCTCGAGCGTGGGGAGCGGTGCGTGTGCGACCTGCAGGACGGACTCGACGCCTCGCAGTCGCGGCTGTCCTTCCATCTCAAGGTGCTGCGCGACGCTGGCCTGGTGACCGATCGCCGCGAGGGACGCTGGTCGTACTACGCCATCGTGCCAGCGGCGCTGGCCGGCGTACACGATCTCGTGGTGGGGCTGCTGCCGACCGCCCCGTCGTCCCGCTCGCTGGCCGTGCTGCCGTCCTGCTGCCGCTGATCGCACGCCCTGGTGCACCGACCCATTCCATTCCGCTGGACAATACATCAACATTTCTTGATCAGGAGCCAGACCATGACTGAAAACACCCTGCAGGCCGCGACGTCTCCCGATGACGCCGCCGATGCGCCGGCACTGACCGCCCTCGTGCGCGAGCGCTACGGCAGCGCCGCCCGCCGTGTGCTCAACAGTCAGGGTGATGCCGCGTCGGCGTGCTGCGGCCCCGCGAGTTCCTGTTGCGGCGATGCGGTCTTCAACGGCAGCGTGGACCCGATCACGTCCAATCTCTACGTGAGCGGTGAATCAGACGAGCTGCCCTCTGCGGCCATGCTGGCGTCCCTCGGCTGCGGGAACCCAACGGCGCTCGCGGAGCTTGCCGAAGGAGAGGTCGTCCTCGATCTCGGGTCGGGTGGCGGCATTGACGTGCTGCTCTCCGCGCGGCGAGTGGGTGCAACCGGCAAAGCGTACGGGCTGGACATGACGGACGACATGCTGACGCTCGCCCGCGCGAATGCGGCCGAGGCCGGCGTGCAGAACGTGGAGTTTCTCAAGGGGCAGATCGAGCAGATTCCGCTGCCCGATGCGAGTGTGGACGTCATCATCTCCAACTGTGTGATCAACCTTTCCGGCGACAAACGACAGGTGCTGCGCGAGGCGTTTCGCGTGCTCAAGCCGGGCGGCCGCTTTGCCGTGAGCGACGTGGTGGTGCGTGGTGAGGTGCCGAGCGCGGTGCGGCGGAGCATGGAGCTGTGGGTGGGCTGCGTGGCGGGCGCACTCGAGGAGCAGGAGTTCACGCGGTTGCTCACCGAGGTGGGCTTCACTGCGGTGGACATCGAACCCACGCGTGTGTACAAGAGCGAGGACGCGCGGCAGTTCCTGTCCGAGTCGGGGCTCGATGCGCCGGCGCTTCTCGCAGCGATCGACGGACGCTTCATGGCCGCGTTTGTGCGCGCCACCAAGCCCTGAGGCTGAGGCGTGTCCGTGCGTATCGCGCTGTTCTCGGACGTACATGGGAACCTGCACGCGCTCGACGCCGTGCTGGCGCACATCGCGGCGCGTTCGGCCGTGCAGGCCACCTATCATCTGGGCGACCTGGTGGGCTACGGCGCACATCCCAACGAAGTCGTGGCGCGTCTGCGGGAGGCGGCCGTTGCGGGCATTGCCGGCAACTACGACAGTACCG
>JBBSPE010000110.1:0-15316 GCA_038259155.1 Gemmatimonadales bacterium
AGCGACGTCGCGGCATTTCAATACGACGCGGAGTTCGCACAGAGCGAAATCGAAGTCTCGCCGCTGGTGATGCCGCTCAGCGATCGCGTGTACGCCTTTCCTGCGCTCCCGCAACAGAGCTTCCACGGCCTGCCGGGCCTGCTGGCCGACTCGCTGCCGGACACGTTCGGCAACGCGCTCATCAACGCCTGGCTGGCCACCCAGGGTCGCAGCGCGGCAGACTTCACGGCCGTGGATCGCCTCTGCTACACAGGCGCACGCGGCATGGGTGCACTGGAGTTTGCGCCCGCGCTCGGGCCGAAGCCTCGCCCGGCAACCAAGGTCGAGATCGACGCGCTCGTGCGATTGGCCAGCGAAGTGCTCACGCATCGCAGCGACCTGCAGGGCCACTTCCATGACTCGGGCAGGGAGAGTGCGCTGCGCGACATCCTGCGCGTGGGGACATCGGCCGGCGGCGCGCGAGCCAAGGCAGTCATCGCGTGGAACCCCGCCACCAACGAAGTGCGCTCCGGCCAGGTCTCGGCGGACGACACGTTCGAATACTGGCTGCTGAAGTTCGACGGCGTCTCGGGCAACAGGGACAAGGAGCTCGACGACCCGAAGGGATACGGCACCATCGAATACGCGTATCACCTGATGGCGAAGGCGGCAGGCATCACGATGAGCGAATGTCGACTGCTGGAGGAGAACGGACGCCGACACTTCATGACGCGCCGCTTCGACCGACTGCCCGGCGGCACCAAGCTGCACATGCAATCGCTCGGCGCGCTCGCACACTTCGACTTCAACCAGGCCGGCGCCTACTCCTATGAACAGGCGCTGCTCACCATTCGCCAGCTGCAGTTGCCCATGGAGACGGTGGAAGAGCAGTTCCGGCGCATGGACGGCCACACACCAGATGACGATGAACGGGAAGCGTGACGGCTTCACGCTCGAGGACTTCGCGTCGTGCGCGAAGACGGCACTCATGAAGCGTGGTCGCGCCGCATCAATCATCGAGGACGTGCAGGCCGCCGTGACGCGCTGGCCGGAGTTTGCGGCCGAAGCGAAGCTCCCGGATGACTGGCGTGAGGCGATTGGAAAGGTGCACCGGCTGACGTTCCCCGAGCGCTGAGCGGGCAACACGTGTCAGTGTCAGGAGTTCGACGACCGCCCCCTCACTTCCCACCACGCGGCACCACCCGCGTTCTGCCCGCATCCGTCTCCTCCAACACCCGCAACCGCGCCTTCGCGGTCTCCACCATCGCCCGATGCGCCGCCGGTGGCCGGTCGTAGTTGTCAACGAACTGGCGATAGTGTGTCACCGCAGCCTCCACGTTGCCCGCGGCATCAAACGCCGACGCGCGCTCGTACTCGGTGATCGACGCCCCGACGAAGGCGCCGATCTGACGCGCCGAGTTCACGAGGGCGTCGGGCCACATGAGATAGCGCTCCACCGCGGCGTCCTCACCACGCGCCCGCAGCGCCCGCGCGACGACAAGTCGACCCAACGCCTCGGCCGACACCAACGAGTAGCCCTCGCGCATCATGGATTCGGACACCGCACGCAAACTGTCGGCGGCGGCCGCTGGATCGCGGCGATTGAGCCACAGGCCAGCCACGGAACGCGCCGAGCGCGGTCCACGCGGCGTGGGCTCGCGCAACAGGCTGTCCACCGCCGTGAACGCGCGCAGGCTGTCGCCCAGCACCACACCCATCACGCCGTCAATCCAGAGCAGCTCGATGCGATCCTGACCGGTGAGCCGTGCAGCTTCAGCCGCCCGTACCCGTCGCACCACGCGATCGGCCGCTGCGGGAACGACGGCCTCGAGCCAGGCGCCCATCACGGCCAGACGCGCCGACGAGATGCGGAGATCGGCGGCGACCAGCGAGCCCTCGAGTTGCGTGGCCATTCCAATCGCGGCATCCCATTCGCCGCGCGCTGCCAGCAACGTACTCGCGCCGAACGCGAGCGCTGTCCGCGCGTCGCCGGTGAGGATGCTGGCGTCCTGCATGCGCGCCACCAACTCCTGCTGGTAGGGCACGGCCACGAGACTCATGAGCGGGAATCCCGCGCCCACCGACATCATGTACGACCCATCCCACTCGTCGGCCATCGCACGGGCGAGGTCCAGTGCGCGATCCGGTGGTGGCATGGGGGCGCCGGTGGCGATCGCGTCGTTTACGTCACCCTTGAGATCGAGCAACTTGGCGAACACGCCAGAGGTCAGCGCGGCGGCGACGTGATGTGCATCTGCCGATTCTGCGCGTGTCCCGATCACGTCACGCACGGCCGCCAGATGCATCTTGGTGTCCGCATGGTCGGGCACGAGCGCGTCCAGCCGCTCCAATATCGGCAGCGCCTCGCCCACGGGAATGCCGTAGATGGGCCCGAAATGCACAATCGGATCGGCCGCTCCCATGAGAAACGGCGGATAGTCGGGATAGCGCGCGGCCAGCGCCTTCCACTCGGCCACCCGCTTGGGTAGCGACGCGACGTTGTCCCACTGCTCCACCCACAACCGTTCGCGTTCGGGCAGCCGATCCACAAGTGTGAGCAGGCGCGCGTACACCGCGCTGTCCCTCGGCTCGAGATTCCAGTTGCTCACGTACTCGTAGCGCAGGTAGGCCTGCGCAAAGTTGGGATCGAGTTCAAACGCGCGTCTGTAGTCGGCCTGCGCGCCGGGTTCGAGTCGCTGGAACTTCCGCTCGCCGTCGAGGAACGCGCGCAACGCATCAAACGACGCGGTGGTGAGCCCGGTGAGCACCGGCGACGGCGCCGTGCCGCGCCGCCACACCTGGCGCAACACCGACCAGGTGAGCGAGTCGGTGAGTGCCGCGATGTCCTGCGGTGCGGCCACGGCTGTTGCCTTCGCGAGCACGGAATCGCTGCCCACCTTGTACAACACCACCGACGCACGCACGCGATCACCCTCACCCACAAGCGTGCCGGTCATCACGCTGCCCGCACTGAGCGCGCGGCCGAGTTGCTGCGCGTCGGCAATGGGCATGGGTGACGGAAGCTTGCGCGCCTTCATGAGCAGCGTGGCGGCGTCTACAGATCGCAGCGAACCCACCCCGTCAAAGTTTGCGCTGAGCGTGACCACGAGATCCTGTCCCAGTCGTGCCAGCGACGTGTCCGACACCGCACCCAACGGCATTACGGCAATCAGCTCGGCGCCATCCGCCACCACCGACGTCGTCGCATCACCGCTCGATCGCCTGAACACACTGCCCGCGCCAAGCACGGCGAGTACGCCAACGGCTGCTGCGATGGGCCACCACCGCCGGCCCGCAGGAGCGCTGGACACGCTCGTGGCGCGACGGCTGGCACTGGCTCGCGTGCCGGCAGCGGTACCACCAGCAGCGAACGATCCAATCAGGATGGACTCGAGCTCGGCCAGCATGGCCGCCGCAGATACAGGACGCGCAGACGGTTCCTTCTCGAGCGCGCGCGCCACGAGGTCCGCCAGCGCATCGGGCACATCGGATCGGAGCGCCTTCACCGACGGCGCCGGCGTGGTGATGTGCCCGGTGATCATCTGCTGCGCCGAGCCGGTGAACGGCGGCGAGCCCACGAGCAGTTCATACGCCACCACACCCACCGCGTACAGGTCGGCGCGATGATTGGTGGTGGGGTCGGCGGTGGCCTGTTCGGGCGCCATGTACGCGGGCGTACCAATCGCGAAGCCGGCCGAGGTCATGCCGCCGGACTCACGGAGCGCCTTGGCAATGCCGAAGTCGGCCACGAGCGCGTGACCGGCCTCTATGAGCACGTTCTCGGGCTTGATGTCGCGATGCACCACATCGTGCGCGTGCGCAAACGCGAGCGCGTCGAGCAGCTCGCGCAGCAGCTTCACCGTGTCCGCAATGGGCAGCCGCCCGTCGCGCTGCAGGCGTTCGCGCAGCGTCTCGCCCTTCACGAACGGCATGGTGTAGTAGAGCGCGCCGTCGGCCGATCCCGCCGAAAGAATCGAGACGATGTGCGGATGCTGCAGCTGCGCGATCACCTGGATCTCGCGCCGGAACCGGTCGCCGCTGAGCCCACTCGTGGACTCGGCGGACAGCACCTTCACCACCACGTCGCGCCCGAGCGAGAGGTCGTGGGCCACGAACACGCGGGACATTCCGCCGCCGCCGAGCTCCCGGTCGAGCCGGAAGCCCGTGCCGAGGGCCTGCTGCAGGCTGTCTTGGAGCGTGTCGGTCATGGGTGGGCGCGGGGGGAAGCAGGCGCGGGGGGCGCGTCCGGCGTCTGCGGCAAACTACCACGCCGGACGCGTCGGCGACCAGCACGGCGGCGGTGAATGCCGTCCGCACGCGCTACCTTGAGAGAGGCTCCACCCCTCGCGCCGAGCTCGGCCCGCATCCCCAGCCCCACCCCGCATGCAACCCAGCGGCTTCGACATCAACGTGGTGATCACGCGGCTCACCGAGAAGTTGTATGCGCTGCTCGCGGCCCTGCCAATGCTGCTGGTCGCGCTCGTGCTGGTGTGGGCGTTCTGGCTGTTCGGCCGCTGGCTGTCGCAGCGCGCGCTGCTCAACCGCGTGGTGTCGCGCAATCCGTTCCTGCGGGACTTGGCCCAGACTACCACCCGCTGGATCATGGTGGTGATCGGGGTGGTGATCGCGCTCGACCTGCTCAATGCCACTGCGGTTGTTGGCGCGATCCTCGGCACCGCTGGTGTGTTTGGCCTCGCACTCGGCTTCGCCTTCAAGGACACGCTCGAGAACTATCTGGCCGGGGTGCTCATGAGTCTCCGCCAACCGTTTGCCCCGCACGATCTGGTGGTGATTGACGGACACGAAGGCTCCGTGGTGTCGATGACGTCGCGCGCCACGGTGCTCATGACACTCGACGGCAACCACCTGCGTCTGCCGAACGCGCTGGTGTTCCGGAGCGTGATGCTCAATTACTCGCGCAATCCGAGTCGCCGCTTTGAGTTTGACGTGGGCGTGGGCGTGGAGGAGGACCTGGTGGAGGCGATGTGCATTGGCACCGACAAACTCGCCGAGTTGGACGGTGTGATGGTGAAGCCGCCGCCACGCGCGTTCATCCAATCGCTGGGTGACTCCAACGTGCAGATCCGCTACTTCGGTTGGGTGGACCAGCGCACGCACGACTTTCTGCTCGTGCGCAGCGAAGCCATTCGCACGGTGAAGTTGGCACTGGAAGACGCCGATATGGACATGCCGGAGCCGATCTACCGTGTGCAGCTCACCGAATCGACGGCGCACGAGGCCGAGGCCAAGCGGAAGCAGGCGTTGCCTGCGGGCAAGGCGGCCGGAGCGGAAGTCAGCGACAAACCTAAGCCATCCGTGTCACGCGAGCCGGTGGACACCACGCGCATTTCCGATCTCGACGAGCAGATTGCGGATGACCGCCGGAAGAGTGACTCGGAAGACCTGCTGAATCCGGCGGCGCCGAAGGAGTGACTGCGGGCGGCGCGCCAAACAGACGCGCCCTACACCGCCAGCGACTGCACCCACTCGGCCATCGCCTCCTCATCCGCCGTGGCAAACGGCGTGCGCTTCACGAGACACGTCACGAGTATCTCCACGAACGCTCGGCCGGAAATCCCATCCCGCGCCATGGTACGCATGATCAGCTGTGCGTGCTGCCTCATCTTCCGACAGTAGGACAGCGCAACGTCGTCGTCCTCGCCCCAGTGCACGTCTACCAGCCGTTCGAACACCGCCGTGACGCGCGCGGGATTGTTGCCCTCGTTGAAGAGCAGGGTGGCCAGCGCCTCAGTGTCGATCACCCGAAAGAACCCGCTGACGGTCCAGCAACTGGAGTTGATGAGGAAGTCCGGATCGTGCTTCAGGTACAGCTCGAACGCGTGGAACTTGTCCTTGATGGAGAAATCGCCAAACGTGTTGGCCACCGTGATGCTGTCCATGTCCTTCCGCAGACGAAGTAGCGGTACCACGTCGAGGGCGAACACATGGTCGGACCGCCGTAATCCCGGTGGCCACCAACGCACTGGTGATCCGTACGAGTGGACCTCGCGGCCCTTGATGGCCCCCAGCCCGTCGGCGAGCGCCACGGCCGCCAGCGCATTGCTCGTGATGAGATTGCCCTGGCTGTGCGCATAGATGGGCATGCGCGTGTCCTTGAGCGCGCCCGTCCGCAGCTGCCGATACAGCTCAAGCGTGGCCCGATTTCCGTCGAGCAGCCACTCCACCACTTCTGAGCGCGCAATTCGGGTGGCGCCGGCTGAGATGGCGGCCGCGTGCAGCGAATCAACTTGCTCAGCGAGCGCCGCGAACGCCGCATTGGACGACACGGAGCGTCCAAGAAAGCTCGACTTGTCGTTGATGCACTGCTGCAGGTCCCCACCAAAGCCATCAGTGGCATTGTACAGCCCGTACACTGGACACCGCAGCAGACTGGACAGGAGCAGCGCACTGTTCCGGTGGTCCGACGCCAGGTTCTGCATGCCGTTCACGAAGATTGCGCGACGCGTGCGGCTGAAGAACTGCAGGTGCCGAAAGTCCTCCGCCTCGTACTCGGTGAGGTCGCCGTCTTGGCGTGGTTCCGCGTTCAGGCCGCGCGCCGGTCGCGCGGATGGCAGCGACTGCAGGTCGTCGACCATCTGCTTGGCACCGGCCGCGGAGGCCGCCGTCTGCGGCGTCCCGGCCGGGGGCGCCGGCGCTCCGGCAGGCGAGTGCGGACCCGCTGGGTTCCAGAGTCGGGCCGCCTCTTCGTCTGAGAGCGCGCCAATGGTCTTTCCGCCGGGATCCGCACGTCCGTCAGGCCAGCGCATGCCGCACGCCACCTGCTGGAACTCGCGAATGGCCCCAATGGTGAGCGGGCCACACTTTCCGTCCACGGCCAGTCGCGCGCGACCGGGGGGCATGAGCTCGTTGAGCCGAGCCTGTACGGTGCGGACGTCCTCGGCACCGTTCACGCCGCCCTTGCCCACGGAACTGCTGATGTAGATCGACGAGGTGACGGCCATGGTGCCCTGTGAGGGTGACGGAGTGTTGCTCCGACACTTCACGCAGCGAGGGGCAGAGTTGGCTCGCGCCAGCCTACGTCCCCAACCACCCCCCCAACCCACTCGTCCGCCCGGTCGGCCGCCCCACCGCTGCCGCCACCGCCGCGGCACATCCCACCATCACCACCCGCCGTCGCGCGCGCGTGACCGCGGTGTACAACAACTCGCGGCTCATCACGCGGCTCTCGCGCTCGGGCAGCACGATCATCACATCGTCAAACTCCGAACCCTGCGCCTTGTGCACGGTCATGGCCCACGCGGTCTCCGTGGCGGGCAGGCGAATGGGCGCGATGGCTCTCAGCTCGCCGCTCACGCCGCGAAAATACACGGCCACGTGACCGGCCTCGCGCCACACGACACCGAGATCGCCGTTGAACACGCCGGTGGTATAGTCGTTGGCAGTCACCAGCACGGGCCGACCATGGTACCACGGCTCATGCACGGCATGCCCACGCCGCGCGAGCCAGCGCTCCACACTCGCATTGAGACCCTGCACCCCCCACCGCCCCTCGCGCTCGGGCGCGAGCACACGGAACGCCTCCAGCGCACACAACATCTCATCCGGCGACTCGGCCGCGAGACACCGCTCGAGGTTGGGCACGAACGGCGCCAACAGCGACCGGGAGCCGGTGACGTCGTGGAGCAACTGCACATCCACCAGGCTTGCATCACTGCACACGCGCAGCACCTCGGCACTGTCGCCGCGCAGCATGGCACCGGCCAGCGCGCCAATCGCCGGCTGCTGCTCAAAGCGCCAACTGCGGTTGAGCAGCGTGACGCACTCGCGAAGCGCCGATCCTTCCGGTGCATCGAACGCCGCGCGGCAGAGGGCGCCGAGCACGTCACCGGCGTCCACGCTCGCGAGCTGGTTGTGATCGCCCACGAGCATGAGCCGCGCGCCAGGTTTGAGCGCGTGGAGCAGCGCGTCGAGCATGAGCACATCGATCATGCTGGCCTCGTCCACGATCACGAGATCATGCTCCAGCGGGTCGCTGACATTCGCACGAAAGCGATCGGCCCCCGGACTGTAGCCCAGCAGCCGGTGCAGCGTTCTGGCTTCGTCAGACGGCATGGCGACCCGTTCGTGCGCACCGGTTTTGGCAAGCTGCGCCAGACGCAGTCCGATGGACTCGGTGAGACGCGCCGCCGCCTTGCCGGTGGGTGCCGCCAGCGCCACCCGTAGTGTGGGCGCCGACTGCCTGAGCTCAAGCAACCGCTGTGCCACCAACGTGGTCTTTCCGGTTCCCGGGCCACCGGTCACGATGGAGAAACTGGGCACGCCGTCGCGCACAGGCTCGTGCACCAGCGCGAGAATGCGCGCCGCAATGCGCTGCTCGGCCAGATGATAGCGCGTGAACTGCAGCAGGTCGCCACGCAACACGAGTGGTGTGAGAGAACCCGCCGCGCCAACGAGTGGTGATGCGGACAATCGTTCCCGCCACCAGTCAACGTCACGCAGCCGCTCTGCCTCAGGAAAGAGCGACGTCTCCCCGTCAAACGCGCCACGGGCCTGCGCATGCACCAACTCCGCGACGGCCTGCGCCTCCTCGGCCTGCGTGGCGAGCTGCGCCAACGTGATGGCGCTGTGCCCCTCGCGTCGCGCGCGACTCGCAAACACGATCGCCAACGCAACCGCGCGCGACTCGCCGGCCTGAACGCCGCTGCGCCGCACCAACGTGGTGGCGAGTTGCACATCGATCGGTTCGCACAGCTCGGCCTCGTGCATCGCGGCCAACATCGGCCCCATCATGTGCGCCGCCCCAGCGCAGCGTCCAGCGCGTAGAGCAGCTCCGGCGTGATCACGTCGGTGAACCAACCGCCCTCGCCCGTGCCGGTCACCCCACGCAGAAACACGTACGCGATGCCGCCCCAATGCATCGCGGGATCATAGTCCGGTTGCCGCACCGCGAGATGCCGGTGCAACGCGAGTGCGTACAGATGATACTGCAACGTGTAATGCCCGTTCATCATCGCCGCTGACAGCTGCTCCGGCGCATAGTCGCGATCGTCATCGCCCAGACGATTGGATTTCCAGTCCACAATCCACCATCGACCATCGCGCTCCAGCGCCACGTCAACCACACCATTGAGATAGCCACCGAGTGAGGACTCGCGCAGCGTGCGCAGCACGGGCGCATATGCCTTTGCCTGCGCGGAGCCATGCACCTCCAGCACATCGGCAATGCGCCGCGTGCTTGCCGTGGACAGCGACAGGTCAAAACGCCACTCGCGCATCGTCTCACGCATGGTGACATCTCCGAGCACGAAATCCGCGTGGGGAATCGGTGACGCACAGACGGTGCGCAGCATCTGCGTGACATCAACCACCCGCTGCTCGGCAACATCGTCGGACCCGGCGAGTCCGTGCGCCTCCAGCGTACGGGACACGAGCAACTCGGTCTGCGGCTCATCCACGCGCCTGAAATCCAGCTGCTCGAACATTTCGTGCAGCGCGATACCGGCCTTGATGCCCGCCGGGAACGCGCGAAAGCCAGTCTCAGCACGCGCAGCCGAGTATGTCATCGGCACGAGCACCGGATCAGCGACATCCCGCCCCTCCTCAGTCGCAACCCCGTGGCTGCCGGCGTCACCCGTGAGATTGGTGAAGCTCGTGGCACGCCACGATTCCAGCTGTCCACGCTCCAACGACAGCGTGCGCGCACGCGGCTCGGCGATCTCATCGACCCCGCTCACCACAACACGCCGTGACGCGTGATCCTGTACCTCCCGCCAGGCCATCACGCCGCGCGAACGCGCGATCAGTGCTTCGAGCACCGCGGCGTCTCCCTGGCAGTCACGGTCCACCCCCTCGCCAGCCCGCAGCAGGTAACCAAGGGACGAACCCGATGCCGAGTTGCGCCGTCCGATCTCACCGAACGCGATGTAGCAGCGATGCACGGCGCGCGTGAGGGCAACGTAGGTTAGGCGCATGGACTCGGCGGCGTCCTCATATTCTTCGTCCAGCACACGGTCAGCGTGCTGCGCCGACCCCAGATCCAACACCGGTGTGTCGTGTTCGCTGCCCAGGGCAGGCGACACACCCAACGGGCCCGGCCTCGGCGAGTTGGTGGACCAGAGCGTGGGACAGAACACGACATCGAACTGCAGACCCTTGGCCTTGTGAATGGTAAGGATCTGTACGGCTTCGCTGTCGGTCTCCAGCCGCAGTTCGCGACGATCGGGCGTGTTGGGCACGGTGCGCTCACGGGCCACCCACGCGGCCATGCTCTCGGGGGCAATGCCGTGTTCGGCCCACGCCTCGTGCCACAGTTCCAGCAGGTGCCGCACGTTCGTGAGGCGCCGCTCGCCGTCCGGCAGGGCCAGCAGCCGTCGCGCGGACTCACGGGTGGCCATGAGGTCGCCCAGGGCAACGGAAACGCCCCGCGTACGCCACGTATCGCGCGCGGCGCGGAACAGTTCGGACGTCGCGAGCCATGCGTCCTCGCCGTCGGCATCGAGGGTGCGCGCGACCTCGCTGGCATCACTCCCCCACAGCCGCGATGCCATCGCGGCCCGCACCATGCGCCCGTTGGTTGGCGCAGCAATTGCCGATACGAGACGCAGCAGTTCATCGGCTTCCTCGGAGTTGAGCACGTCTGCGTCACCGCTGATCACGGCGGGCACACGCGCCGCGTCAAACGCGCGCTTCATCTCGCGGGCTTCCATGTTGGCACGCACAAGCACGGCCACCGACCGGAACGGCAATCCTTCATTGGACAAGCGCACGACTTCATTGACGATGTCGCGCATGATGAGCGCGCGCGCGTCGTCCTTGGACACAGTGCCGCCAGCGCGGCCGAGCGAGCCGGGCAACCACCACCACTCCATGGCCGACCGGCCGTCCGTGCCGAGGCCGCCGGGCGGTGTTGGTGTGAGTGCGGCGGTCACGCGAGGAAATCCGATTTCCTGCTCGGGCACGCGGAAGGGGTTGGGTTCTTTCGTGAACAGCTGCTCCACCGCGGCGACGTACTGCGGCGTGCTGCGATAGTTCTCGAGCAGCGTGTACCTGTGCTCGGCCAACGCTGCGGCGCGCAGGTAGGCGTGAATGTCAGCACCGCGAAACCGGAAGATGGACTGCTTGGGATCGCCAATAAGAAACAGCGGGCAGCCCGCAAACGCCAGCGAGAAGATGGGGAACTGCGTGCGGTCTGTGTCCTGGAATTCGTCAATGAGCGCCGCCTTGAATCGCGAGCGGATGCGCTGTGCGAGCGGTCCATGTTCGCCCTCAGCAGTGAGCACATCTGACAGCTTGCGCAGCAGATCGTCGAAACCCAGCAGGTGACGGCGTTCCTTCTCCTCGGTGAACGCCGAATCCACGGTGGTGATGAAATGCGCGAGCAGCGACTGCGCGGGGTCAGTGGGGTCATGATCAACGCGGGTGCCAGCCTGCCGGCGGAACGGAATCACGAGTGGCCTGATCCACTCCTCCACCGCACTCTTTCCTCCCACCACCCGCTGCGCCTGCTCGGCATCTCGCATGAGATGCACGCGGGCCCAATCGCGTGCCGCGCGCACGAAGGGTTCTGTTTCGTCCTGAATGAACGTGGTGCGGAACGGGATGCGGCTCTCGAGCGCGCTTTCCGCCAGAATGCGCTGACAGAATCCGTGAATGGTGGAGACGGCCAGATCATCGAGTGAGCCGAGCGCGCGCGCAATCACGGTGCGACCTGCCTCGCCGTACTGCTCGCGCAAGACGAACAGGTCATTGTTGCGTGTGTCACGCGCGGGGGGTGTCTCACTCCACACCTGTTCCGCGGCGCGCAACGTGGCACGAATACGCGTGACCAGTTCCTGCGTGGCCTTCACCGTAAAGGTGACCACCAGAATCTGCGACAGATTCTCCACCGTACCCTCGAGCAGCAGACGCAGCACGAGGCGCGTGATGGCGAACGTCTTGCCGGTACCGGCGCTCGCCTCCACCAGCGTGACGCCGGGGGCGAGTGGTACGGTGAGCGCGTCGAAGCGTGCGGCGCCATCGGTGGGGCTTGATGGCGTCATGCGCCGTCTCCCGATGGCGGCCAGCCGTCGAAGAGCAACCGCGTGAGTTGCTCGAACTGCGCCCAGTCGGTGGTGATGGGATCGCTGCCGCGAAAGCAGAGCGCCACGTACGGGTCTTCGTTGTCGCCCCCCATACCACCGAATGTGTCGCTCTGCAGACGGAACGCGTGCACTGCCGCATCAAAAGGTGATGGGCGCGTCTTCTTTGCACGCTTCTTGGGAGGCAGTGTCGCCTCCTGATACGCCCACCCCGCCTGCGCAAAGAACGGCAGCGGCGCACACCGCGCCTGCATGGTGGTGGTGACGAGTGCGTGCAGGAGAGCCGTGGCGTTGGACACCGGCCCCAGCTGGAGATCAACCCCCTTTCGGCCGAGCAGAATCGTGGTGGTGGGTACACTGCTGTCGCCTGCTTGGTGCAGCGCGCACAGCACCACATGCTCCACCCACGCGCGAATACGGTGTTCGGCGCGAATGCCGCCCGCGCGCACCACGTAACGCGCGTCGCCGCGCACTTGCTCAAGCCGACCGACCAGCCGCCATGCCTCGGCATCTCGACCGCCGTGCAACTCCACCGCGATCGTACGCGGCTCGTCTTTGTGTACCCCCGTGAGCACGTTGTCCACGTCGGCGGCGAGTGCGGTGTACCACGCGGCGCCGAGTTCGCCGAGCGGGAGGCGGCCGCTGGCGACGAGACGCGTCTGCAATGCGTCATCGTCGCGCGCGCACTCGGCGGCGCTGAGCGAGGCGGCGAGCAGCCTCGCTTTCACGCCGCCCTGCTCCATGGGACTGAGCGCGAACGGCTCATCATCGGGGATGTCCGCGAAGTCGCCGCCGAGCAAAAGGCGCAGCGTGTGGCGGCAGTAGAATCGGCTGGGATTCTCCCAGCAGTCCGTGAGATCGCGCAGCGTGATGCGCTGCAGGTCCGAGTCGGAGCCGGCCTGCGGATCGATCGGCTCGGTGACAAACGGCTCGTCCGTGTCCTCGGGCGGCGCTTCGCTGCCGCGCTCCATCGCCGATTCGGCTGCACGATTCCGCGCGATACGGGCAGCGGCACTGGCGTCGGCCGCCTTGGCGTGGGTGCGCGAGAAGGTGAAGAGTCGGGGATCCGGATTGTTGCCTGCGTCATCGGCGGCGAAGTACTCCGGGGCAAACGGCTGCAGCGGATGCAGCACCACGATCTGTTCGCGTGCTGCGCCACCGGTGCGCTTGTCGAGGTGATCGAGCAACTCGTCGAGCACGACGGAGGGCGCGCACGGGGTATTGTCGCGCACCGCACGACCGTTGAACGCGAGGATGAGGCGTTCACGGGCGGCCATGAGGATATCGAGAAACAGTTGGCGATCATCCGTGCGGAGGTCACGGTCGCCGGCGCGTCGTTCGTGTTCGAGCAGGTCGAAGGCAGGGCGACGTTCGCGACGTGGAAACACGCCGTCGTCGAGGCCGGCCACGGCGATCACGCGAAAGGGCAGGCTGCGCATGGGTTTGAGTGCGGCCACCGTCATGCCGCCCATGAGGAAGCCGGCGCCCAGCGAGTCGTCGTCGAGCTGCGTCTCCAGCCAGTCGCGCACCACGCCGAAGGGCACCAGCTGCTCGTAGTTCGCGGAATGCGCGACGCTGCGCAGGCGCTGCATGAGATTCACGAGCGATTCCAGCGACTGCCGCTCCACGGGCGTCTCGGCGGTCAGCAGGCGCTCGACCGTGGCGGCCAACGTGTCGCTCCATTCAACGAGCGTGCGTTGGGTGCGCCAATCGGCAAAGGTGCGCGCCAGTGCGTCCACCCAGTTGGCGAGCCGGGCCAGGCTCTCCGGGTCGCCGGCCGTGTCGCCTGACTCCGGCAGAATGCCCAGCAGCTCGTGCGGCAACTGGCCGACGGCGACGCCAAGCAGCAGGCGGTCGAGTCCGGCGCGCCAGCTCGCCTCTTCATATGGAGGGAGCCCCAAGCCGGCGCGGGCGTCGGCGTCGTAGCCCCAGCGGACGTTGGCGCGGTCGGTGAGCGCCTCCAGCATGTCCACCTCGCCTTCGGTGAGCTGGGCGCCCTGCCGAGCGATGGGAACGGCGAGGAGGCTGAAGACTTCGCTTCGGGCGAGTCGTCCGCCCTCGAGCGCGAGCAACCGCCCGAAGGCGTCGGCGGCGGGCTTGGCGCGGCGGGAGGGTCGGTCGGCGATGCGGTAGGGGAGGCGCGCCTGATCGTCACCCGCACTGCCGAAGACGGCGTCCACGAGCGGGGCCCAGTCGGTGGCGTCGGGCACGAGCAGGAGCAGGTCGTGTGGCCGGAGCGACGGGTCTGCGTTGAGGGCGTCGAGCAGCTGATCGCGCAGGATCTCGAGCTGGCGCGTGCGTCCGTGCGCGTTGTGAATGCGCAGCGACGGGTCGTGCGGGCTGAGCGTGAGGGGGGTGTTGCCGGGCGCGCCGGTGGCGAGTTCGTGCTGCAGCGTGGCGAGCAGGGGTGGTGCGTAGCCGGCCGAATGATTCGCTGAAGAACTGATATGCGCATCAGACCGAACGTCGGTAAGCGCGCTGGAAAGGTGCAGGGACGATAGCGGTGAAATGCTTGCCCCGTGTGCGCTCAGGAGGTCGAGGAACTCGCGCCCCTGCATGCCAAGCGCGCTCGAGAGCGGATTGTAGACAATGTCAGGTAGTGTTGCGGTGTAGATCGTCACCTCCGTCTTGGAGGCCAGAGCCGCCAGCAGTTCAATGAAAACCGGCGGCAAGGCGCTCACGCCGAAAACTGTCAGTCTCGGTGGCAAAGTACCATGCTGTCCCGATGCAATTGCAGTGATGGCGCGATCAAGGCGCGCTGCCATATGCGAACCCGCAATGTCCGCATCGCTGCACAACGTCCGCCAGAGGGCCGCCTGCCACACGGCGTGCTCCGTGCCCGGCGCGTTGTCGCCTCGTTCCCACGCGCGCAACAGGTCCGGCCGGAAGAGCTGATAGTCGTCGAACCGGGCGGCAATCTGCGCCGCCAGTCCAAACCGCGCCCGCTCATCGGCGCCTCGCAGGTATCGGTGCAGCGGATCGAATACCGCGTCCTCTGGCAACTCACGCAGGTGCGAGTCAAGACGCCATGTGAGCAGTTCGCGAGTGAACGGATCGATCTGGTTTTTGGATAAACGATCCGGGGCCAGTCGCTGCTCCATGTCGCGCACAAACGCCGTCGGGAAGGGCAGCAACATGGAGCCCGCACAGCCGAACGCGTCCGCCAGTTGCAGCGTCACCCACCGGCGCATGCCCTGGCTCTGCACCACCACGATCTCCGACTCACGCGGCGGGAGCGGCGCGGCACGGAGTCGCTCGGCGAGGTGCGCGAGCAGGGGGGTGAGCTGGGGGGCAGTGTA
>JBBSPE010000111.1:0-14997 GCA_038259155.1 Gemmatimonadales bacterium
CGGACATCTGCCCGAGAGCCACAATGTCCCGTTGGGGGAGCTGGCATCACACGCGACGACGCTGCCGGCCGATCGCACCGTCGTGGTGCAGTGCCAGAGTGGCGCGCGTTCGTCCATTGCCGCAAGCGTGCTGCTGCGAGCCGGCCACGAGCGGGTGGTCAACCTGCGCGGTGGCTTCGTCGCCTGGCGGGATGCGGGTCACCCTGTGGCGCATGGCGCGGCGGCGTCACCCACGGCGGTGATGTCATGAACCGGGCACCGCGACGCCGCGCGGCCAAGTCGCTGTCGCCGGCGATGCTGTCGGAAGTAGCGGATCGCTTCAAGGCACTCGCCGAGCCCACCCGGTTGTCGCTGCTGCAGGCGCTGCAGGATGGCGAACAGGCGGTGGGCGACCTCACGGCACGCACCGGCCTGTCGCTTGCGAATGCGTCCAAACAGCTGCAGCAACTGCACGCGGCTGGATTCATTGCGCGTCGCAAGGACGGGTTGTTCGTGTACTACCAGCTCGCCGATGACGACGTGCTGGCGCTGTGCGATCTGGTGTGCGGACGTGTGGTGCGCGAACTCAAGGCGCAGGAGCGTGCGCTGATGCAGGCCGGCTGATACGGCGCGGCGCGCGATGTGTCGGCACGCGCCGGTTGCCGACGGCGCCACCGCCACGCCTCAACCCGGCGACGCGTCACCGCTCCACAGCACACGCTCGGCGAGAAACTCACTCACGATCCGCCGTACGGTGGGGGAGCCGGCACGCAGCGCGTCCACGGCAGCGAGCAACTCGTACAGGGGCGCATCTCCGCGCGCAACGCGCGCCGCAGCGGGAAACAACGGAACCAGCATGTCGCCGCGCACGGTGCCTGCATCGTCAGGCCACACGAGCGGGCGTTCCGGTTCCGTTGGCGACTCCTCACGCAAGAGTGCGCGCATGCCATCATGTGACCATGCCGTGGGGACCCCGAGGACCTCCGGGCCGCGCACGGTGGGAAACGCGTAGCGCACACCGTGCAGCAGGAACTCGCGCAGCGCGGGGCGTGCGACGGTCCGGGTGCCCGCGCGCAGCAGTCCGGCCCACTGCAGGCGCGCAACACCTCGATGCACGGCGCTCGTGCTGGTGGCAAGCGCTTCCGCCAAGGGCTCATATCGAGCCTCGGGCTCCAGGAGCAATCGCAGGGCGACCGCAACATCGAAGGGGCGAAGCGTTGGTTGAGACGGCACGCGGACTCGAAGCATGCAAGAAACGGCGGGGAGTTGAAAGGGAGCCCACCACGTGGGCAACGCGTCCTGAGAAACTATCGCCGGCGCAGCACACCGCTATGGCGTGCACGCGGCACTACTGTGGTGCGCACTCGGCAGGATAGACCGGCGCGGGCAAGCGGAGTACACTGAACGACTCCCCAATTGCGCAACGATTCCGCGCATTTCCCCCCCGCCCCGCTACCGTCTGTGACTCGCGTCCCGGATTCGGTCCCGACACGTGACAGCGTGCCTTCGCGCGCCGCTACATTTGCCTCGACAGCACGCAATGTCGAGCGCAGTCCGTCGGGCCCGCTGCGTGATACACTAGCTCCAGTCGAAGGCCTTGTCGAGGCGGCACGGCTCGCCCTCGGCGTGCCCATGGTGGTTGTGGCCGCCGTGTCGGACGTGCACGGCGCGATTCGCGTGGACGCCGGGACGCGAGTGGCGGACGTCTCGTCATTCGCAGCACCCGGGGCCGATACCGCCGCCGATGCCGCGGCCAATGCCGCCGCCGATCGCGAGATCCGCGTGTTCGGCCGCGACACGCCGCTCACGGGCGTGCTGCTCAACGCCGTGCAGATTGCCGGAACCCCCGTGCTCATCGAGGACACGCGTTCGCACGCCCTGGTGCGCGCCACGCCGATCATTCGCGGCGTTCGCGTGCTGGCGTGCGCCGCGGTGCCACTTTTCAACGCCGAGTGGAACGTCATTGGTGCACTCTGCGCGTGGGACGGCGTGCCGCGCTGGTGGAGCGACCGTGACCTGCAACTGCTCACGCATCTTGCGGGCAGTGCGTCGGCGTTGCTCTCATTGCGCGCCGCATCGAGCGCGCCATCGAACGCGCCATCGAACGCACCATCGAGCGAGATCAGCGCGGCGCCGATGAAGGAGCCGCCAGACGCGCTGCAGGAGCCGTACAAGGTACTCGGCGCGCTGCGGGAGGGGTTGCTTGTGCTCGGCGCGCAGGGACAGGTCGAGTGGGCCAACAGACACGCCGCGAGCGCGCTCGCCGTTCCGCTGCGGGTACTCCGCTCTCCGGACGGACGCGAGGCCCTCGAGCGCGAGGTAGACGCAGCCGTGCAGTCGGCGTGGCGACGCGCCGCCGACACGGCGACAGCCACGACGTTCGCCTGGCATGATCAGGCGACGGAGCGATGGTTTGAGGGGTATGCCGTGCCAGTGGATTCCGGGTTGACCATCGCGATGCACGACGTGTCGCTCTCTCGACAAGCCGAGCTGCTGCGGGAAGGGCGGGCGGCGCACCGTCGAGAGGCAGAAACGCTCGATGCAATCGCACTGCTCGCCGGCGGCGTTGCGCACAACTTCAACAACCTGCTCACGGTCATCGCCGCGAATGCCGAGCTGCTCGACCTGTCGGCGCTCGCCGCCGATGCGCCCACTGAACTCAGTGAGATCCGTCGCGCCACGACGCGGGCCACGAAGCTCGCGCAGTTGCTGCTGGCCTGCGGCCGCCAGCTTGCACTTGAACCTGCCATGCTGCCGCTCAACACGATGCTCGGCACGCTGGAGCCCGACATCCGCGCGATGCTCCCGACAACCGTGCGCGTGGAGACTTCGCTCACGCGGCACGACTCGCACGTGTACGCTGATCGGGTGTGGATTGAACAGGCAATCCTGCAACTGGTGAGCAATGCACGCGACGCCATGCCAGCGGGCGGCGCGCTGCGCATCACCACCGAGCGGCGTGACCTGTCCAAGCCGCTGTCAGCGCGGCCGCGCTCCGTGCCCGCCGGACGGTGGCTCGTGCTGTCGATCGAGGACACGGGGCACGGCGTGCCACTCGCGCAGCTGGAGCGCCTGTTCGAGCCGTTCCACACCACCCGTGAGGTGGGATCGGGCATCGGCCTTGGCTTGGCTGCCACCTATGGCATTGCCGCCCAGTCCGGTGGCACCTGCACCGTGGAAAGCCGGCACGGCAGTGGCACCACCGTGTCGATCTGGCTGCCGGCCCTCAGCCCCACCGGCTGACTGTCACGGGGGCGGCGGCGCCTTGAGCCGTCGGCGCTCCGTCCCCGCCAGCTTGAGCTCGGTGAACGGTTTTTCGAGCAGCGTGTGGCCCGACTGCAGCCCGCCGGCGTCGCCGTATCCCACGGCGAGGAACTGCTCAACGCGCCAGAAGCCGGACGTCAGGTAGAATCGCTCAGCGACAGTCACCGCGGTCACGTTGGGACGGCCGGTGGTGCTCCCAACGCCAAGGTCGCTGGAGAACGACTCCTCGCGTGGCGCGGACGCGCGACCGATGAACCGTCGAGCGCGCGACTGTGTGCATGCCGCTAAGTTGCCCGGATGCGTGAAGCCTTTTGCCTCGCGTTCTGCCGCGTGTTGGACGCGCGCCGCACCTCATCACCGCCCGGGATCTCGCCGCAATGGAATTCCACAATCCGCCCGTGTTTCCACGCGGGTTCCGCTGCGCCAGCCGCAACGTGGGGCTGAAGCCCAAGGCGCGCGATCTCACGCTGTTCGTGAGCGACTCCGACGCGGTGGCTGCGGCGGTATTTACGCGCAATCACTTCCCCGGGGCGCCGGTAATTCTTGGCCGCGAGACCATGCGCGGCGGCGTGCTGCGCGCCGTTATCGCCAACAGCAAGGTGAGCAACGTGGCCACGGGCGCACTCGGCGTGGAACACGCGCGCCGCATGGCCGCGGCGGCGGCCGCCGAAATCGGCAGCACCCCGGACAAGGTGCTCGTGAGTTCTACCGGCGTGATCGGGGTGCCACTGCCCATCAAGATGATCGAGGCCGGACTCCCCGGCATGGCGGCCGAGCTGCAGGCCGATCCCATCGTGGGCGCCGAGGGCATCATGACCACGGACTCGCACCCCAAGGCGCTCTCCGTCTCGGTGGGCGAGGCCACGATCACGATCGTGGCCAAGGGCTCCGGCATGATCGAGCCCAACATGGCCACCATGCTGGCCTACATCTTCACCGACGCCGCGTTTGACGCGCCGACGCTGCAGCGCATGCTCAACGACTGCGTCGCCGATTCGTTCAACATGCTCTCGGTGGACTCCGACACGAGCACGTCGGACACCTGTGCGATTCTCGCCAACGGGCAAGCCGGTGCCGTTGAGGAGGACGCGTTCCGCGAGGCGTTGCTGGCGTGTTGCCTGCGCATGACCGAGGTGCTGGCACGAGACGGTGAGGGCGCAGAGCACCTGCTGCGTGTGCAGGTCCGCGGTGCCGCCAGCAAGCAGGACGCACGCACGGTGGCCAAGAGCATC
Source organism: Gemmatimonadales bacterium (assembly GCA_038259155.1). Lineage (GTDB taxonomy): Bacteria > Gemmatimonadota > Gemmatimonadetes > Gemmatimonadales > Gemmatimonadaceae > JAABRT01. The sequence continues at coordinate 4,476 of JBBSPE010000111.1, forward strand.
GTGAACTCGCCGCTGGTGAAGACCATGGTGCACGGTGCCGACCCCAATGTCGGCCGGCTGCTCATGGCCGTGGGCAAGTGTTTTGACTGCACCGTGCGTCCCGAAAGCACCGATGCGTGGATCAACCGTTTTCCCGTGGTGCGCGGTGGGCTCCGCTTGCCCTTTTCCGACAGTACGGTGCGCGACGCGCTGAGTGCCGAGCTGGTGGAGCTCGAAGTGGACCTCGGAGTTGGCGATGCATCTGCCACCGCGTTCGGCTGTGACCTCACGCGCGGCTACGTCGACGAAAACGCGGCCTACTATTCTACCTGACTCAGCGCGCGATCACGGCCGTGGCGCTCTCAGCCGCCTGCACGCCGTGCCACTGCGCCTCCTCGAACACCGAGAGCCCACTCGCATCGGCGTGCGCGAGGAATACGCGCGGCGCTGGTGACCAGGTGGACAGCGCACGATTGCGCGCAAGCAGGCCGGGATGTGGCCTCGCCATCGCGTGCCCCCAACGGCGCACATCAATGCGCGTGACGCACTCGGCGATGTCCGGATGGGCGCGCATCAGGTCCGCCAGAACGAAATCGCGCCACACGTCCCACGACTGGCCCGCGAGCCACTGACGCGCGGCGACCGGCGGGCGATCCACCACCGCGTGGTACCACGTCCACACGCTCTCGGGGCCGGGCCGGGCCAGCGACTGGTGCATCGCGTTCACGTACCCCAGCGTCGGGCTGCCGTACACCACATTGTCCCACGCTGGTGCGGCCCCGCGCTCCGCCGGCCGCCGCGCCAGCGTCACGTTCGCCACCACCCAGGGTGCATACTCGGGCATCACCGGCGGGCGGGCGCCGGCGAGCACACGCGGCAACACGAACAGCGGCGCCGCCCAGATCACCGCATCGCACAGCACGTCCACCGTGGGCGTCTGCACGAGCCATGTGTTGCCTTTGGGCGTGACGGACCACACCGCCGCATTCGTGAGCACGCGGTCCCCAGCGCGCGCCGCCAGATGCCGCACGAGGAACGCGTTCCCCTCCGGCCACGTGAGCGGCCCCTCCTCGTGCGCCGGTCGGCCAGCGAAGTAATGCGCGGCGGCCCACGCACTCACGTCGTTGAGCGACGTGCCGTAGTCATCACGCGTGCCGTAGTCGAGCCACCAGCGCAGCGTGGGCGAACGGTACCGCTGCGCGGCAAACCAGTCGCTGCCCGTGATGCCGTCAAGCGTGCGCGTGGCGCGCGCCGCACTGCCGGTCACCGCATCGGGCGCGCCCGCGAGCGGCACGCGAAACGCCCCCGAGTCGCGCCACGCCGCCACCTGCTCGTCAAACCGTGCCCACTCGGCGCGCTCCCATGGCGGTGCGGCATCGAGCGGCTCCAGACCCTCGTGCCAGCGGCCGTGCTGCCACAACCGTTCCTGCGGCGAGTGACACAACGTCCGTTCATCGAAGACGCCGTCGGCCGAGAGCACACCAACCTCGCGCAGGAGTGTGCGCACATGCTCGGCATCGGGGCCGGGGACCGGCAGGTAGTGCGCCCCCCATGGGTACTGCGTGAGCCCGTTCGCGCCGCCACGCGAGTTCCCGCCTGCTTCATCACCGAGCTCGAGCAGCACCCAGTCGCGCATGCCCAACGCGTCCATGCGCCAGCCGGCAGACAGGCCACCCACTCCGCCGCCCACAATCGCCACCGACACCCGCCGCGGCTCGCGCGCGGTGCCACCGCGAGCGAGAGTGCCGTCTCGCAGTGCGTGTCCGCTGCCAGAATCATCCTCGACAAAACCACCCGCAATCGGCGGTCCACCCTTGCGCGTGAGGCCGAGCAACGCGGGCGCGCCGATCACGGACGCAAGCTGCGCGAGGAACGTGCGCCGAGACGGATCGCCGCGTTCGTCCATCAGCGGTTGATCGCCTCCCACTCCTGCTCGTAGTAGCGCACGAGCGCCTGGTCATTGAGGCGATTCGGCTTGGCGGGTACGGGTCCCATGTCGGCCGGAAAGTTGAACAATCCGGGCACAGCGCCGGCCGTGAGAAAACGCAGGCCGTCCGGCAGCGTGTGCGGCGGCTGGTACGGCACGGCGCCCGCAAGGACGAAGCCCCACTCACCAAAGCTCGGTACGTACACGTGATACGGCGCGGTGCGCAGGCCGGCACCCTGAAGCGTGGCCACGATGCTCCAGAACGACTTGCGGGCAAACAGCGGCGACGTGCTCTGCACGGACAGGAATCCGTCGGATGCCAGGTGCTGCCGCACGAGCCGATAGAACGCACTCGTGTACAACTTGCCCACGTGGTAGTTGGACGGATCGGGAAAGTCGATCACAATGAAGTCGAACTGCGCCGGATGCTCGTCGAGCCACACGAACGCATCGGCATTCACCACACGCACGCGCGGATCGGTGAGCGCACCGAGATTGAGGGCAGTGAGACGATCGTGCGACGCGAACAACGTCGTCATCTGCGTGTCGAGATCCACCAGCGTGACCGATTCGATCTGCGGATACTTGAGGATCTCTCGTACCGCGAGCCCATCGCCACCGCCCAGCACGAGCACGTGACGCGCCTGCGGCAGCGCGGCCAATCCGGGATGCACGAGCGCCTCGTGATACCGGTACTCGTCGCGCGAGGCAAACTGCAGGTGCCCGTTGAGGTACAACCGCAGGTCGTCCTTCCAGTTGGTGAGGATGATGCGCTGGTAGCGCGTGTCGCGCGCCAGGATCACGGGGTCCGCGTAGAGCCCCTCCTCCGCAAAGGTCGTGATGCGCTGGCCCTGCCAGAGCCCCACGCCCAGCAGCGTCGCCGTTCCGAGGGACGCCCATTGCAGCGCGCGACGCTGCGGCAGCACGTCGCGGAACAGCCAGGTGCTCCAGAACGCCACCAGCACGTTCACCAGCCCGAACAGCAGCGACGACCTTACGAGACCGAGCCGCGGCACCAGCAGCAGCGGAAACAGGAGCGATGCCACCAGCGCGCCGGCGTAGTCGAACGTGAGCACGTTCGCGACCACGTCCTTGAACGAAAATCGGTCGCGCAGGATGCGCATGAGCAACGGGATCTCAAGCCCCACCAGGATGCCGATCGTGGTCACCGTTCCGTACAGCACCGGGCGAAACACGTCGGTCCACGTGAAGGTCAGAAACAGCAGCAACGCCGAGAACCCACCCACGATACCCACCAGCAGCTCGATGACCACGAACCGCGTGACCACACCCTTCACGATGTAGCGCGTGAGCCAGCTGCCGATGCCCATGGCGAACAGGTACGTGCCGATCACCGTGGAGAACTGCGTGACGCTGTCGCCGAGCAGGTACGACGCGAGGGCGCCGGCCACGAGCTCGTAAATGAGCCCGCACGCGGCGATCAGGCAGACGGTGGCAAACAGCGCCGCGTTCACGCGGTCGGCTCCAGTCCGAGCGTCAGGAACGCGAGGTCAGTGGATCGCAGCCGCAACGATGATGCCAAGCGCCAGGGCCGCCGAACCCATGAGGATGGCCGCGGCGGTGTTCTTCTTCTCGCCGATCTCGTGCCACAGCTTCCCGGGCGTGAGCAGGTCGAGCACGATGAAAGCGAGTACGAACAGGACCACACCGAGGCCCGCAAACACCGCGGCGGCCACAACGTTCTCCCAGAAATTGACGGGCACGACGACTCTCCTCTACTTGCCACGGAGCGTACGCCCCGGGATGTAGTACGGGGATCGATAGGCGCCGGGATTGGCGCGCACGGATTGCGGGTCCACGCTGGCGGTGTCCCCACGGGTGAACGTCCAGCCGCGCCACTGCGAAGTGGCCAGCAGGCCCAGCACACCCAACCCCCACAGGGCATACAGCAGGGTACGGATCATGTGTCGTCCTCTCCGGCGGGCAACGCCATGGGTGGTCCCTCGTGGTCACTCTCAAGCCAGCGGCGATTCTCAAATCCGAACACCGGTAGCCACGCCAGTCCTGCCGGCAGTACGATCGCGAAGAGCGCAACGATGAAAAAGGCGTAGGACGGCACGTCGCGCGTGACGGTAACGGTGTAGTTGGTCGTGCGGCCCGTCGGCTCGCCGCCCTCCGGTCCAATGCGCAGCACGTATTGTCCCGCTGGCACTTCCGAGATGCTCACCGCTCCACGCTGTGATCCCTCGGTCCAGCTGCCGTCGCTGTCCACACCGGAATAGTAGCTCACCTGCTTGCCCACCTCACGCGATTCGCCGGTGCTTTCGTTGATGAGCGCCAACGCGAACCACGCCCAATCGTTCGAGAGTTCGGTCTGAATGTTCACGCGCACATTGGACGGGCGGCCCTTGAGCTCGAAAGGCTCGGTCACCACCGCATTCGCTTCCGCCAGCGCGTGATCGAAGCGATAGCTGTCCGTGAACACGGACTCCTTGCGCGTCAACATGAGCGTACCAACCAGCAGCACCAGCCACACCAGCAGCAGCGGCAACAGCACTCGTCGAATGCGGTGCGCCTCGCGCACGTGCGGATTGGGCTGGTTGGCGAACACCCCGTTCGGCCGCTGATCGAGTTCGGGCATGCCGAACATCTCCGCCATTTCCGCCGGCGTGGTGTAGCGACCCAGCGACCAGGTGGTCTCGTAGTCACTGCCTTCCGAGGAGAGCAGGTACGGCGGCGACACGTAGTCGGCCGCGTGCACAGCGTCACCCACGCGCAGCTCCCACGGAAACTCACCGAGCGCAAAACTGGTGCGTGCATTCGCGGTCTGGAAGTGCTGAAAGCGGCGTCCCCGTGCGTCCACCGCGCTCCGGCCAATGCCCGCCCGGTGCTGCGGCTGCTCGCGCAACGGCTCGATCACGTTCCAGTGCCCCTCGTATTCCGAGAGATACAAAAACCCGTGATACGGATTGAAACACACGTACTCCGTCCACGAATAGTCCGTGCCTTCCACCGTGATCGTCACACGCTGGCAACCGATGACTTCGTACGGCACGTCGCGCACCGTGCCACGGGTGCCCAGCGGAATACGCGGCGTGAACGTGAGCTTCCGACCGTGCTCTCGCAGGATCTGCAGCTTTGGATCGAGCGCGTCCAGCTCGGCGCCACACGTGGCGCACACCACCGTGACGGCCCACCCCAGCGCGTGCAGCGTGATGGACGCGCCACAACTGGGGCACGAGAGCGCCGCCGCCGTGGTCACCACGCGTTGTTCCGGTACGTCGTGACCGTCACCACCCGGCAAACTCACGCGCACCCGTCGGTGCCAGTTGCTTCCACGTCACATACTCGCCGCTGAACAGCAGCGGCGGCGACTCACTGCCGTCCAGCGTGGCAAAGCCGCCCGCAGGATCGCGGAGGTCGGCAAACCAGCACAGCGATCGGTCCGACGTGGCAAACGGCAGCTCGCCCTCCGTGCCCACGTACTGCGCCTGCGTGAGGCTCGTGACCACGTACTCGCGCGTGTCCGTGCGCACGCTGCCGCCCACCTGCAGCGTGGAGGGATCAGGGAGTCGCATGCCCGGCGCCACGTCCACCGTGATCGCGTAGTCGAGCTGGGCGTCGGAGAGCCAGGCGCTGCTGCCGTCACTCACGCGGCAGTACCACTCGTTCCAACGCCCACGCGCCCACGCGTACGTGAGACGCCCCACCACCAGCAACGAGCGATTGCCCCAGCGCGCCTCCATACCCAGCTGCACGGGCGAGCCGGTGACCGGGAACTCGGCCTGCTCCCCCACGCGCTCGAGATCGAGCCCCGTGCGCACCAGCACCGACTTGCAGAAATCGCAGGTGGTCTGCACGGCCTGCGCCCAGCGAAACCGAATCGGCGCGCCGCAGTTGGGACAGCTCGTGCCGTGCGGTGCCGGAACCGTCACGGCGCCACGACCAGCTCCGGCGCCTCGTGATACGCACGACTCACCGTGCGCACCACCACGCGCGACGCTCCCAGGAGCGCACCCAACCGTGCCTCCCAGTCCCACGCCTCACGTGGTGTACAACAAAACAGATTGAGGCACACGCTCCCGTACTCCGGGAACGTGTGCACCGTGAGGTGTGATTCGGCCAGCAGGCACAACCCGGTAATGCCGCCCGGCGCCGGAAACTGATGCCAGTGCGTGTCACCAACCGGATGCAGACGCAGTTCGTCCACCAGCGCGGCGAACAGCGCACGCAGCGCGTCCACGCGGGTCAGCCGATCGACGTCACACCCGAACGCCTCCACCATCACCTCGCGACCCGCCGTCATGGCCGGCCGCTGATCGACCGCAGTGTGCAAGGGCGCGCCCTACGACTGCTTGCCGCCGCACTCGGCGCAGAACTTCGCCACGGCGGGAATGGGCTTGCCACAGTGAATGCAGAACTTGGTTTCGCCGGTGACGGCGGCGCCCGCTCCTGACGCAGCGGCCGACGCGGCCCCGTCCGCCTGCGACGCCGGCGCCGGTGCCGCGGGCGCAGCAGGAGACGCTGCCGGTCCGGTGGCCTGCCGCATCGCATCCGCCATCAGGCCGCCAATGCCCATGCCCGCGCCCAAACCGACACCCATACCCGCGATGCCGCCCTCGTTCGCGGCCGCAATCGGGATGGACTGCGCAGCTTGGAACTGCGCGTACTGCCGCATGTCGCCCACCATATTCATGGAGATGCGCTCGTCCAGACGCTTCTGCAGCTCGTCGGGCAGCGACAGATTCTCCACGGTGAAGCTCGCCAGCTCAAGACCATACGCGGCAAACTGCGGCGCCAACTCGGCCGATATGAGCGTGGCCACCGCCGCCTGATTCGCCGCCATGTCCAGAAACGGCACCTGCGACTTGGCAAAGGCCGTGGTGAACGAGGTGATCACGGCGTTTCGCAGCTGCGGCTCCAGCTCAGCCGAAGTGTATTGCGCCTGCGTGCCTGCGATGTTCGTGTGAAAGGCCAGCGGGTTCACCAGGCGGTAGCTGTAGACGCCAAATCCACGAAGGCGCACCGCACCAAACTCAGCGTCACGAATGGTGATGGGTTGCTGCGTTCCCCAGCGCTGGTTGGTCTGCAGGCGCGTGGAGAAGAAGTACAGGTCGCTCTTGAATGGCGACTGGAACAGCTTGTCCCAGTTCTTGAGACTCGTCAGCAGGGGCAGCGTGTTCGTGTCGAGCTTGTACAGCCCGGGATTGAAGGCGTCCGCCGCCTTGCCCTCGTTCACGAACAGGGCCATCTGCGACTCGCGGACCGTCAGCGACGCCCCGTTCTGGATTTCCATGTCGCGCATGGGAAAGCGCTCCATGAGCACCCCGGCACCGTCTTCGGTCCAGTGGATGACATCAATGAATTGCTTCTTGAGAAAGTCACCGAACGACATGACCGGCCTCCAAGGCGGGCGATGGCAGGGAGCGCGATGGTCGCGCCCGATGGGTTGCTGATGAAGGGATGTTAGGGCTATGGAACTTGCAGGGCAACACAGCGGGCGGGGAGCAACGCGTTTGCGCAATGCGTGATGCCGGCGCAACCTCCCTGGCATCAGGGCGCAGCCACTGGGCAAATCCCGCCAGTGACCTCGGCGGCCCACGCCTCAGGGCGCTCGACGTACCCGCAGCGCCGTCCCCCACGGGTCGCGCAGCTCGATCCCGTCTGGCAGCGCCGTGGCCCCAGCGTCGGCTTCACCCATGCCTGACGCTGCCACCCGTTCGGCCACGGCCTGCACCGCAGCGTCGCTCGGCAGCAGCACCTCCCAGTACAGCAGCTGCGCGTGCCCCGGCGCTGGCGAGCGTGCCTGCGCGCCCGCCCACGTGTTGGTGCCGAGATGATGGTGATAGCCGCCCGCTGACAGGAACCGCGCCCCGGGATACCCGGACTGGGTCACATCAAAGCCGATCGTATCGCGGTAGAAGCGTGTGCTCGCCTCGAGGTCGCCCACGTGCAGATGTACATGACCAATGCGCGTACCCGCCGGCATGCCGATGTACGCCACGCCACCTGCGGAGCGCACGAGATCCGCCACGCCGAGCGGGAGTGACGCCATTTCCACCTGATCCCCGACCACGCGCCACTGCTCGCGCGGTCGGTCGGTGTACACCTCCACGCCGAGCCCATCGGGGTCCTGCAGATACAGGGCCTCGCTCACGAGATGGTCGGCGCTGCCAGCGCGTTCGCCGCGAGCGGCAAGGTGCGTGACAAAGCGGCCGAGCGCCGCGCGATCGGGTAGCAACCAGGCCACGTGAAACAGGCCGAGTCGGCCGCGCGACGGCATGGCCTCCGCACCCGTGTGCTCGCGGAGCGTGAGCAGCACATCGGGTTGGTCGTGCGCGCCGAGCGTGGCGGTAGCAGCGTCCCCGGAGGCGGTGGGCGAAGCACTCTGGCCAATCACCCGGGCGCCAAGCACGTCGCGGTACCAGGCGACAGACCGCTCGAGGTCGGACACCTGCAGCGACACGCCGCCAAGGCGCGCGTCAACAGGAAGGCGGGTACTCATTCAGGCATCTCCACAGGCCGACCGTCATTGGCGGACCATTCGTACCAGCTGCCGTCATAGTTGCGTACATCACGCACGCCGAGCGCCTGCAGTGCCAGCGCGACGAACGCCGACCGCACGCCGCCCACGCAATACGTGATCACAGGACGATCGGGTGTGATGCCCAGCGCGCGCAAGCGCTGAATCGCGGCCGGTGACCGATCAAGGGTCCCCTCGGGGGTGAGGAGATCCTGCCATCGCAGGTGCACGGCGCCGGGAATGCGTCCGGTGCGGGACGGAAAGTATTTCCGCGAGCCGTTCCACTCGCTGTCGCTGCGGGTGTCAAGCAGGATTGCTGTGGTCGCGGTGCCAGACTCGGCCGCAGGCACAATCGGTTCGGCTGCAACCGCCGCCACGTCGTCTTCGCTGGCGCGGAGGGCTGTCTGCGCGTTCGCGACAAAACGCCCGGCTGCGGGGTCCACCCGAGCTCGCGTCACGGTTCCGCCGGCACGAACCCACGCGTCGTAGCCACCGTCCAGCACGGAGACATCGGGATGCCCGAGGTAGCGCAACATCCAGGCGATGCGACCCTCCTCGCCCCATCCGTTGCCGGCGTCGCCGTATACCACCACCGGTCGGTCCTGATCAACACCGAGCAGCGCCACTTCGGCCGCCAGCGCCGTCAGATCGCTCGGCAAGCGACCCGTGCGTCCCCAACCGTCGCGGTAGTCCAGCCAGTTCACGCGCACGGCCCCCGGCAGATGCGCGCGGGCGAAGGCCCAGCGTCCGCGCACGTCCAGCACGGCAAACGCGTCCGGGCCGATCACGCGCAGGTCCGGCGCGGCGACAAACGCACTGTGCGGCGTCTCTGGCGGCAGCGCGACGTTGGTGATCGCTTCCACGGTCCATGCGTCAGCGGCGGGCTGCGACACTCGCGCAGGGGTGAGCGCCGCACTCGACGATGCGGCGGCGCGCTGCAGCGTCACGCGCCACGCCACTGCGCAATGCTCACCGCAGGTTCGCCCCACGAGGAGTGATGCTCGTTCGCGTGATGCCGTGGTTCCGCCAGGGTCCTGCGCCGCAGCGCGGTCGTACTGCACAACACCGAGTTCCACGATGCCCGCCGAGGCCGGGTGCTGCGCGAAGTACGCTTCCCAGCCATCGGGATGCTCGCGAAACAGCGCGGACAGGTCGCCAAGCGAGACGGAATCGACGGGTAGAGCGAATGCCTCGCGAACCGAGGACAACTGCACGGCGCTCGGAATCGCGTGCAGCCGCGTGAACACCGTACCGCGCACGCTGCGGTCGGCCCAGATCGAGAGCTGCACCGCATGCTCACGCACCGTGAACAGCTCGCGCAACGCGGCGCCAATCACGGACGCGTCGGTTGCACCTGTCGTGTCGTCTCGCACCGGAGCACCAGGCACGGCAGAGGATGCGCCGATGAGCGGGATACCGGTCACACCTCCCTCGAGCCACAAACCAGCCAGCGTGAGCGCGGCGGCAATCATCCCCGCAATCACGAACGCGCGTGTCCGCCACCAAGGGCGTTCGCGCAGTCGCTCGCGCGGGGCGCGCGCTCCTCGAATCAACGTCCGCCCGTGCGCAGCATCTGCTCAAAGTCTGCCGGCAATCCAACCGCACGCACCGCGGCGCACGCAGCGTCCACGTCGTACGGCACCCGAATGAACTCCACCTGCAGCTCCGTGCGGGGCTCGCCCACCTGCAGCTCCACGTAGCACGCGCGCCAGTCGCCGTCCTTGGGCCGACCCACGCTCCCCGTGGTCACGAAGTGCATGCCGTCCACCGTGCGGTGCCACGGCTTGTGCGTGTGACCGAACGCGAGCACGTCGCCCGCACGCAGCCCAACGTGCGACGCCATCTTGCGACAGAAATCATCAGACCGGTCTTCGGTCCAGTACACCGTGTTGAGCGTGGGCGTGCCATGCACGAGCACGAGCTGTGCGCCCGCAGCGTGCCCGCCCATTGGTCGCACCTGCATGGAGAACGGCAACGCGGCGAGCGAACGCTTGGTCTGCTCCGTGCACACACGCCGAGTGAACGCGTAGCTCTCATGCGCGAGCGCTTCCTGTTGCGGCGACTCCGATCGACAGCCGCAGTGCGGTGCGTCAGTCGCAACGGTACTGTCGTAGTTGCCGGCAATGCCCGCA
>JBBSPE010000112.1:0-14927 GCA_038259155.1 Gemmatimonadales bacterium
CGATCTCGTCGCGCGCTTCCTCACCGAGCGGCAGATCCTTTCCTCGCTCACGCACCCCAATGTGGCGCGCGTGCTGGATGGTGGCGCGCTGCCCGACGGACGGCCGTACCTGGTCATGGAGCTGGTGGATGGCCAGCCGATCACACGCTTCGCCGATGCCCACAGGCTCCCGCTGCGCGCCCGTCTCGACCTCTTCGTGGAGGTCGCCAACGCCGTACACGCGGCGCATCGGCAGTTGGTGGTGCACCGGGACATCAAGCCGTCCAATATCCTCGTCTCCAGCGAGGGACAGGTCAAGCTGCTCGACTTCGGGATCGCCAAGCTGCTGCACAGTGACGGCGTCAACACGCAGACGGGCGTGCGCCTGCTCACGCCCGACTACGCAAGCCCCGAGCAGCTGCGCGGGGACAGCATCACCACCGGCAGCGACATCTACCAGTTGGGTCTGCTGCTGCGTGAGCTGCTCACAGGGCTACGACCGCTGGCGGGGGACACGAACCCAGGCGAACCACCCGTGCACCCCAGCCGCGTGGCCACGCTGTCGCTGGCACACGCGGAAGCCCCGGGTGACCGGGCCACGGCACGTGCCACCACCCCCGATCAGCTCGCGCGCGCACTGCGCGGCGATCTGGACATTATCGTGGGCAAGGCGCTCCGAGCGGCACCCGAACAACGCTACGCGTCTGCTGAAGAAATGGCCGAAGACGTGCGCCGCTTCCTGCGCGGGCGTCCAATTCTTGCGCACCCGGAATCCACGCTCTACCTGGTGACCAAGTATTTGGCACGCAAACGGTGGATTGTACCCACCGCGGCACTCAGCGCGCTCGCCCTGCTCGGATTCCTCGGCGCACTGACGGTGCAGAACCGCCGGCTCGAGACCGAACGGGACGCGGCCCAGCTGGCGTCGCGTCGTGCCGAGGCCACGGAGGACTTTCTGGTGGACATGCTGCGCAGCCCCGATCCCACGAACGCAACGAGCGCCGCAAATCCCAGCGCACTCACGGTGGTGGACGCGCTGCAGCAAGGACGCCAGCGACTCGACACGGAACTCGTGGACCAGCCAGAAGTGCGTGCTGCGCTGCTGTCGGCGATTGGTGAAACGCTCTCCGGGCTTGGGCGCAATGCAGCCGCTGACACGGTGCTCCGTCAGTCGCTGCAGCTGTACACGCAGGGGTTTGGCGCCGCAGACGAACGAGCGCTTGGCGTCATGCGCCAGATCGGCAACAATCACCGCGTGTCACGATTCTCGCAGGCCGCCGACTCGGTGTTCCGCGAGGAGCTGCGGCTGCGCCTCATTACTGGTGCGCTCCCTGACAGCATGCACGCGACGTTGCTGTCGATCATCAGCGGCGCGCAGCTGCAAATGGAGCGTGAGGACTCCGCGTTGGTCTACGCCTCAGCGGCTGAACGCCTGCTGCGAACCACCGGCGACACCAGCAGCGCGGCGTACGAAGATGCGATCAGTGCACTTGCGCCGGCGCTCCGGGGCGCCGAACAGTTCGATTCTGCAGAAACGGTGTATCGCCGTTTCATCCAACGGCTCGAGGCGCGCAAGGCACCGCGGCTCCTCCAACTCGCCACGACGTACAACAACCTCGCGTTCCTGCAAAAGACGCGCGGCGACCTGGCCGCGGCCGATTCGTCGTACCGACAGGCGCTGCGCATCCTGAATGCAACGCTGGGGGCCGGACACCCGCGCACGGTGCTGACCAGCAACAATCTGTCCGTCACGCTCGAGCTGATGGGGCGCTACGACGAGGTCGCTGCGCTGGGACGCGACATCGTGTTCGCGACGGAGTTCCAATGGCCCGACGGCAACTGGCAGGTGGGCGCCGCGCACCTGAATCTCGGGCGATTCTTCCTGCGTCGCGTGCAACCGGCCAATGCCATTGAACCGCTACGGAGCGGCTGGCAGAGCTACGTGCAGACGCTCGGACCCAACCATGCCTGGACCATCGTCGCAGAGGCGCAGCTCGGCATGGCGCTCGTGGCCACACAGCGCACGGCGGAAGGCGATCGTCATCTGGACCATGCGTATGCGTGGATGCGCGCGTTACCGAATGGACCGAATGCGGAGCTCGTCGGCATCGTCAGACAGTTGGTGGGCCTGCTGCAGGCGAACGGTGGAGCGCGACAGGCCGCGCGGTTTGCCTCGTTGCTGCCAGCAACCACCCCGCCGTGACGTGACCCGAACCGCCGGTCAGGTTTGGGTTGGCCCCTCGCGCTCGCGCTCGGGCGCCAGCGACTCCAGCAGATACGCACGCGCCCGTGTCCACTCACGCTCCACCGTGCGCACCGACGCGTCGAGCACCTCGGCCACCTCCGGCACCGTGAGTCCGCCAAAAAACCGCAGCTCCACCACCTGCGCCATGCGCGGGTGCCGCTGCGCGAGCCGTTCCACCGCTTCATCCACCCCGAGCACGTCGGCCGAGTCGTCGGTGTTCGCGACGAGCTCCTCGTCGAGCGGGATGCTCACCGCCCCGCCGCCGCGTCGCTCCGCATTCCGGCGGCGAGCGTGATCCACCAGAATGTGGCGCATCGCGCGCGAGGCAAAGCTGTAGAAGTGTGATCGGCTCTCCCACTGCCCGTCCACGCGCCCCACGAGGCGCAGGTAGACCTCGTGCACCAGCGCCGTGGTCGCGAGATCGTCGCCGTGGCCAGCCTGCAGACGGCGGTGCGCGATGGCGCGCAGATCATCGTAGGCCAGCGTCACCAGTCGCTGGAACGCGTCCTCGTCGCCCTCGCTCCATTTCGACAGCAGCACGGTAATGGTGCCGGAATCACTCGACATGGCGGGCCCGGACGGTAAGTGAAAGTCCCGAGTGCAGGGCTGAAGGTACGGGTGGAACGGGGAGCGCGCCACGATGCGGAAGATCAGGTGGCGGACCTCAGGCCGGTTTCCCGTTCGAGGGGCAGGGCCGGATCGGGCAACGTGCGATCACGGCCGCAGTTTCACCCCCCTCATCCGCCTGCGAGGTCCATCATGCTCCGCCGAGTTCCCCATACCGTGCCCCTGCTCGCCGCGCTGGGGGCAAGCGTTCTGTTCGCCGCCTGCGACTCCGGTACACCCTCGGAGCCGATGGTCACCCCCACCCCCGTCACCGGCGTCTCGGTGAGCGCGCCATCCACAACTGTCCCGGTGGGCACCACCGTGCAGTTGAGCGCGACCGTGTCACCCGCTACCGTCTCGCAGGGCGTGGTGTGGTCTTCGAGCGACGCGCTTCGGGCGTCGGTGAGCACCAGCGGCCTCGTGACGGCCATCACGCCGGGCGCCGTGCGCATCATCGCCACGAGCGCGCTCGACGCCACGAAGTCCAGCGGCGTGGACCTCACGCTCACCGGCTGCCTGGCGCTCGTACAGGCCACGGTGACCAACGGCGGCACGCTGGCGCAGGACACGTGCTACGAGGTCGTGAACCCGCTCACGGTGAACAGCGGCACGCTCGTCGTGCAGCCCGGCGTGCGCCTGCAGTTTGGACCGGGCGGGTCGCTGAGTGTCGCGACGTCCGGTCGCATGAATGCGTCCGGCACCGCCGTCAAGCCGATCCTGTTCACCAGCATCGACCCAATCGGGGTCTGGCGCGGTCTGCGCTTCGATGAGAGCCGCGGCGTGGAGAACATCCTGCGCTACGTCACCATTGAGAACGCCGGCTCGAGCGGCTGGAGCGGCGCCACCCAGTCGCGCGCTGGGCTCCTGCTCGACGGCTCCTCACGCGTGGACATGCAGAACAGCGCGATTGTGAACAGCGGCGGCACCGGAATCAGTGTGTACGATGGTTCCGAAATGGTGTTCGACAACAACACCCTGCGCGACAACGCGATTGCCGCGTGGGTGCATCCCGGCTCGGCGCAGTATGTGGGCGGGACCACCACGTTCTCGGGCAACACCGCGAACGTCGTGCGCACGTCGTTCGGCAACACCAATGCCGTAGCCACCGCACAAACGTGGCACCGGCTGACCGTGCCCTACGAGATCCAGACGCGCTTTTTCATTGAGGCGGCGCTGACACTCGAAGCGGGCGTGACGTTGTCATCGCTTGATGACGTGGAGATCGTCGTGCGCAACAATGGAATTCTCACGGCGATCGGCACTACCGCGCTGCCGGTCACTCTCACAAGTCGTACCAACGCGCCCGACAGCTGGAAAGGTTTGCAGATCAACACGGCGTCAAACGAGAACCGGTTCGACCATGTGATCTTCGAGAACGGCGGCAGTCAAGCCTGGACGGGAGGCGCCGACGCACGGGGCATGGTCTATCTGAGCGCTGACAGCAAAGCGATGATCACCAACAGCACCTTCCGAGGCAGCGGAAGCTATGCTTTGAACGTGCCGTCCAACGGCGACATCAGCGGATTTGACGGGAACGCGTTCACGCAGAACGCGCAAACCATCATCGTGCACCCAAGCCGGGCCGGCGGCATCACCGCCAACAACAGCTTCACACAGAACACGGAGAACGCCGTGCGCATGAAAGTCGGCCACACGGACGACCTACTCGCGGCGCAAACCTGGCACGACTTCGGCGTGCCGTTCTATGTGCAGGGCGTCACGTACATCGACACCGACGTGACGATCGACGCCGGTGTGGAGTTCGAGTTCGCCCAGGATGCCAATTTCATCGTACGCGACGCAGGCACGCTTCGCGCCAACGGCACGACCGTCAATCCGGTGGCCTTCCGAGGCCGAGAAGACCTCACGGCATTCTGGAAAGGCATTCAGTTCGCCACGGCGTCGCCGCTCAACGTGCTCACCAACGTGAGCTTCCAAAACGCCGGCTCCGACGCCTGGTTCGGTGGTGCGAACTCAACCTCCACCATCCACGTGACCGCAGACGGCTTGCTGAGCCTCGTCAATGCCACGTTCGCGCTCACGGGCGGCTACGCAGCGATCGTGAGCAACGGCGGGAGTCTGACCTGCACCAACGTCACGCACAACGGTTTCATGTATTACGTCTTCAGCAACAGTGCGGGCAACGGCGCGTCCGGCACCTGTCCGGGTTGACCGCACCAACGTGAACTGGCCAACGTGATCCGGCCGGCGTGATCACGCGCGGCGGTTCGCAGTCAATGGCGACGCGGGAGTGCCCGTCCTACATTCTGGACCATGCCTACCCGTCCCGGAGTACGGCGAGCCGCCGCGTGTTTCACCGTGGCGCTGCTCGCTCCGTCGCTGACCACGTCATCGCTGGCCGCCCAGCGCCCCGTGCTCAGCAACGCGGTCCGCCAACAGTTCGTCACGGTGGACACCACCGTGGTCGCCCTCACCAACGTGCGCGTGATCGACGGAACCGGCGCCCCCGCACGCGCCGGCCAGACGCTCATCATCCGCGACGGACGCATTGCGGCCATGGGTGCGTCGGCCAGCACCGCCGTCCCGGATGGTGCGCAGGTGCTCGACCTCACCGGCCAGTCGGTGATGCCCGGCCTCGTGATGATGCACGAGCACCTGTACTACCCGTCGGGTGGCGGCACCTACGCCAACCTCACCGAAAGCTTCGCTCGGCTGTATCTCGCCGGCGGCGTCACCGCCATGCGCACGGCCGGCAACATGAATGGCTACGGCGAAATCGCCATGCGCCAGACCATCGAGCAGGGCCGAGCGGCCGGCCCGTGGATTGACGCCACGGCGCCGTACCTGCAAATGCGCGGCATCAACATCCCGCAGCTCTACAACCTCAAGGACGCCGCCGACGCGCGCCGCATGGTGAACTTCTGGGCCGACGCGGGCGCCACGTCCTTCAAGGCCTACATGCACATCTCGCGCGACGCACTCGGCGCCGCCATTGACGAAGTGCACAAGCGTGGCCTGCGCATCACCGGTCATCTCTGCTCCGTCACCCTCGCCGAGGCGGCGGCGCTCGGCATCGATAACATCGAGCACGCGTTCTTTGCGGCCACGGACTTTGTGGCCGACAAACAGGCCGACGAATGCCCGGGCCAGGGCACGGGACAGGCCGCGCTCAACGACATCACGCCAGCCAGCCCCGCGTTTCAGACACTGGTGAAGACGCTCATCGATCGCAACATCACGCTCACGTCCACGCTCACCGTGTTCGAGACGTTCACGCCGGGACGTCCGCTACCGCGTGGACTCGAAGTGCTCACCCCGCAACTCAAGGCACTGTATGAAGCGCGCTACGCAGCCACCGCGCGCAACACCCGGTCGATTTACAGCACGCTCTATGCACGCGAGGCCGCCCTCGAGCTCGCGTTTGTGCGCGCGGGCGGCACGTTGGTGGCTGGCACCGATCCCACCGGTGGCGGTGGCGTGATCGCCGGCTTCTCCAACCAACGCGCGGTGGAATTGCTGGTGGAAGCCGGCTTCACGCCACTCGAGGCCATCAGAATCTGCACGCTCAACGGCGCCACCTATCTCCGCCGCGAAGAGCAGATCGGCTCACTCGCCGTGGGTAAGCAGGCGGATCTACTGGTGATCGACGGGGATCCCTCCACCACCGTGGCCGACATCAGAAAGCTCTCGCTCGTATTCCGGCAGGGCGTGGGCTACGACCCGGCCAAGTTGATCGCATCCGTTACCGGACGCGTCGGACTGTTCTGAGCGCGAACGGGCGCGGATCAGTGGCGCCGATCAGTGGCGGGCGCCTTCACCTCAATGGCCAATCGCCGCTCCAGCTGTGCTCGCGCCGTCGCGGCGTAGCGACGGCACGCCTCACGATCCACGAGGGCGGGCATCGCACCCGGCGCCGATGCCACCCGCTCCCAAAGCTGTGACCCACCGGGATGCGGCGTCACCAGCACGTCGCATGTGAGCCGCTCGAGCGCCGCGTAGCCGTCACGGAAATCCTGCACCGCTGACGGATACGTCGCACTTTTTGTGTACAGGAAGCCGGCGGCGGAGATCGGGGTCTGGCTGTCCGCGTACACGATCTCCAGGCACCGTGCCCCCTCGCACGACGTCCATGACCAGCTGGTGCCGCCAGGCGTATGGCCCGCCGTGTGGTGCGGCGTCACTTCCACGGTGCCCACGCGCACCGTCGCCCCCAGCGCCAGCTCGCGCACATCGGCGATTCCCGGAAACCCGTCCAGCTCCCCGAACTGCGGATCGTCCGCACCGGAGACACCGGTGCGCAACACGCGTACACTCGCCGCACTGGCCAGCACCGGCGCGCCGGAGCGACGCTGCAGCTCAGCCAAGCCACCCGCATGGTCGAAGTGCGCGTGTGAATTGAGCAGCCACCGGACGTCCTCCATGCGAAACCCGAGCGCCTCGATGTTGCCAATGATGATCGGCGCCGAGGCCGGGAGTGCGCCGTCGATCAGCACGTGGCCCGAGTCCGACGTGATCAGGATCGCGCCCAGACACGCCGTGCCCACGTAGTAGGTGTTCCCGAACAACCGATGCGGAGCGTGCGGCGTGTTCCACTCCGCCGACGTGCTGCACGCCGGAATACTGCCTGCCTGCACGGACTGGCCCGCGAGTGGTGCGGCCCAGAGCACGGCAAACAACAGCGCCGCGACCACCTTGCACTGCCTCATCTGTTTCATCTGCTTCATCCGCTCAAGGTGCACGTGCCTGCGCAATTTCAGAATTCGGGTCTGTGTCAGGAGCGTTTCGGCACCGCATACACCAGTTGCACAAAGTCGGCGCCAAACTGCCGCACAGTGCGCAGCCGCAGCGGTGGCGTCGTGATCGCGCGCGGCAACAACGGCGCGCCGCCGCCGAGCGTCACGGACGCCACGCTGATGATCAACTCGTCCAGCAACCCGTGGTCGTGAAACTGTCCAACCAGCTCACCACCACCCACCAGCCAGATGTTGCGATCCCCCGCCGCTTGCACCATGGCCGCGTGCACCGGTCGCACGTCACCACGCACGAAGTGCACGTTCGACCCGGGCACGCGCTGCAGCTCTCGCGAGCTGAATACCCACGTGGGCTGCTCATAGGGCCATGCGCCCACGCGACCTGGGTCCACGAGGACCTGATTGGCCAGAATCCACTCGTACGTGGTGGACCCCATCGCGAGCGCTCCCACCTCGGCAATGAACGCGGGATAGTCGTCGGTGGGATTGTCCGTGAACTGGAACAGCCAGTCGAGCCCATTCGAGGAGTCCGCGATGAAGCCGTCCAGACTGGTGGCCGTGTAGTACTGCGTCTTCACGGACGCCATCCCGGCCCGCGCACCACTCGGCCTGGCGTCGCACCCGTATGCGTGCCGTCGCGCACCACCACCGCGCCGTTCACCAGCACGTGCTTCACGCCGACCGCCAGCTGGTGCGGGTTCTCGAACGTTGCCTTGTCAGCAATGGTGGCCGGATCAAAGACCACCACGTCCGCGAAGTTGCCCACCACCAGCCCACCGCGACGCTTGATCTTCATGTTCTCCGCGGGCAACGCGCTCAGGCGGCGCACCGCCTCCTGCAGCGTGAGCACGGTATCCTCGCGCACGTACTTCCCCAGCACGCGCGCAAAGTTGCCGTACGCGCGCGGATGCGGGTTGCTCTTGAGAAACGGGCCTTCCGGCGCCATCGCCTCCGCATCGCTGCCAAAGCTCATGTACGGCAGCGTGAGCTGCCGCTTCACGTTGTCCTCGTTCATGAGGAAGTAGACGGTGCCCACCCGTGAGCCATCGCGGATCACCAGCTCGATCGCGGCTTCCTCCGGCGAGAGACCCATCTCGCTCGCCACCGCCGCGAGCGTCCGGCCGGTATGCCGCTTGAGCGAGTCCGCCTTGAAGCCCACCAGCAGCACACGATCCGGAGAGCCGGCCAGCAGCATCAGGTTTTCCCACTCGTCCGTCGGCGTCCGCATTTCCTCAATCACCTTGCGACGCACGGCCACGTCCTGCATGCGACCCGCCCACGCGATGTACCCGCCTTCCTGCACCCAAGGTGGCATGGCGGCGTCGAGCCCCGTCGCGCCGGCCGTATACGTGTACATGTCCGTGGTGATGCGCACCCCCTCGGCTTGCGCCTGCTCAATGCGTGCAATCACCGCATCGAGCTTGTCCCAGTTCTGCGCGCCGGCCTCCTTGAGATGATAGATCTCGGCTGGCGCACCCGACTCGCGGGCAATGCGAATGAGTTCGTCCACTGCTTCAAGCAGCTGGTTGGCCTCGCTTCGCATATGACTGATGTACATGCCGTCGTACTCGGCGGCCGCCTGCATGAGCGCGATCAGTTCGTCGGTCTGGGCGTAGAAGGCTGGCGCGTAAATGAGCGACGAGCCCACACCCAGGGCCCCTTCGCGCATGGCCTGACGCACCAGCTCCTGCATGCGCGCCAGTTCCGCCTCCGTCGGGGCACGATTGTCCCAGCCGATTTCATGCTCGCGCACCGTGGTCGCGCCAATGAACGAGGCCACGTTCACGGAGACGCCCTTGGCCGTGAGATGCTCGAGGTACTCGTTGAGTGTGGTCCACGGCACGTCGAACGTGATGTCGCCCTGTTGTGCGAGCATGAGCGTGCGCATGCTGTCGGTGAGCGGCCCCATGGAGCTGCCTTCGCCAAACACTTCGAGGGTGACCCCCTGCATGACGTCGGACAGGGCGCGGCCGTCGTACAGGAGGCTTTCCGTGGCCCAGGACAGCATGTTCACGAAGCCCGGCGCCACGGCGAGGCCGGTCACGTCCAGCTCCGTCGCGCCGCGCGTGCGGCCAATGTTGCCCACGGCCACGATCGAATCGCCCACAATGGCCACGTCGCCCACGTAGGGCACCTGGCCGCTCCCGTCGTAGATCAACCCGCCGCGCAGCACCAGATCCGCCGGCGGGGCCGAATCGCAGGCGGTGAGCAACAGGAGGGCTGAGAGGCCGCTGACGAGCAGACGAAGGGCGGGGGGGCGCATGGGGGTCGGCGGGTCGGGGAGAGCAGCAAAGTTCGCCTGCTCGCGAATGTAGCACGACTCCCGACTCGGGGCACTTTGCTTTTCGCGGCACCCGTGGGTATCTTTACGAAGCGATGCACGTGCCCTCAAAAAGCGCGTGGACAAGTTCCGAATGAAACGGGCCTGCCAAAGCGAGCGGGCCCGTTTTTTGTTTGTACCGCAGTCACCGAGTGGTGGCGACCGTCGTGAGGATGATCACGAGTACGATGTGGTCGGGTTCGTTTTGCATCGGGTCTCAGACCCAGCTCCGACAACAACAGCACTATCCAGCATCAGGAGTTCAGCAATGCGTACAACCGGCACCGTCAAGTGGTTCAACGACGCCAAGGGCTTTGGATTCATCACGCCCGCCGACGGCCAGAAAGATTGCTTCGTGCATCATTCGGCCATCCAGGGCGAAGGCTTCAAGTCGCTCAGTGAAGGCGACGCCGTGGAGTTCGACGTGGTGCAGGGCCAGAAGGGCCCCGCCGCTGAGAACGTTTCGCGGACGGGTCGCTGACCCGGGCAGTCCGCCCAATCCTTGCGCGCGGGCCGCGATTCGCGGTCCGCGTGTGAGAAACGGAGCGCCGTGCAGTCGGATATTCGTCCGACGCACGGCGCTTCGGTGTTGTACGCCTGTTTTACGCTCAAGAGGGAACCATCGTGATCCAGAATGCGCCCGAACAGCCCGCCGCCGATATCCGTGATCCCCTGTCACGGCAGGCCTTTCTCAACTCGCACCGCGCCCTGGCCGTGTGCACACGCGAGTTCTCGCGTCTGGCTGATGACATCATCGGCGCCGCGAAGGTGTTCGCCCGCGAACGCGACCTCGACGCACCGACCGTCCGCAAGGCCCCGGATCGTTGCATCGTCCAGCTCGGGCCCGTCGCCCTCACCGTCGCGTGGCTCCGCAACGGCAGCGACTCGCCGGCCAATGGCGAACTGCTGGCCATCGCCTGGCGTGGCATCATCGCCCCGCGTGGCGACCATCTCCCCGAGCGCCTGAGCGCGCGCCACGTGCCCAAGGTCCCGATTACCGTCTGGGAAGAAACCCTTGTCGCTTCGGCCACCAGCGAAGCCAGCTGGCACTGGCACCCCGAAGATCTCACGCGCGAAGGCTATGCCTCGCCGGAGCTCGCACAGCGCTGTCTCGATCAGCTCGACATCGCCCTCAAGGCCCTGCCGCTCGACGACTGATCGCACTGGCCGTCGCGCGCAGCGCACGCGCTTGGTCCGTGACACCGATCGCCTCGTACAGGTCCGCCAGCAGTCGGAGTTGTTCAGCCCGTGACGCCACGTCGTCCGGCGGCGTGCCGTTCAGGCGACGCAGCGCGCGGTCGAGCATGGCGCGTGTGGACACGGTATCGGCGCGCACGGTCACGCGGCCCGGCGTCTCGAACAGCTCCTGCAGAAAGGCCGCGCGCGTTGTCGCATCGCGCGCCGCGAGCAGAGCGACGTCGCGCTCACGACGCACCTGGACCGTGTACAAGGCCGCGAGTCCAACCGTCAGGCCGATGGCCGCCGCCATCGCGAGGGTTGCTGGCCCCCGCCGCCGGAACATGGTACGTAGCCGGTATCGCAGCGTGTCCGGGCGCGCGAGCACAGGTCGTCCGTCACGATGGCGGAGCACGTCCTCCAACATGGCGTCCACCGTGCGATAGCGGCGCTCGGGTTCCTTCCGCAGCGCCTTCAGGCAGATCACATCGAGGTCGCCCGCGATTTGCCGCTGCACGCGCCGCACATTCGGTTCGCCGAGGTCCGCCCCCGTCTCGCTCGGCGGCACGGTGGTCGATTTCGCGACGCGCCGCACGCGAGCGCTCGGCGCTTCCGGATCAACCTCGCAGATCGCGCGGTGCATCTCGGCCGGTGAAACGGATTTCACATTGTACGGACGTACGCCCGCCAGCAGTTCGTACAGAATCACGCCCAGCGCGTACACGTCCGCCGCGGTGCCGACCTGCTGCCCGAGCACCTGCTCCGGCGAGGCGTAGGCGGGCGTCATGGCGCGCGAACCCACCGTGGTGAGTCCGATCGTCGCGTCCTCGTCGGCCGCGATCACCTTGGCAATGCCGAAGTCGAGCAGACGCACGGTGCCCTGCGGCGTGACGAGGATATTGTCCGGCTTGAGATCGCGGTGCACCACGAGGTTCGCGTGCGCGTAGGCGACCGCCGTGCACACCGATTCAAACAGACGCAGGCGCTGCGCGATCGTGAGCCGCTCGTCGCGACAGTAATCGTCAATGGGCCTGCCCTCCACGTACTCCATGGCAAAGTACGGCTGCCCGTCGGGAGTGACGCCACCATCGAGGAGTCGTGCGATTCCAGGGTGCTGCAGCCGCGCGAGGATCTGACGTTCCATGCGGAATCGCGCCTCCACCTCGGCCGATGCCATGCCCAGCCGGATCAGCTTGAGCGCGACGCGCTGCTCGAACTGGCCATCAATGCGCTCGGCGAGGTAGACGGCGCCCATGCCGCCCTGACCGAGCTCGCGAACGAGCCGATACGGGCCGATCATGCGGCCGCTCTGATCGGATTCGAGCACCAGTTCCTGCGTGGCGTCGATCAAGGCGCGGGTGATGCGGCCATCCAGCGGCCCGTCAGCGTCGAGCAACGCCTGCACGTCCCGCAACAGCTCCACGTCCTCACCGCACTCGGCGCGCAGGAACGCGTCACGCTCCGGCGTCACGCGTTCGCAGGCCTCGTCGAACAGCGCGGTGATGCGTTCCCAGCGAGTGGCGGACATGGTGGCAGGCGGGACGGCGAATGGGCGGGAATGTCGCTGTAAGGTGGGCGAGACCGCCGTGGGACGCTACCTTCTGGGGCGTTCACCCGCCGTTGCCCGTCTGCGCCGCCTTGTCGCCGAGGTCCCATGGAGTCCACACCCACGGTCACGCTGCTTGTCACGGCGTGGCGCAATGGCGATGCCGTTGACGTCGAGCGCCTCATGCCGCTCGTGTACGCGGAGCTGCACGCGCTCGCGCAGCGCCGCATGCGGGCCGAGCGGCCGGACCACACGCTGCAGGCCACGGCACTCGTGCACGAAGCGTTTCTGCGGTTGTCGGACGGTCAGGTGGACGTGAACAATCGCGTGCATTTTTTCGCGTTGGCCGCGAGCACGATGCGGCGTGTGCTGGTGGACCACGCCAAGGCGAAGCGACGCGACAAGCGGGGCGGCGGCGCGAAGATGGTGCCGTTCGAGGACGCTCTCAATGTGGCCGAAGCGCCCGGTGACGATATCGTAGCGCTGGACGAGGCCATGGCCGAGCTGGCCGAGCATGACCCACGGAAAGCGCGCGTGGTGGAGCTGCACTATTTCGCGGGGCTCAACTACGAGGAGATCGCCGCGCAGCTCGAAATCGGCGTGGCGACCGTGAATCGAGATCTGCGATTTGCCAAGGCGTGGTTGCACAAGCGGTTGCAGTAGCGGTCGCAGTAGCGCGGCGGGCCCGCTACCGCTTCAGCACGTGCCGCGCAATCTCGGCGATCGCACGCGCCGTGTCCGCCTCCAGACGACGCTCCATGGTGATGGCGTAATAGCGCACCCGCCCCCCGCCCACATCGCCCACGATCTCCATCCCGTACTTCGCGCGTACGTCGTCGGCCACCGCCACCGGCAGCGCGAAAAGACCGTGGCCGGCCATACCCAGCGCCTTGAGCAGCGCACTGTCGTCCATCTCGGCGACGGTTTTAGGTTGCACACCCTCCACCGCCAGCCACGAATCGAGGAGCTGACGCACCACCGTGCCCGGTGCAGGCATCAGCAGCGGGGCGCCATTCAGGCTGTGCGGATAGCCCTCGCGATACCGGGCGGCCAGCTCGGCGTTGCCAAACAGCATGACTTCCGACTCGCCCAGTTCAAGACTCTTGGCTCGGCCCGCAGATTTTCCCGTGGCGGGCGCGTCGAGCAGCACCAGATCGAGGGCGTGATCGTGCAGCGCCTCCAGCAGCGTCTCCTGCGGGCCTTCACGCAGTACCAACGTTGGTGCGGCCTCCATGGCGAGCACCGGTTCCAGAAACTGCTGCACCAACAGCTTGGGAATCCCGTCCGTCACGCCCACGCGGAACGGACGTGCGCGATCAGTGGGCAGTCCCGCCAGCGTGTCGTGCATTTCGCGCTCAAGGCTGAACACCTCCTCGGCAAAACGGAAGAGCAGCCGGCCCACGTCACTCAGGTGTCGGTCGCGTCCCTCTCCAATGAACAGTGGCGAGCCCACCGTCTTCTCGAACTGGCGCAACTGCGCACTCACGGTGGGCTGCGTGAGGTGCAGCACACGCGCCGCCGCGGTGACGCTGTCCAGCCGCGCCACCGTCCAGAAGTAGCGCAGATGGTTGTAGTTCACGGTGGAGAGCTGGCCGGCGTCCACGCGGGCTCCGCTCAGCCTGCCGTTGGCTGCTCGGCGGCGAGCGCCGCCCGGCCCGCACGCAGAATCCCGTCGTAGGTCGCCTCAAGGGCGCTATTCACGCCGCGACAACCGGCGATCACAGCCTCTGTCCAGTCCAGATACTCGGCGCGGCGGGCGAGCGACCAGCCGGCCGGTGGGTCGCGCGTGACGTCGCGCACGTTCGAAATCTTGTCGCCAAACTTGATGAGCTTGGCGCCGGGGCTCAGCTGCGCGGTGTGCGCGATTTGCAGCGCCTTGCGTTCATCTTTGCCCAACGACTTGTCATCCGTCACCTCGAGTACCAGCGCGCACACGCGCTCGCCGAACATCTCGACCAGTTCGTCGCGCGTGGTGTCCGTATCCTCCACCGTGTCGTGCAGGATCGCCGCGCGCAGTACGTCCATGTCGTCAACGCCACCAATCGAGGCGAGCAGGCGCGCCACCTCGATGGGGTGGTTGATGTACGGCGACGCGGACGCGTTCTTCCGGCGCTGATCGCGATGTTTGTGGGCGGCGAAGGCGAGGGCGTCGAGCAGGAGCGGTGGCGATGCGGACATGAACCTCGGGGTCGCGGTGAGGGGACGGCGTTGCTGCCGTGCCTTCTCGCAATATGCGACGAATCGCGCGTCGCCGAGAAGCGGGCCGCGGCGCTGTCAGTTCCCCGCGCTATCTTCGGACGTCCAACCCACCCCCGCCCCCGCGATGCACGTTTACACTGCCCC
>JBBSPE010000113.1:0-14837 GCA_038259155.1 Gemmatimonadales bacterium
CCCGCAGTCCACCCGCAGCAGAAGCAGCACGTATTAGCGCACGAGCGCCGCCACGGTCGGATGCTGCGGGATTTTCGCGTCGATGGCCGCCGCTGGCCCCTCCGCTGCCACGCTCAGTCGGGATCTCTCGTCGCGTCGCGTCCGTGAATGGTCTTCTTACCGCCAACTGTATCAGCGGCGATCGCGTACAGGCCGCAGGCGAGGGCGAGACCGTGCCGGTCGGCGACAACGCGACGGCTTTGTCGCGGCCGCAGAATCGACGCGTTACGAGCCGGGAGCAGTAGGTCACTTTGAGATAGGAGGCGTACTTCACGTTCTGGTTGAAAGCGGAGGTATGCTATTTCCTCGCTACAATCTTATATGATCGGTTAGGGTACGGGCCTGTCGGCTTTAACGCGGCGTGCTCGCCGCCATCTTTGCGCGATGAGCACGCCGCTCCAGCGTGAACCATCATCACCGCATCACGTCTCAGCCGGAATTCCTGGCAGTGGGAAATTGTGGTCGTAGCATTCAAGTGTGCCCATGACTTCAACGCAGAGCGTTTGATGAAGAATCTCGCAAACCTCGTTTGGATCGAAAGGGCAGGTCGCTAGCGGCGATTCTTCGGCATACGCAGTAGGCGACGGCGCAACGGCGGCAGCCACACCGAGCAGCGCAAGAATAGCGACGGAACGAATGGGCTTCAGCAGACTTGAAGTCATGTGACTCTCCGGTTGGTGTTTCGTGCGTTTGCGGCGCTGAAGACAGCCGTAGTTGGTCGCTCAAAGAGCGTTTGTCAGGCGCCAGAACGAAGTTGAAGCGGCGGTCCGTCTGATATGTTCCCTAGCTAAGGTTGGAAAGCTCCTCGTGTTAGCCCGTCGAGCAATCCGATTGAGTGCGTCGGATGCTGATTGGCACGCGAACGAGGCTGGGCCGAGCTTTTTCATCCTCCCCCGGTAGCTCGTTGGTCAGCGCCGGTGCCACCTGTCGCGGATTTGGTCAGCATCAGCATTTTCGTCGCTTCTCGAATTGCCGTACGGTCAAGGCCGACTTCATTTCCGGTAGATCGGGCAGCGAGGAGATGAGTATCGCGATCCCACAAGAGTATGGCGGGAGTCGAACGAGCTCCCAGTTTTCGAATACGGGCTCCCTCATCGGCAAAGGTGTAGGTATACTCGGCAGTGGGCGCGATCCGCTCGAAAGCCAGGACCCAAGTTGCGCTGTCAACCGGCGATGAGCGCTCCCTCAGCACGATCACCGGAATACTTCCGAGCGCGCCCACAACAACCCGAATTTCAGCTGCTCGACTCCAGCAGTCATCCACCTGAACAACCAGCGCAACCCCTTTTGTCGATCCTTGAGAAACGCGCTCGATCGCAGAAGGCATTCGCTCGTACGTAACGTTGAAACCCACGTGCGCGACCAGCAGACCTGCACCAATCGCTATTGCCGTGCGCGACCGCCTCACTGTAGTTCGGGCCAGCGAGCAACGATCACATCCATCCGATCGAAGCCACTCTCGTCTTCGGAGAGCACCACCAGCATGGAGTCTCTCCCGTGAACGGCCTTGATCCGTTCGCGAAAGAGAAGGGTGCCGAGGTATCGCCAGGAAGTGCGCTCATATACATCGATCAGCCGTCGCGCCCCGCTCGTCCTACCTCCGAACAACACGAGCACAAAAGAACCCATCGTCGCCACTTGCTTGACACCCCCGACTGAACCTGGCGCCAGACGTGTGCGACCACTCGTTTCACTGAGTTTCTCCTCCAGAACCAATGGCCTCGCCACGTGCTCGACAAGTTCGTGCTTTGTGAATCGGCCCGCAGAATCGACGTCGGCTACCCACGACTCGTGGAGCGGGAAGAGATAGCAGCCACCGATACCGTCCGGAACCACGATCATCTGCGCATCGATGCCGGTACGATGGGGGGGTGGATCAATCGGCAGGGACCAGAGCACGACGATTGAATCACGCTCTGGATCAAGCTGCCCGAGGCCAAGCGAGGTGACCCCGCCGTCGGGCCGCACACCCACCAGCAACGCACCGCCCGAACTGCGGCACACCCCTCTGATCGAGCCGACAGAAGCAACCGACCGATCGCTGAGGAAGCGCCCGTCCGTAGTCCACTCAGAGAGACGCCGCGTTGCAACATCGTTTACGATTATCGTGGAATCGTCAAGAAGAAATGGAATCGGCTGGATGAACTCGCGTGGGCCTCGACCGCGCTTGCCTGATCGCCAGATAATGGACCCGGTGTTGCGATCAAGGCCGAGCAGAACACCCGCCGCGACATCGCTGACCACAATCGCTTTGGCGCTCATGTTGGCGCAGCACAGCTGAAGCATTGCGGTGTCGCTCAGCGCTCCAACCCAGCTCCAGCGCGAAGCGAGGCGCCAGTCGAGCTCCTTGCGATGCGAGGCGAGAATGTCTGCTGGCCATTCACTTGCTGGCATAATAATCTTGCCGAGTCTCCGAGCGCGTGCGTTATCGGGTTTCGACGGCTTAGCCGCGTGTACCGAATCGATTTCCTCAACAGGCAACGATCCAGACGTTGGCGCGCCACCGCGCTGACCCTGCACTCCGGAGGACTCCGCGCCGAGTTCGATTCTCCCCGTCGAGATCTTCGCTGGCGACTCGGCGCACGCCGCGATCGACGCCACTGCGAAGATCGCGATGAGCGCGGCAAATCCACGAGTGAGCCGTCCAAGTGCTGCGCCTATGCGATCTCGTACCCAGCTCATCGTCGTGTTGCCTTTCCAAAGGAAGTTCAAGCGGGCGCGGGCGCGAACCCGGCAGTCGTTCGAGGTTGCCCTCAGCATCGCTTTCCGGAATTCAGTATGCGCGTTTCCCCGCAGCACTCCTGTATCCTCACCGGACAGATTCGCCTTGTGACACCCAGAATATCGTTCTCTTTGGTTGCGTAAGCGAAGCCTGCTCCAAAGGCTACTGGCGGAGACTGGCGGGATGCCCGCACTCGGGGCGATCCGCTCGGCGCGCGACCTGTCAGCAGTATGTCGCACGTTTCCGGTCGATTCTGGTGATGTCCTCGTTCAGAATGAGTGAACGACGCATCGACTGCCTGCTTTCGCACCGCGCCAAGGAGTGGTGTACTTAATCGGAATCCGTGCGTCCGGTTTGCGTTAGCGGCGACCGACGATACGGAGTGCAGCGTGAGCGATGAGACGTTCGCGAGTGTCCGCGTCCACGCGACACAACGGAGCATCGCTGGATCGCCTTCGACATGGATGGACGATTTGCCTGTCGGCGGATGGCCCGGATGGTCCGGAGATTGTACTGGAACCGTCGTCACATGCTACCCTGAGCGGGGCCCGAGCACCACGAGCAACCCAACCGGCCCAGCCGCAGTGGCCCACGCATTGACTCGGCGCCCTCGCCGAGCGTACCGTACGGCAGCGGCAGGACGCTGATCGGGGCCGCAGCGAAATGGTGACGCACAACTCGGTGGCGTGGCGCAGGGTTCGGCACGCGCACGCACCCCCGAACGCCGAGGACACACGGATCATGCAGATGGCCCTTGCAACAGGACCATGGTCACTGGCCGAGCTTGATCGTCTGCCCGACGACAGCAATACGTATCAGCTCGTTGCCGGTGAGCTGTTCGTGACGCCGGCGCCGTCTACCGCGCATGAGGCGCTGTCATTCGTGTTGCTTTCGTTGCTCGTTCCGTACGTCGGCGCGCAGCACGCGATGCGCCTTGACGTGAGCACCTGTTTCGAAGAGGCGCTTGGTACATCCTCGGGATGATTCTCACGTTGCGGGTTGGGAATCCACCCCCCTACGACCCATCCGACAGGTGCTGCCACCCGGTAAACCGGCGCCGGTACAACGTGGAACTCCCCGGGTCCAAGCGTAGCAGATACAGCCAGCTATTGCGCACCAGCGCCGCCACTGTCGGATGCTTCGCGAGAATCGCGTCGATAGCCGCCGCTGGCGCCTCCACCACCACGCTCAGACGGAGCGGCACGTGCACCCAATCGGTGCCGTCGTGCACGGACTGGCGCGCGAGCCCGATGCGCAGATCACCGCCGGCGCCCTCGAACACCCCCACATCACCGCCGGCTACGTTGTGCAGCACCTTGTCGCCGCTGCCAAACCGCTCGGGTGCCACAGTGGACGCGTTGTACTGCATGTTGATCCAGTGCGTGACGAGCATGGGCGCCGTGAGAATCGCTTCCAGCACGGCAAACCCGGAGTCCTCCCGCCACCGATACTCATGCAGAAACGCTCGCCCGTCCAAGTTTCGGCTGCGCGTGCGCTCCCGCGGCGCGATGATGAACGCAGCGTTGCGCGCGAGCCCCCATTCCGGGCGCACCTCCGACCAGTCACCGCTCCGCCGGCGCATGGCGGCCAGCAGCTTGTCCGGCCGGTCAGCCAGGTCATGCAATCCCAATCGCGGCGCGCGCTCGCGACGGGCCCGCACACCCGCTTGAGCCAGCGAGGCCTGCAACAACTGCACATCACGCGCGTGCGACGCCGGCACCAGCGACAGATCGTACAGCGTGACCACGTCGGTTACGGTGTCATGCAGCCCGGCCACAAACTGCGTGCTGTCAGGAATGACAATCTCCATGCGGGCGAGCTCCGCACGCACGGCCGGCTCATTGAGCAGCGCCGCCAGCACACGCGCATTCACCTCGCCCGACTGCCCGCCGCATGCACCACACGCCAATCCCGCCGCCTGCGGATTGTTCTCCGTGGTGGCACCATGCCCAATGAACGCCACCGTAGGCGCGAACCCGGACGTCAGGCTCATGCCACGCAGCACACCCGCAGCAAGTTGCGCACGCGACTCGGTATCGAGCGGCGAACCATCGGCACGGGACACCAGGCGAGGCGCGATGTGCGAGTCGTCGCCCTGCGCGCCCGCCGCTATCGCCAACTCGCCACGCAGCGGATCGAGCACACCAACCGCGCCCGGCAGCGACTGCCGCGCCAGCGTCGCGGCGTAGCCGAGCCCAGTGGCCTCCACCGCCGTGAACATGGAGAGTGGCGCCCGCACCAAGTCTTTCCACGTGGTCTTGCGCTCCGCACCGAGCGCACGCGACTGCGATGACGCATTCGCCCCATCACGCGTGTCCACATCGTGCACGTGCAGTGTGGGTGCGAGCAGCCCAGGCAGTTGCGGGCGTGCCACACCGTCCACCGGCGCATACGCGACGGGCAGACCGAAAAATCCGGCAAAGCCCAGGGTCTGCACGGCTGCGTCACTCTCCTCCAATGCGCGACGGAACACCTCCGACCGCACGTCAATGCAGAACACGGCCTGCGCGCGGGTGGCCGCAGGCTCCGGAAACAGCGAAGGCGGCGCCAGCAGCACGCGCCCCAGCTCTTCCTGATACGCCAGCTCCATGGCGCGCTGCAACAGCCAGTCGATTTCCTGTGCGGCCCGGTTCGCGCGCGCCATGTCACCCCACGCACTGCGAGCTTCAGACCAACGCGCCGCGAGCGCCGGCGCACCGCTCTGTTTGTACAGGATGAGCTCCCACGCGAGACGAACCGCGAGCAGGTGGACGAGGCTGTCGTCGTCGCCCTGCTGCAGCCGAGCGTCCCACCGACGGAACGCGCAGGCCGCCGCCCAACCCGGCACGCTCATGAGCAACGCGGTCAAATAGGTGTGGTACGATCCGGGCGCGACGTCGAGTTCCCGCAATGCCAGCGCGATCACGGCTTCCGGGTCGTCCGGCAAGGCCTGCACCTCGTCACCGAAGCCGTGCAGCCCCATGAGCAAACGTGGACCCACGTCGTGACTCGCCAGCGCCCGCCAGAGACCGTAGAGCCCATTCGACATATCCGGCGACCAGCGTGCCTGCTCGCCGCCAAAGAACGAGCCACACGCGGTGCTCACATTCTGCTCCACCACCGCCGTCCACTCGGCCGCACGACCACCGGACCGCGTTTCGTCCACGATCTGCGGCATGAGGCGATACCGTATCGGTGCCGGCATTTCCCGTTCGAGCGCGTCGAGCACCTCCCGCACGGTGCGCGACGAACCGGAACGCGAGATCACACGCGCCACATGCGCCGGCTCAAATGCGCCTTTCGCGCGTTGGGCCGCAAACCACTCGCGAGGCATCGTGAGCGACGTCCCCGCCACGGCACCAAGCTCGGCCGCCGCGTCGGCAATCGGCTGCGCGACATAGCCCCAGTACGGACTCACGGCAATCAACCGATCCAGTGGCCACGCCGGCGCGATCCGCGCGCACGCCTCGTCAACGGCAGCACGCAGAGCGGGGTCCATTGCGAGCGGTGTGTCCGTTGCGGCAGTGGTCGTCATTGTGGAGCTCATGGTCGGGGTCTCAGTCGAAGAGTTCGTGGAGTTGATCGTGGTCGTCATCAGGCAGCCCGCTCGAGTACCATCGGCGCGGGCGTCTGCGGACTCGGCGCAGCTTGGCGCCGGTGCCGCGGTGGCCACAGCAGGAACGTGGCGCGCGTGAACAGGTCGTCGAGATGGAATCCGGCGTACGCGAGTGGGTACAGACGCTGCGCCACGGCACCACGTGGGTGTACGGCGATGGTCGCCTGCAGCAGCGTGAGCAGGGCAAACGCCGTCAACGTGAACGCCGCGAGTGCGGGCATGGACAGCGCCGCTGCATCCGCCGGTGCGACAAACTGGAACGCGGCGTGCCACACGACATACAGCGCCGCTACACCGGCGATGGTCACCAGACGCATCGCCACCGCGCGCCCGCCGTGCGCCAGCGTGACCCCGGCCAACGTGGGCGTGAGGGCCATGGCGAGCAGCGTCATGGGCACAATCGCGGCCAGCGACGACGCATCACCCGGCCACGCAATGAGTGCCACACCCGTGGCGATCACACCGGACGCAACCGCGGCACCAAGCCAGCGTCCCCACGTGTCCGTGACAGCCACCGGCGCCAACCGACGCGCCACCGTGAACCGCACCACGCTGCCGGAGCTGAGAAAGGCCCACGCCTTGTAGAGCGAATGCGCAATGAGGTGCAGCAGCGCCAACTCCCACAAGCCAAGACCGCACTCGAGCAGCATGAAACCCATCTGCGCGCACGTGGACCACGCGAGCGACACCTTGATGCTCACGCGCGTCAACATGACCACACCAGCCACCACCGCCGTGATGGTGCCCATGACCACCAGCACCGCCTGAGCACCCGGGAGCACGCCAATAAGCGAGGCGAGGCGAATGAGCACATAGCCGCCAATGTTCACCACGCCGGCATGCAGCAGCGCCGACACGGGTGTGGGCGCTTCCATTACCTGGATCAGCCAGCCGTGAAAGGGGAGCTGGGCCGAGCGCATCACAATGCCAGCGACCAGCAGATAGCCTGCCGCGGTCACCGCCGTGGGCATCGTGGCCAGCGAGGCGGCCTGCGCACCGAGCGCGTCGAGGTTGTAGGTGCCGAGGGTGCGGCCCAGGAGGAAAACCGCCGCATAGATGCACAGGTCAGCGAGCCGGCTGAGCAGAAACTTCTTGTGCGCCGCCACCTGCGACTGCGGCCGCTCGGCGAAAAAGTTGAGCAGCTGATGCAACGAGAGGCTGGAGGCCGTCCACGCCAGCGCCAACACGCGCAGGTCGGAGGTGGCCACGAGCACCAGTGTGGCCGCAATCGTGGCGAAGAACCAGCGACGGTAGTGCGCCTGGGCCGGCTGGCCGTCCAGATAGCGGGCGGAGTACGCGTGGATCACCACGGCAATGAAGGCGACCAACACGAGCATCAAGGCACTGGCAGCAGACACAACGGGCATCAAACAAAGCTCCGGTCAGAGGTTGACCGAAACATGGCTCGTTCCCTTAGTTCTGTAAAATACATATATTAGTACGTATTCATCTACCAAACAGAACGATATGTCCGGCATCGCCTCGCGGCTCAACTACCACCATCTGCACTACTTCTGGGCCGTTGCCCGCGAGGGCAACCTCACGCGCGCGGCACAGCGCCTGCACATCTCGCAGTCGGCGCTCTCGACGCAAATCCGGCAGTTGGAAGAGCAGCTTGGCCAGCCGCTCTTCACCCGGCGCGGACGGACGCTGCACCTCACGGAGTCCGGGCGCATCGCGCTTGACTACGCGGACACCATTGTGGCCACCGGCAACGAACTGGTGGGCACCTTGCGTGACGGGCGCCGAGACGAGCGTGAGGTGCTGCGCGTGGGCGCCGTGGCCACGCTTTCGCGCAACTTCCAGCGCGCGTTTCTGGGGCCGCTGCTGGGTGATCCCGCGGTGTCACTGGTGCTGCAGTCCGGTTCACTCACGGAACTGCTGTCGCGGCTGCGTGCGCACACCCTCGATGTGGTGCTCTCCAACCACCGCGTACCCGAAGACGCGGAGCACGCGTGGCGCAGCCGGCGCGTGGCGCGGCAGCAGGTGAGCCTCATTGGTCCACCGCGCACGCAGGCCTTTGCGTTTCCCGCAGAACTGGCTGACGTGCCGCTCGTGCTGCCGTCGGCCGATCATGAGTTCCGTACCGCATTTGACGTGCTGTGCGAGGAACGCGGCCTGCGCCTGACGGTGATTGCCGAAGCGGACGACATGGCCATGCTGCGCGTTCTCGCGCGCGAACTGGATGCCGTGGCGCTCATTCCGGCGGTGGTGGTACGCGACGAACTGCAGAACGGGCGGCTGCAGGAGTACTGCGTGGTGCCCGACTTGTATGAGGAGTTTCACGCCATCAGTGCACAGCGGCGCTACCAGTCGCCGCTGCTGCGCACACTGCTCGCCCGCCCCGCTGCCGACGTGCTGGGGCGGGCGGAGTAGCTGGCGGCTGCGTGTTACGGCGTGAACATCCCCCGCAATCCGCCGGAGCGGTGGATGAGGCCCTCCAACGGGGCATCCGTCACGCCGTTCTCGACTCCTCCCACCCAGTGCTCCCACAGCACTGGCGTGCCCGCCTGCAACATCCACGTGCTGTTGAATCCATCCACGCCGGTGAAGTCCGGCAGAATCATGGTGTAGCCGGTGGACAGCGCCCCGTAGTAGGTGCGGGCGCTGGTGAGCGTGATGGCGCGTGCGCTCGCGCCCGTGCCCTGTCGATAGGTCGTGGACACATCGAAGCCATACTCGTCCGTCCAACTGCCCACCGAGCGCGCCGTCACGGGCGACGACCCGAGCAGCAGGACGTTCACGCCGCTCAGCCGTTGCCCGAACGTGGATTCGTAGAACTGACCGACATTGCGTTCGTACCGCACCATTCGGCGCGGCATGGTGGCGTGTTCGGCCACCGCCGTCATGCGCTGCAGGTCGCTGGCCGCGAGCGCACTCAACGGCAACCCCCAGTGCGTACGCGTGGTGTTGAGCCCGAAGAAGTCGCGGTAGTACGTGCCCACCAGGCCGTTGTTCGTGAGCAACGCCATTTCCGTGCGCAGTGAGTCGCCGTCCGTTCCCAGCAGGAAACCGTTGCCGCCGGCAAACTGTGTCCATTCCGACCCGTCAAAGTCGAGCAGTGGCAGTGCCGCGCCGGGTGCGGGGTTGATGTTGCGCCGCAGGATTGCACGCAGCAGAAAACTGTAACCGTCGGTCGCCGAATACTCGCCGCGTACCGCGAGCAGGTCGGTGGTGCGATTCGCCACGCCGTTGAGTGTGAAGCTGGTGGGAACCTGCACCACACTCGTGTCCGCACCACCCAGCGCGACGTGCACGCCTTGAATGAAGTTCACGTTGTCAATCGTGCCCGTGACCGTCTTGCGCGCCGGATGCTCCGCGCACTCAAGCGCTGCCTGCTGGTACATCTCGGCCGGCCGGTACTGATAGATCTGCAGCGCCGATCCGTCAGCGCCCGTCTGCGCATACGCGACCCGGCCCGTGCTCGGGAACGGAAACGTGAAGGTGTCGGAGCCCGTGGGCATCACGCGTGTCCACGGTCCCTGAATGCCGCCGGAGCGGACGGCAAACCACGTGGGCACTCGCTCGGGATCGCAGAATTGCCAGGTGATATTGCCACCGGATGGGGCGATCACGGCAATGGAAAACGAGGCGGTGCGCGTGCCGGTGAGCCCATCGCCCGTGGCAACGAGTGTGACCGGATAGATCGCGTCGCCCACCGTACTCGCGGCGGCGACCGTGAGTGTCGCCTGATTGCCGGCGATCGGGTTGGGCAGGATCACGCCGGTGATACCGGCGGGCGCGCCGCTGAGCGTCACGGTGACCGCACCGGTAAATCCACCAGTGCGTGCCACGGCCACGCCCATATCGAGCGACGTGCCGGCGGTCACCACCAGCGTCTGCACGGAGGGGGTCACGGCAAAGTCCACCGGCTCGAACGGGCGCGTGGTGACGGTGAGCGTATCCACGACACTGCTGGTGCCCACCGTGGCGCGGATACGGAGCTGCACACCCCCCGGTGGCGTGTTCAGCGTGGTGGTGACCACCAGCGTGGTGCTGTCGCCCGCTGCCGGGTTGGGGGTGAAGACTGCCGCGAGCGTAGTCGGCAGGTTGTCAATGGAATACGTGATGGGTCCGGTGACACCGGCGCCGCGCTCGAGCACAATACCAACGGGCGCCGTGGCACTGCCCTGTATGACTTCGATCATGTCGGCCGAGAGGCGCAGTGATCCCGCAGACGGTGGTGGGACCACCTTGACCACGAGCGGCGCGGACTGGTCCGCGAGGCCGGCGGTGCGTCCGGTGATAGTGTACGGATAGACGCCCGGCGCGATGCTGTTGCCAATGCTCACCGCCAATCGCACCACGTCGCTTGTCGCCGCGCCGGTTGCCGTGTCCGGAGAGAAGTCGAGCACAATACCGCCAAACAGCGAACCGGTGGTGGCGGAATAGAAGAAGGAAATGGGTGTGGCCAGGCCGCCGGCGCGGGTGAGTGCAATGGTCGCGGTGTCGGTGCCGCCAACCGCTATGGTGAGCGTGTCGGGCGTGATGGCGAGCGAGAACGCCGGCGCAGCGGTCACGGTGAGCTGGTATGCAACCGATGCGGACGTCACGCCCGCGCCGGTGCCCGTTACGCTCACCGGATAGCTCCCGGGCACCACGCTCGCAGCCACGGCCAGCGTG
The DNA here is from genome assembly GCA_038259155.1 of Gemmatimonadales bacterium. Lineage (GTDB taxonomy): Bacteria > Gemmatimonadota > Gemmatimonadetes > Gemmatimonadales > Gemmatimonadaceae > JAABRT01. The sequence continues at coordinate 10,980 of JBBSPE010000113.1, forward strand.
AGACCGGACGACGCCGTGGCACCGGTAAGCGATGCGGACGCAAAGCTTGCCGATACGCCGGCTGGTAATCCCTGTGCGGCCAGCGTGACCGTGCCGGTATAACTGCCGCCCCGTGTCAGGCTGATGGTCGTGCTCACCTCGCCGCCGGCCGCCGTTGATCCGCTGGCGCTGGACGCGCTGAGGGCGATCGTTGGTGTTGGTGTTGGGGGGGTGGGGCCGGTGCCGCCGGTGTCGCCGCCGCCACATGCCGTGAGGATCCCGAGCGCAAAAAACGCGGCGGCGCGCCGGGACGCGACAACGGGCAGGGAGCAACCGGGAGTACAGGGCATGGCGCGCGTGGTTCAGGACAGGCGCGGCGTTCGCCGTGCGCGAGCGCCTCAGGGATGCTATCGCAAGAGACAGCCTGAACCCGACATGCGCGAGCGACGCCCCAGCCCGCCGTGCGACCTATTGCGCCAGGTAGCCACCGTCCAAGTTGTAGTAGGAACCGGTCACAAACGACGCCTTGTCACTCGCCAGCCACAGCACAAGTTCCGCCACCTCGATCGGCGTGCCGAGACGCTGCATCGGGTGCAGCGCGGCAATCTGCTTGAGTGCGTCGGCATCCAGGTTCTTGTCGAGGAGCGGGGTCTGGATGAAGCCGGGTCCCACGGCATTTACGCGCACACCCTGCGTGGCGTACTCAATTGCCGCAGTCTTGGTAAGCCCGAGCATGCCGTGCTTGGCGGCTACATAGGCACCGGAGTTCGCGAAGCCGACAGCCCCCAGAATGGACGCCATGTTCACGATGCTGCCACCGCCCGATTTGAGCATGGCCGGGATCTGATACCGAAGGCCGTAGAACACGCCCGACAGGTTCACCGCGATGACCTTGTCCCAGCTGTCCAGCGGATAGTTGCCCAGCGGCTGTTGTTCGCCGCCTATGCCGGCGTTGTTCACGGCGATGTCGAGCTGGCCCCATGTCTCCATGGCGTCGGCGACAGCCTGTTCGACTTCGGCGGGCTTGGACACGTCGCACGTGAACACGCGCGCGGCTCCTCCATCCTGTTCAATGCGTTTGCGGACGCTTTCGGCACCTTTGGTGTCCACGTCCGCGAGCAGCACACGAGCGCCATTCTTTGCGAACAGCAGGCTCACCGCTTCGCCAATTCCGGATCCAGCGCCCGTAACGAGCGCGATCTTGTTCTTGAGCATGAATACCTCCCGATGTTTCCGGGAATGGTTTGAAGGAAGTCGCGGGACGCAGCGCGTCACGCGTGCGACGAACTGACGCCGCGTGCTGCTCGTACACCGCGACCCGCGGCTGCGGTCAGTGCGCGCCGTCTCAGGCGGAGGCCATACCGCCGTTCGCGCCCATCGCGGGGGTGGCACGGCTTGCGTATTCAGCCGTTTGCCTTGTGCCGGACGAGACGATCGGATGTTCGGTGGCGGACTGCCAGGGCAGCGAGGGCCACCAGCGCTCGACGGGCACGGGAAGGTCGGGCGAGATCTGCTGCCCGGGCCGCGGCGCGACCACGCGTGCGCCGGTGCGCTCCGCCTCCGCCAGCAGGCGTTCGATCGGTTCCGTCCACCCGTGCATCGCCAGATTGAACGTGGCCCAATGCAATGGGATGATCAGACCGCCTCGTGCTTCGCGCACGGCGTGAACGGCCTGCTCCGGCCCGAGATGCACGTCCGCCCACAGGCGATCGTAGGCACCGATCTCCACCATCGTCGCGTCAAACGGGCCCAGCTGTTCGCCCACCTGGGCGAAGCCCTCGAACATGGCGGAGTCGCCGGTATAGTAGAGTTTGTGCTGCGGGCCGATCAGCGTGAAGCCGCACCATAAAGTTCGGTTGCGATCGATCATGATCGCGGACCGCCCGCTGAAGTGCCGCGCGGGTGTGGCGGTAATGGTCACTCCACCGACCTCGCGCGATTCCCACCAGTCCATCTGGCTGATCTGGTTGCGCGGCACCCCCCAGCCAATCAACCGATCGCCCACCCCCAGTGGGGTGATGAATGGGAGGCCGAGCATGCCGAGCACTTCCACGGTCCGTCGGTCGAGGTGGTCGTAGTGGTCATGTGAGATGAGCACCGCGTCCACGTGCGGCAGCTCCTCCAGCGCGAGCGGAGGTTCGAAAAAGCGCTTGGGTCCGATGCCCGGAATCGGCGACACCCGCTCTGCCCACACCGGGTCAATCAGAAGGGTGCGTCCGTCGATTTCCACGAGGGTGGTGGCGTGTCCAAGCCACGTGACCCGCAGGCCGGTGGCCGGGGGCTGGTTGAAATCGGTGCGCGTGCGGCGCTCCACCGGCATCGGAGCGTCGGGTGCGGACGGTGCGCTGGTCGAGATCCATTCGCGCAGGAGGCGCAGCATGGGCGGCGTGCGCTCGGGAATGCTGTTCACGAAGCGGCCCGAGGCTGTGCGTTGGGACTGGGTGCGGTGGCTCATGCGAAGAGTCGAGGGTGGTGGATTGGCGCCAGATTACACTACACAGTGTAGTTTCCATACGTCGGAAGCCAACCCTTCTTGCACTACACCGTGTCGTGTAGATTCCCGCCGTGCCTACTCGTAAACCCCGCAGCACACAGCTCAAGCGGCAGTCCATCATTGACGCCGCCATCGTCGCCTTTCAGACCTACGGCTACGACAACACCAGCATGGACCGCATCGCGGAACAGGCGGGCGCTTCCAAACGCACGGTCTACAATCATTTCCCCAGCAAGGACGTGCTGTTCGAAGCGGTGGTGGACCGGTTCCTGAGCGAGTCCACGGCCCTCAAGCAGATCCCATACGATCCGCACCGCACGCTCGAAGTGCAGCTCTCGGCCTTCGTGGACGCCAAGCTCAGTGTGCTGCAGCATCCCGCCTGGGTGGGGCTGCTCCGGGTGGGGATCAGCGCCTTGTTTCGAGACCCAGCCCTCGCACGGCGCGCGGCCGAACAGGCGGAGGTGGGCGCGCGGTATCTGGCGCTCTGGTTGCGCGACGCGACGGATGACGGCCGGCTGGACGTGGCGGATCCCGAGCTGGCCGCGCAGCTGTTCTGGGGCATGGTGTCGGGGGCGCTGTTCTGGCCGCAGGCGCTGGAGGGGACGATGCCCGCACACACCGTGGCGAGCCTGCGTCAGGAACTGGTGGCGACGTTTCTGGCGCGGCACCGGCGGCACGCGAGCAGGCGGGTGGACGGGACGGTGCAGTGACCGCGCGCATCGTGCGCGTCCTGATACGGGTGACAGTCGCGCTCACCGTCGTCGCCCTGCTGGCCGGTGGGGTGCTCTGGTTGACGGCGCGAGGCTCGCTGGGCGCCGAGGCCAGCGGCGAGCGTCTGGCGCGCATGGAGCAGTCGCCCCAGTGGCGGGACGGCGCCTTCCATAACGTCCGGCCCCGCGTTGACGGGCCTGCACTGCGCATGTTCACGGAGTTCTTCACGGGCGGCTCATCGTTCCGGACGCCCGACACGCCGATCTCCATCGTCCCTCGCGACGCCGCCAGCTTCGCGCTCGGCCCCACGAGCGGCGTGCGGGTGACCTGGCTTGGCCACTCCACGCTGCTGCTCGAACTGGAGGGGCATCGGTTCCTGATCGACCCCGTGTGGGGCGAGCGCGCCTCGCCCTTTTCGTACATGGGCCCCAAGCGCTTCTTCGCGCCGCCGCTCCCGCTCACCGAGTTGCCGAGCATTGATGCCGTGGTGATCTCGCACGATCACTACGACCATCTCGACACACCCACTATCAAAGCGCTTGCCACACTCGGCACACGGTTCGTGGTGCCCCTTGGTGTTGGAGCGCACCTCGAGGCGTGGGGCGTTGCAGCCGACCGCATCACGGAGCTCGACTGGTGGGAGAGCACGGACGTGGCTGGTCTGGCGGTCACGG
>JBBSPE010000114.1:0-14462 GCA_038259155.1 Gemmatimonadales bacterium
CGCCGTGTGTACTGTCTCCCATCCACTGTACGGGCAGATGCTCAGGCTCAGTGAACACGGGGCGTGACAACACGGTCACGCGCGGCGCGCGCAGAATGGCGGACTCGGCGAGGGACATGGGGCGGTGGAAGATCGTTCAGGGGCAACTGGGCACGACCACGGCGGTCGGGCGGCTGCATGGCAGGTGGCCGGTACAACCCGGAAAACTAACCCTCGGGGCGTGCGTTAGCCGACAGCGGCACGTCGGGCTTCGCCGCGCCGGCGCACCACACCATACAACTGGATGCCGATGCCCAACAACACCGTCAATCCGGCGGCGATCACCGCCCCCGTGAGCAGCCCGACGCTGTCGCGCAGCACGGCGTACGTGCAGATGAGCACCAGTGCGACCGTTGGGACCTCGTTCATCACTCGGAAACGATCACCGGTCATCACGTGCTCGCCACGCGCCAGGCGCCGCACCACGCTGGCCATCCAGCCGTGGTAGCCGGACAGCGCCACCAGCAGCAGCAGCTTCACGATCAGCCAGCGGCTCGAAAGCAGCGCGGTGTTCATGGCGATCATCGTGAAGCCGCCAATCCAGGTCATGAGCATGGCCGGCGTGGTGATGATGCCGAGCAGGCGCTGCTCCATGATGGTGTACTGTGTGGTGAGCACGTCGCGCGCGGCGTCCGTTCGCGTCTGCGCCTCGGCGTGATACACGAACAGGCGCGGCAGGTAGAACAGGCCGGCCATCCAGGACACCATGCCCACGAGATGAAAAATCTTGGCGTACAGATACATGCGGCGACTGGAGGGGAGGAGGGCGGGCCCGGAATCAGCCGAGTGCGGCGAGGCGGAAGCGATGCCAGGCGCGGTCGCGTTCAATGGCATCGAGTGCTGTGCGCGCGGTTGCTCCCAACGGGGTGCACGCGGGATCGTGACGCAGCGATGCCAGCGGATCATCGCCTGCGATTGCCAGTTTCACGCCCGCGTTCAGCAGTCCGTGCGGATCGGCCGCCTGCTTTACCACGCGAAAGGCGGTCATCGCCTCGGCGCTCCATAGTTGCGGCAAGCGCGATGCGCGCAATCGGCCGTCGCCGTGCTCGCCAGCGAGCGTGCCGCCAAGTCGCACCGTGAGTTCGCACACGTCGTCCATGAGCCGGCGCACGCGCGCCTGCCAGTCGCTCTGGGTCACGTCCACCAGCGGATTCACATGCACATGGGCGTCGCCTGCGTGCCCGAAGATCACGCCGAGTGTGTCAACGCGTTCGAGCGCGTCGCGCACGCCGTGTACGTAGGCTGGCAGCTGGTCCGGCGGGACGCAGCCGTCCTCGATGAACTGCATGGAGCGAAGTCGCGGGGCGAGTCGCGAAAGGATTGGACTGGCCGCGTGGCGCAGCGACCAGAGACGCCGCTCGGCCAGCGGATGGGCCGCCGTGGTGACCTCGAAGGCGCCAGCTTTGGTGAACGCGCGACCGAGCAGAATGGCCGCATCACGTGCCGCCTGCAGCGTGTCGCCCTCCACCTCCGCGAGCAGCACCGCTTCGGCGTTGCGCGGGAGTCCACGCGAGCCGTCCCGGGCTGCCACCTCCAGAAATGTGCGGTCCAGCAGCTCGCACGCGTTGGCACCGGCCACGCGCGCGGTCACGCAGGCCTGGGTGGCACTCTCCAGCGAGGGAAACGATGCCAACACCGTGGCCGTGGCGCCTGCCACCGGAATGAGGCGCAGTTCGATGGCCGTGAAAACGGCGAGCGTGCCCTCGCTGCCCACGAGCAGGGCGATCAAGGCCTCGCCGGTCGCAGACGGATCCTGCGCGAGTATTGCAAGAGCGGCCGAAACCGCGTAGCCCGACGATTCCTTGCGGACGCCGCGATGTGACAGGGCCGCGGTCTTCACGTGTCGGCGCGCGCTGTCGAGGGCGTCCAGCAGGGCGCGCACCGGCTTCACCCCGACGGGCGCGGGCTCGCCGCGGCGAATCCACACTCGGCTGCCGTTCGCGAACACGCACTCCAAACCGGTGACCCATTCGCGGGTCGCACCAAACCGCATGGTGCGTGCGCCTGCGGCGTTCGTACCCACCATGCCGCCGATCGTGCAGAAGGCGCCGCTGGACGGATCGACCGGGAAACGCAGGCCGAGCTTCCGCGCCGCTTCGTCCACCGTGCCGCGCAGGGCACCCGGCTGAACGCGCACCGTGCGGCGTTCGCGGTCCACGGCGTCCATGGTCTGCAAGCGGGAGAGATCGAGCACCACGCCGGACCCCACGGCACCCGCGGCCATCCCGCTCCCCGAACCGCGCGGCATGAGGAACCATCCCTCTCGGCGGGCGGCGACGGTGAGCGTCGCGATATCGTCGGCGTCGATCGGGACCGCGACGGCCGCCGGGACGCAACGCGCGATGCCGGCGCCTTCCGCGTACAGCTCGCGCGCCTCCCGATCCGTCCGCCACGTTCCGCGAAACGCGGAGGGCGCGGGCCCTAAATCGTTCGGCTCAGAACCAATGGCGCTCGCCAGCCCGTGCCCGATCGGCACGGACGGAGAGGCCAGTGGTGCGGCGGGAGCGGTGTGGGACCGAGGCAGTGGGGCGTGCTGTTGGACGGTGGACGAAACAACCATCCCTGAGTCTGATGGGGCGTGGCCGAGGAGACAAGGGATCCGGTGCGCGCCCCCCGTGACCTTGCCCCCTTGTGCTCGTATGTTTCCGTAGCGGCCCGGTCCAGATGGGCCGGCGACCGAACGTCTCCTTCCTCTGCGCCTTGGCCCTTCATCCGTCGCTCGACGCCAACCTTGCCACCGCCGTCTCGCGCCGCGACGCGCGGCGGTTCTGCGAGGGTATCCTGCCTGCCGTGTCGCGGACGTTCGCGCTGGGCATCAAGGTGCTGCCGGGGCACTTGGGGCAGGCCGTGCTCGATGCATACCTGCTGTGCCGAATCGCCGACACGGTGGAAGACGCGCCGGGCATTGCGCCCGCCGACAAATCGGTGCTGTTCCGCGAGATGCTCGCGGGCTTCGACGATCCCACGGCGGTGGCGCGGTTCATGAGCGGCGTCCAGAACCTGCCGGGTGAGCCAGCGCATCTGGCGCTCGTGCAGCACGCAGACCTCGTGTATGCACACTTCACGCAGCTCCCGGAAAAAACGCGCGAAGTCGTGCTCACGTGGGTGACCGAAATGGTGGTGGGCATGGAGAAGTTCGTGCACCGCTATCCGGATGGCATTCGCATCCAGACCCTCGAGGAATACAAGGAGTACTGCTACTACGTGGCGGGCACTGTCGGGTACATGCTCACCGATCTCTGGTTCGAACACGCGCCGAGCATTGGCCAGGCGCGCTACGAGATCCTGCGGGAGCGGTGTCGCGCGTTCGCCGAAGCGTTGCAGACAGTGAACATCCTCAAGGACGTGGCCGTGGACGTGGAGAAGGAGAACTCCATCTACGTGCCGGAGGAGTTGCTGCGCGCGCACGGTAGCACGCAGGGGCGCATTCTCGCGCCCGATCTGCTGAGCAGCAACCGTGAGGCGCTCGGCCGGCTCATTGACCTCGCGTGGCACGACCTCGAGGAGGCGCGCACCTACCTGCTCGACATTCCGCGTCGCGCGATTTCCATTCGTCTGTTCTGTCTGCTGCCGCTGCTGTTCGCCTACGCGACCATGCGCGATCTCGTGCAGAGCACAGCCATGCTTCGGCCAGGTGGTACGGTCAAGATTTCGCGTCGCGAGGTGAAGTCGCTGCTCATGGCGGGCCCCATGCTCGTGCTGAGCAACGCCGGCGTGCGCCGACTCGTGGAGCGCGTGCGGCGCCGGGCGTTTGAACTGGCGTTTGCGTAGCAGAACGTCGCGCAACCTCGCGTGGCGCCTGCGTGCATCGCGTGCGCTATCGCTTGGTTGACGTGAGGGTCTGCCGCAGCTGTTCGAGCAACGTGGGCGGTGCGCCCGGGTCGCCGTGTTCGAGGGCGTCGAGCAACTGCTCCAATCGGAGTTGGGTTCGGGCAACCGTCGAGCGAAACGCGTTCTTGATGCCGCGCCAGATCGCATAGCTCGCGCCACCTTGCGCTGCGAGGCCAACTGCGGCGGCTGCCGCCATGATCGGCAGGTTCTGCGGCGCGGTGGAGACGCTGCTGAGCACCGCCAGTGGCGTCAACCAACCGGCGGCCACGAGCGCGTTCATGACCGCCAGCACAATCACACCGTCCCGATTGGCCTTGCGGTGCACGCGCAGATCGGCGTCCAGTCGCACGAGCGAGCGTGTGCCGTCCACCGCCGTGACCGTCGCGCTCACCTCGTCGGCGCGGGACAGGTCCGTGGAGCGCCCGCTCATGCTGCGGCTGATCGCGGCAAACGCATTGCGCTGCTTTTCCCACGACATGCGCGTGCCGAAGCGTCGCTTGACCGTGAACTGTTCCTCGCGCTGCATCCAACGGTCGAGCGCCGCGAGCACCGTGTCCGGACCGCCCGGTACCGGGCGCTGGGCAAACGTCGCCGCGTCGCCGAGCGCCTCGGCGAGGCGCCCTGGCTCCTCGGCCAGCACGGGCGATCGTCCGCGCTCCTCGGCAATCGCGAGCCGCAGGTGGTTCGGGTCGATTCCGACTTCGCGTCCGATCTCGAGCAGACGTGCCTCGCTGATCACTTCCGGCGTCTCGGCGCCCTGCGTCTGCAGCTCGGTGGCGCGCGCCAGGACACGCTCGAGCGCGGCCCGGGGCAGGATGGCGTCTGCGCGTGTGAGATCAGTGGGTCGGGATTCGTCGGTCATACGTATTCGTACGTTGGTGCGAGCACGAACGTGTCGTCCGTTTGGTCACGCATCAGATGCCACCCAGCGCAATCTCGATCTGTCGCTTCATGCCGTCCACCACGGCCTGCGGCAGCGGGTAGGCGGCCGCCAACGCGCTGAGGCGTTCCTTGTCCGTGCCGCGCGCCGCGACGCGATGCCCACCTTGCGCCAGATAGTATTGCGCGTACGCGTTCACGAGTTCCGGCGCGATGTTTTCCAGCAGCATCGCTCCCGCGCGCACCTGCGCGAGCGCGACGAAGCGTGCCGCGTCGCCGCTGCGCTTCTCAGCCGGCGTGGTGTTGTCGTTCACCGCCGCGCCGGCGATGCTCCCCACCACCTCGTGCGCAAACACCAGCAGCGCCTCGCGTGCGTCCTCGACACGCCCCGGAAATGGCACCGCGATCACCGCGCCGCCTTCCCGATTGCTCGCGGCCCGGCCTTCCGGCCCGAGCGGCAGCGACAGCACCATGGTGCCGTTTCGCTGCTGGGTGTTGGACAGAAAGCGCTGGAACTGATTGCGGTACTGCTGCTCCCAGAGCTGGGTCACGGCGGTGAGCACCGCCGTCTGATCGCGCTGGGCGCGCGTCCAATAGGCCTGGTAAAATGCGTTGCGTTCGTCGGTGAGCCCGTCGTAGAACCGGCGCAGCCAGGTGCGATCGGCGGCCGTGGGAAACTGGGCAGCCAGGAAGGCGACTTCGGCGCCGCTCTGCTCGTTGGGCGCGCGCTGCGCGTCCCCCTCGAGCTTGAGAAACAGGTCGATCGCACCGGACAGCGACTCCCACGTCGGGAACGAGAATACCAAAAACTGCGCGTTGGTGAGCGCCGGTGTGTTGCCCAGCGTCTTTGAGAGCTCGGCACGATTCGCGTCGAGCGTGGTGTACGCGTTGGTGCCGTTCTTGATCACCGTGAGCGAATCGCGATAGCCGCGCCGAAACAGGGGGACCGGCGTGGTATCGGTGGTGATCATGCCGAAGCCGTGGAGCCACAGATCCACGTGCGATTGCACCTGCACGGGCCACCGCACCGCCTCGTCGGCGCCCGGTAGCGCGTCGGGCACCGTCTGCGCGGGCACGCAGGCGCTCAGTGCGGCACCGAGCAGGACCAACAGCCCGGCGATGCGCCGCGACGGCGTGGCGCCGACACGACGCGCTGCAGGGCGCGTGCCGGCGAGCGTCGTACGGCCGACGGCGGCTGGCGTGAGAATCTGAGGAGTGCTTGGCATACGGGAAAATACCCGTTTACCGCGCGTTTAGTCCCGCATCGGCACCAACGGCGCCGTGCGCAGGTAGCGCACCACGTAATCCGTCACGGCGCCGGTGGAGCCCCGTCCACCGAGATCGGGCGTGGTGACCTGACCGTTCAGCGAGGCCAGGACGCCTGCGTCCACCATGGCCGACGCGGCCCGATACCCGCAGGTGTCGAGCAGCAGCGACGCGGCGCGGATGGCCGCCAACGGGTTGGCGCGGCCCGTGCCCACGAGATCGGGTGCGCTGCCGTGCACCGGCTCGAAGACCGAGCAGCGGCCGGGGTGCATGTTGGCGCTGGCCGCCAGCCCCAGCCCGCCCACCAGACCCGCCGTCAGATCGCTCAGAATCTCCCCGAAGAGGTTGGTGGTCACCAGGACGTCCAGTCGCTCCGGTGCACGCACGAGATCGTGTGCCACGGTGTCCACCAAGCGGATGTCGTGCGCGAGCTCCGGGTACTCGCTGGCGACCATGCCGAACGCGTGCCGCCAGAGTCGGTGCGCGGGAACGAGGTTGGTCTTGTCCACGAGCGTCACGCGCTTTCGCCCGCGGTGTCGCGCCCACTCGAACGCAAAGCGCACCAGTCGATTTACCAGGTGTGGCGTGTGCCACTCCTCCGTGACATGCGCGTCCTCATCGTCCGTGACGCGGACGCGTCGGTCCCGGTCGGGATGGAATCCCTCGAGATTTTCGCTGATCACCACGATATCGATCTTCGCGCGCTCCGCCTGTACTCTCGCCAGCGGGGAGAGGCGCGGCAGCAGCTGATGCGCCGGTCGCAGATTGGCGTACAGATCGAGCTTGTGCAGGAGCGCGTGCCGGATCTTGCGGACGTGGTCGTGGTCCTTCACGCGCGGATCGCCCAGCGCGCCAAGCAGCAGCGCGTCGCGCGATCGGGCCAGACGTTCCGGTTCGCCGGACGGCATGGCGTCGCCGGTGGCGAGATACCACGTCGCCCCATAGGGCAGCGCCTCGATGTCGAGCGCAATGTCGTAGCGATCGCACACCGTGCGGAGCACCGCGACGGCGGAGTGCGTGACTTCGGGACCGATCCCGTCGCCGGCCAGTGTCGCAACCCGGAGCGGCGCCCGGTTCACGTCTCCGGCCGCGGTGGCGTAGCAACGCGACGGGAGCTGTCCGCCCCCGTCCCGACCAACGCTTCCACATCCTCGGTCTGCCGACCGCACGTCACACAGAACTGCCACGTCCGCTCCAGCTCCGTGCTGCACGCCGGGCAGTGCCGCACGGTGAGGTCCAATCCGCAGTACGGGCAGAACTTGAGCGTGCGTGCGGTGGGCAGCGTGCCGCCACAGAAATGACACTGGCAGCCGCTGGACAGGGGTTCCGGTGACTCGACGCGGTTGACATGCACCTCCTGCGATCCGGTGCGCGTGGGCTCGTCGTGCATCGCGAACATCTGATTCAGTGTGTCGCCTGCCCCAGCGGTCGCCGGTGGCGTCGCGCCTCGCTCGGTTGCCAACGAAAACGCCTGTTGCCGCAGCGTGAGCGTGCTGCTGGCCCAGGTCCGGACGATCGAGACGGTCGGCGAAGCCATTTGCATGGCGCGGCGACAAGCCTCCTGCAGCTCAGGCTCGGCGGCCAGATAGCCGCGTTCGCCGGCGAGCAGTCGAAGCACCGTGAGCTCGTAGCCGTCAAGGCCACCGGACGCCATTTCTCGTCGCGCCTCGGGGTACGGCGCGAGCCGCTCCTCGAGGTCAGCGAGCGTGAATCCGTGTTCCAGCAGGTGCGGGTACGTCGTGCGCACGGTTCGCGCGACGCGGAACGCCAGCCGATCGAGATCGTCCATGGAGTGCGCAGCCGAGAAGCTCAGCGGCCCTCGCCATTCGCCACGCGCGCGTCGATGTCGTTGGACACGAGTTCGCGATTGCTCCCACCAATCTTGTCGACCACGCGCTCGTACACGGCCTTGGAGTTCACCTGCGCGTCGTTCCAGCCGTAGCCGTAGCCGATGGCCACACCAACCGTGAGGATGAGGAGAAGCTTGAACATGGCGAAGAGAGGTCAGGGGCAGCAGCGGCGGAGTGCCGCACGTCCGTCCCCCATCGACGCCTGATTGGTCCACGGCGTCACGGCCGCGGCCTGCCCGTTTCGTCACAGGGGCGGCGCTGGCCGGAACGTGTCCGACTCAGGGAAGGCGTCGGGCGCGCCCGTGCTGCCCGCGCGCTGTGCCCCGAGCCAGTCGTCAAACATGGACGACACAAGGCCGGGCGACTGATCCTGCTGCGCCGCGGCACGCGTGGCGAGGTGATTCGCGTACTCGTTCTGCGCGTGGCCAGCGTGCCCTCGCACCCAGCGCCACTCCACCTCGTGGTCGCGCAGCGCCTCCACGGCCTCCTGCCAGAGCTCCACGTTCTCCACGGCGCCCGCCTTTCGCCGCCAGCCACGCTCCCGCCAGCCGCGCACCCACTGCGTCATCCCATCCACGATGTAACGGGAGTCGGTGGTGAACCGCAGGCTCAACGTGTTGCCCTTCGCCGAGATGGCGTCGAAGGTGTCGATCACCGAGCGCAATGCCATGCGGTTGTTGGTGGTGTCCGGTTCGGACAGCCACAAGTCGAAGCGGCGGACGAGGCCGTCGCGGCCCTGATACTCCACCAGCGCCCCGGCGCCGCCGGGGGTGCGGCCGGCCTTGCCGTTGCCCAGACACGACTCGTCTGCGTAAACCGCCACCAGCGGAAAACGCGCGCTCATCGCACCGCCTCCAGGCCGTCCAGCTCGTCGAGCTGGAACACCATGCGATCTCCAGTGGTGGGGTGCCGCGTGATGAGCTGTTCGCGTCCCCCGTCAAACGCCAGCCGTTCCGGCACCACCACGTACTCGTGCTGCCGCCGACGCACGACCAGGCGGCTGCCCCGATCAATGGCTCGCTCGAGCACGTCATACTGGCTCACGGAGAGGCGGGGCACCGCTCAGCGCCCCCAACCGGCACAGACGCGCTCCAGCACGTCCGCCGCCTGCTGGATTTCCCGCATACTCACCCATTCTTCGGCTCCGTGCGCTCGCGCGATGTCGCCGGGCCCGTAGCACACCGCCGGAATGCCGGCTGCGGACAGCAGCGCGGCATCCGTCCAGCACGAGAGACCCTCGACAGGTGCGTCGAGACCGTGATGTGCGACCGCTGCATGCAGCGCTTGCATGACCGGCGCGTCGAGCGCGAGATCATTGGCCGGCTGCGCCGTGTGGGGCGTTACCTCGGCGCGGAATGCCGGGTGCGCGCGCGTGACCCGGTCACACAAGGCCAGCAGTTCGGCCAACAACGCCTCGGCGGTTTCGCCGGGAATCGTGCGCCGCTCGATTTGCAGGGCGCACCGATCCGGGTAGGTGGACCAGCCGGTGCCGCCATCGATCGTGGACGCATGGACGGACGGTGAGCCCAACAGCGCATGACGGCGCGTGCTCAGAACATCGCGCTCGAACTCCACCATCGCGGCGAGCAGCAGGCCCGTGTGCGCAATCGCGTCTACCCCGACGTCCGGGCGGCTGCCATGCGCGGCATGCCCGTGCACCGTGACATTGAACCACGCAAAGCCCTTGTGTGCCGGGCACAGCGCAAGTCGCGTGGGTTCCGTGACGATGGCGGCAGTGGCACGCACGCCCCGATCGATCAGCGCCTGCGTGCCAAGACTGCCAAACTCTTCGTCGCAGACGGCGGTGATGATGATCTCGCTGACCAGCGCGCCGCGTGCCGCCGCGCGGGCGGCAGCGACGCACATGGCCGCCACACCGCCCTTCATGTCGGTGGCTCCACGTCCATACAGGCGATCACCATCGCGTGTGGGTACGAACGGTGGGTGTATCATGCCGTCCACGCCCACCACGTCGAGATGACCGTTGAGCAGCAGCGGCGTCCGACCCGTGGGGCCGATGCGCGCGATCACATTGGGGCGGCCGGGCTGCACGTCATCCACCGACACCGCAAAGCCCCATCCGGCGAGCACGTCGGCGAGCACCTGCGCCACCTCACGCTCACCGGGCGCGCCCGCCACAAGATCGGGATTGCGCGAGTCGATCGCGACAAGTGCTTCAGTCAGGGCGACGGCATCGAGCGGGAAGCGGGAGGACATGCGAGCATGATAGCACGGCGTCCACCTGTCCGGCGATCAGTCGAGCAGTCGCTCCACCACAACGCCACGCGAGGCGACGCGGAATGGCAGTCGCTCTGCGAGCGCACCGATGGCCGCGTGTACTGGTGCCTCGCGACCCGCCGGGACAATCACCAGCACACAACCACCGCCAGAGGCACCCAGCGGCTTGGCGCCGAGTGCCCCCGCCGCCAGCGACTGACTGATCAGGGTATCGATGCGTTCCGTTGGGATGCCAGGGTGCAGCGAGCGTTGGTGCACCCAATGCTCACCCACGAGTGCGCCCAGTGCATCGAGGTCACCAACCGCCAGGGAGGTGGCCATGAGTCGTGCGAGCGTGGCCATGCGGTCGAGCGCCAGCACGACGTTCGACGCGCCATTTCGATAGGCGTCCAGGACCGCATTGATGGTGTCGCCCGAGATGCGGGACTCGCCAGTGAAGTAGACCAGGCAGCGTGTTTCCAGCGCGTCGCGCGTGCTGGCCGAGAGCGCGATCGGCGTCACGGTGACCTGGTCGTCGAACGCGAGGCCGAGCGCGCCACCGAACGCCGAGGCGTAGTGATCCTGACGCCCGCCCGCGATGCCGAGGTGGTCCACTTCGAGCGCTCGACTGCGTTCGGCCAGCTGCGCCGGGGTGACCTGCTCGTTGTGCCAAGTGGCGAGGGCGGCTGCCATGGCCACGCCGGCGGCGGACGACCCACCAAGCCCGGCCCCGACGGGACAATCGTTGTGGAGGCTGACGTCCAGCTGGGGAACGCCAGCGGCCGTGAGCGCAGCGCGGATGATCGGCGCGTTCGCGGCCTCGGTGGCGGCAGGCTCCGGACGCGTGCGGAGCGTGACCGTGGCGCGTCGCTCGATGGCGACGTTGCAGACAAAACCGCCTCGCTCCTGTGGATAGGGCGGGACGTCTGTCCAGCCCCCCCCGAAGTCGAGGCGAGTTGGGGCGCTCGCACGGAGCGCAGCCGACGCAGGCACGACGGCGACTACTTTTTCTTGGCCGCTTTCTTGGCTGGGGCCTTGGCGGCCTTGGCCGGCGCCTTGGTTGCCTTCTTGGCCGGCGCCTTGGTCGCAGCCTTTGCCGGTGCCTTGGTGGAGGGCTTGGACGTCTTGGGCGGCGCCTTGGTCGCCGACTTGGTCGTCTTGCTGGCGGGCTTCGCGGCCGACTTGGTGGCGGCAGGCGCGTCGTCCGACTTGGCGGCGGGCTTTGCCTTCTGCTTGGCTGGCGCCTTGGCCGGCGTTTCTGCGGTTTCCTTGGCCGCCGCTACCTTCTTGGCCGGTGCCTCGGGGGCAGGCGCCGCTACGGGTGTCGGCGGCGCGGCCGGCTTGGGCGCGGGCGGGCGCACATTGAGCGGCTGCGGCTTGGGCGCGGGCTTTGGTGGCTCGGGCTTGGGCAGCGCGCCATGGATCTCGATGTAGGCAGCCTCGGCTTCAGCAATCAGTGCGTCCGCCTCGTCCGAGTTCATCTGACCGCGGCGCACCATGTAATGGATGAGTTCGCGCGAGCTTTCAATGGCGAAGGCGCTCAGGCCCGCGGCTGCACGAACGACCTCGCGCATGGCGCCGGACATGCGGCTCCCGGCTTCGAGACTGATTTCATGCGCTCGGCGGGCCATCTCCGCGGCGGTGTCGCTGGCGTCTGCCCCCCGGTGCCCTGGACCGCGACGCGGCGGCGGTGAGGCCGGCGCAGGCGTTTCAGATTCCGCGGAGGAATCGCCATCCGACGACTTATCGGCCATGGACGTAAGGTCTCCTGCCAACTGTTCAGCGCCGAAACCATCGGCAGAACAAGGCATGCAAGGACCCCGAAGGGCCCGCGTGAAAGCGCAGATAACAACAGTCGCGGCGCTTACGGGGCGGCCAGCGACGGCACCAAGAGAAAACGGGTGGAATCCGAACGGTGTAACTATATGATTTCTGGACATCTACGCAAGGTATGATAACGTTCTCTGACAGGGAGACCCGTGCAGCGGTGGCGTATCGTGCGGCGATACAAATTCGCGTTCGTTCGTAGTTTGTATGTTGTTTTCGGTGCATAAACGCAACACAAAAAAGACAGAATGACATCACAACCACTCGAAGGCCTCCGCGTTCTGGATTTGTCACGCGTCCTCGCCGGTCCACTCTGCGCCATGATGCTCGCCGATTTGGGCGCCGATGTCCTGAAAGTGGAACGTCCACACGGCGGCGACGACACCCGTTCGTGGGGGCCACCGTTCGCCGCCGATGGGCTCAGCGCCTACTTTCGCGCCGCCAATCGCAACAAACGCAGCATCGCGCTTGACCTCGATGCGCCCGACGACCGGCTGCAACTCCGGACGCTGCTCGCCGAGGCCGACGTGGTGGTGGACAACTTCCTGCCGGGCATGCTGGCGCGACGCTCCCTCGATCCCGACGCCTTGCTGCACGAGTTCCCCACCCTGATCTGGTGCACGATCTCGGGCTTCGGTCCGCACAGCGCACGTCCCGGCTATGACTTCATCGTGCAGGCGGAAGCCGGATGGATGGCCATCACCGGCCCCGTGGACGGCGCGCCCCACAAAGTCGGCACGGCGCTCGTGGACGTCATCGCTGGCAAGGACGCAGCCATCGCGATTCTGGCCGCCCTCGCCGCCCGTGGGCGCCCCGGCGCCAATCGGCGCCTTCACATCGCGCTGCAGACCTCCGCCACGGCTGCGTTGGCAAATGTCGCGCAGAACGTGCTCGTGAGCGGCCGAGAGGCAGCGCGATGGGGCAACGCCCACCCCAACCTCGTACCGTATCAACTCTTTGACACGACCGATCGCCCTCTCGTGGTCGCCGTTGGCACCGACGCACAGTGGCTCGCCTGCGCCAAGGTGCTGGTGCTGCCCACCGAGCTGGCGCACGGTCTCTGGCGGACCAATGCCGGCCGCGTTGCCGATCGGGAGCGGCTGGTGCAGGCCATGCAGGAAGTACTGGGCGGGCAGGCATCGGCGATCTGGATGGACACATTCGCGCGCGCTGGTGTGCCCTGCGGTGTGGTGCAGAGCGTCGCCGACGCCCTCACGTCGGTCGGCGCGGACCTGCTGTTCGGGCCGCCGCCCGCGACCGGCGGCACCTGCCGTCACCCGGCACCGCAGCTTGACGCCGACGGCGCGCTGGTTCGTACCCACGGGTGGCGTGCGTTTTCTGCGTCCGCGTCCGCGCACCCGTCCCCCACGCACGGCTCCCCCTCGGATGTCACGCACTGAGCATCAACGCCCCGCAATCACAGAGGGAAAACCCATGCGGTCCGTCATGCAACAGCCATCCACGCCCGAAAGGCGCCACGTGCACCTAAACCGCTTTGGTGACGTGAGTTACACGTGTTACTCGCAGGCTCACCGCTCGTCATGTTCTCGTGACGACTGCAACGCTCGCGTTTCCATCTCCTGCCCACCGAGGACTGTCCCAAGCTCCGACTCGGGGTTATCCTAGCGCCGTGACCAATACTGACGCGGCATTGTCGACGGACGTCGACTCGGACCAGGAGATCATCGGACGGGTTATCGCGGGAGACCGCGATCTGTTCGCCACATTGATCAGTCGCTACAGCGATGCGCTGTATCGACACGCCCTCGGTATGACCGGTTCGCCGGACGTGGCCGAGGATATCCTCCAGACATCGTTCATCAAGGCCTATCACCATCTCGGTGAAGTCCGCGGACGATTCGATGCCTGGCTGTTCCGGATCGTGGCCAACGGGTGCAAGGACTGGCTGAAGAACATTCGGCGGTCGCACCTGAGCTATGACGAGGACGATCAACCGTCCAACTACACCACGCCCGACGAGGATCTCGACCGCACGGAGTTGCGGCAGGATCTTGACGGAGCACTGGCGGAGTTGGCGCCGTCTCTTCGGGAGGCATTCGTCATGAAGCATGTCGAAGGCCGTTCGTACGAAGAAATGGCGGATCTGCTCGGAACCACCGTTGGCGCACTCAAGATGCGCGTGCATCGGGCACGCGAAGCCTTGCAGGCGCTCTTAGAGGAGAAATACGCCTGATGCTCGAGCCACTGAATCCCAACGAAGGCACGGACCGTCCGAGCCTGGGCCGTGATGCCGCCCGCGCCGCTGGCGCCGCGCCACTGTCCGACCGTGAAGTGCCGCTGCCCGGCACCGAGGCGCTTGGCACCACGCCCGCTGTCATCCATGCCTGGCTGGATGGTGAGGCGACGGAGGCCGATGCACGCACGGTGGATGCCCGTCAGGTTGCGCTGTGGAGCCGCATCGCCGACGAAACCACCTCGCGTCGTCGCATGACCACGCCGGCCTACCTGCAGGCGCGCATCATGGACGCGCTGCCGGAAGCACGACCGGCCATGGTGGCCGCCACGCAGACGGCCGCCGCGCCGGATGCCCGC